>CAYMUE010000280.1:0-6072 GCA_964393505.1 uncultured Polyangiaceae bacterium
ATCGCGCTCGACGGGGCCGGAGGCGCGCGCAAGCTGGTGCGCGCCCCCTGGGGCGGCTTCCGTCTCGACGGCGACTCCGGTCCCCGGGTCAACCGCGTCGCCTTCGACTCGGTGCAGCAGGCGATCGGCGGGCTGCGCGCGGAGCGGTTCCTGTCCGACGCCGAGGCCGATGCCGCGCTGGCGGCTGCGAGCGGGAAGGTCACGCTCGTGCTCACGCCCAAGGACGGATCGCAGCCGGTCCACGAGCTGGAGCTCGGCGGCGAGTGCCCGCCGGCATCGGATGCAGGCCCGGCTTCACCCGGCGCCGCCCAGATGATCGTGGCGGTGCGTCGTAAGCCCCAGCGCCTGTCGGCCTGCGTGACGAAGACCGCGCTCGATGCCCTGAGCGCCCCGCGCGAGGCGCTGCTCGACAAGCACGTTCTCGACGTGCGGCCCGATGAGATCGAGGAGCTGCTGATCGAGCGTTCGGGCCGCAAGCTCGAGCTGCTCCGCAAGGGGGCGGGGTGGAAGATGCGCCACCCGGAGGAGCGCGAGGTCACCGCGGCGGACGCCAAGGGGTTCGTGCAGGGGCTCGTCGGGATGGAGGGCGAGGTGGCGCCGGCCGGGGACTTCGCCTCCGACGGCTTCCTGCAGATTGTGCAGCCGGCGTCGGGATCGCAGACGCGCCCGCAGCAGAAGCTGATCCTCGGCACGCCCAGGGGCGACGAGGTGCTGGTGCGTCGCGAGCAGGACGGCGTGGTGGTCCGCCTGTCGCGCAACCAGGCGCGTCTGCTCGAGGGGATGGCGACCTTCATCCGGTCCACGGAGCTGCTCGACGTGAGCGTGGAGCGGCTGCGCAAGGTGTCGGCGTCGTGGGGCGACGACCACCAGGAGATTGTTCGTTCCCCGAACGGATTCAAGCTCGAGGCGCCTGCGGGGTTCTCGGCCGACGGGTCCCTGGCTGCCGATCTGTTCGAGTCGGTGGCGAAGCTCGAGGCGGAGCGTTGGGTGGCCGATCGCGACGACGGGACCTTCGGGCTGGATCGGCCGCGGGTGACGGCGCAGCTCGAGGCGACGGGAGAAGACGGCGGGGTGCGCGTGTGGAAGCTGCTGATCGGCGGGCGCGTGGCCGACGGCGCCTATGCCCGGTGGGAGCCGGACAACGGGGTGTTCGTGCTGCCGGGGAGGGCGGAGGAGGGGCTCACGACCTTCGCGATCGATCGATCGCCGTTCATGATCGATCACACGGAAGTGGAGCGGATGACGCTGAAGGGCGGGGGGCGCACGCTGGTGCTCACGGGCAAGGCGGGCGGGGAGCTGGAGGGGGAGGGGGCGGACCGCATCGAGGACGCCTTCCTGCAGATGCGCGCCGAGGCCGCGGTGAAGCTGGGGGACTGGGACGAGAAGCAGCCGATCCTGACCATCGAGGTGAAGCGGCGTCCGGGGCGCGAGGAGCGCTCCAAGGATATCCGGATCGCGATTGGCAAGGGCGACGCGTGGCGCACGATGAACGTGCACTACGCGCGTCGTGAGGGGTGGAACGCGACGTACGTGATTGCCGCTTCGCGCCTGAAGCCGGTGTTCGAGGTGATGGGGATCCGGTAGGACCGCGGCAAGGCGCGGTCCGCGGCCCTGTGGGCGAGCTCAAAGCCAGCCGTTGTCGCGGTACCACTTCGCGGTCTGCCGCGCGCCTTCCATCCAGGTGTGACGCGCCGCAAAGCCGAGCTCGTCGTGGGCCGGCTTCGAGTTGCCCACCCACTGCTGCAGCAGCTCGTCCATCTTCTCGCGCTTCACCATGACCGCCTTGTTCGCCACGCGGCCGTACAGCTCGCTGGCCGTCGCGTAGCCGAACGCGATCGGCTTCGGGATCGGGAAGCTCATCCAGGCCTTCCGTCCCACCGCGCCCTCGAGCCCCTCGGCAAGCTGCGCCCGCGTGTAGATCCGGCCGTCGTCCACGTCGTACGCGCGGCCGCTGGGGATGTCCGCGGTCAGACACAGCACCAGCGCGCGCGCGCAATCCTCGCCATGGATCAGGGTGAGCTTGCCGCCGGGATCGCCGATGTACGGCAGCACGCGCATCTTCGCGAACTGGAAGAGCTGGTACATCTCCTTGTCGCGCGGGCCGTAGACCCCCGTGGGACGCACCACCGTGACGTGCATCGCGTCCCTGGCCTCGAGGGCGATGCGCTCGCCTTCGAGCTTGCTGCGGCCGTAGGCCGTGACCGGGCGCGGCTCGGCATCGACCGGGAGCGGGTTGCCGTCGGGGGAGGGGGCGCGCGCGGTCAGGCTCGAGACCATCACGAACCGCTTGATCGAAGCGGCTTCGGCCTTGGCGGCGTCGATCATGTTCTGGGTGCCGACGACGTTGGTGAGGCGGAACTCGGCGGTGGTCCGGGCCTTGACGAGGCCGGCGGCGTGGATGACGGCGTCGACGCCCTTGCAGGCGGCGAAGCAGGAGGCGCGGTCCTCGACCGAGCCTTCGAACAGCTCGACCTTGTCGAGCCCGCGCAGGTAGCGCGTGTCCGAGGTCTTGCGAACCACGGCGCGCACCGCGTGCCCGGCGTCCACGAGCTGCTGCGCCACGTGCGAACCAAGGAAGCCCGAGGCTCCCGTCACGGCGATCTTCATCGTTGTTTCTCCGCGGTCATGAGAGCGGTGTCCGTCGCTTCTCGCGATGCAACCTCACAGCTCTCGCTGGTAGAGCCGGTACCTCTTGTACACCTTGCCCCCCATCAGCTTGATCCCGGCGTTGACCGCGTGGTTGTCCTCGAGGGTCCACGACAGCTCGCCGCGTCGCAACCCGTGGCGCGCGCCGGATAGGTGCATCTGCACGTACATGAAGGTCGAAAGGGCGGCGTACTTGCGCACGTTGCGAAGCTTCCGACGGATCCCCAGCACGATCACGCGTGCCGACGACACCCCGCGGACCTTCAGCCTCCACACCAGCTTCGCCAGCCCCGTCGGCAGCAGCTTGCCGTCGAGCCCCACCAGCGCTTCGTTCAGATTCGGCAGCGCCACCGCCACCGCCACCGCTTCGCCGTCGACCTCCACGATCTGCGTCAGATCCGGGATCGCGATGAGCTTCATGTCCGACGCGAGCTTGTCCACCTCCGCGCGCGTCATCGGCACGAACCCCCAGTTGTCGCTCCACGCGTCGTTGTAGATGTCCATCAAGAGGGCCACGTCCCGCTTGAGGTGCTTCATGTCCATCGGACGGCACCGGACCTCGGGCATCGCCTGGATCGCGGCGTGTCCCTTGCGCGCGCGCTCGGGGAGCTTGCCCGCCTCGTACTGCCACGCGAACAGGTCCTTGATCTTGGGGAGCCCCGCGGCTTCGATCAGCCCGCCCTGGTACGGACGATGATGCGGCATCATCACCTGCGGCGGCGTGTCGAACCCCTCCACCAGGCACCCCAGCTCGTCGTTGACCGACAGCGACAGCGGGCCCCGCAATGCCTTCATCCCCCGTCGCTTCACCCACTCCCCCGCGCGATCCAGAAGCGCCTTCGCCGCCTCCGCGTCGTCCGTCGTGTCGAACAGCCCGAACATCCCGACCCCGTCCTTGTGACGCGCCAGGTGCTCGCGATCGATGTGCGCCGTGCATCGCCCCACACAGCGCCCGTTGCGCCATGCGGTCAGCAGCGTGCCCTCGGCGTGCTTCCAGAACGGCGCCTTGGGATCGAGGCGATCCTTGAGCTCGAAGTCGAGGGGGCGGACGTAGTGCGGGTCGTTGCGGTAGATGTCGCCGACGACTTCGAGGAAGGGGCGGAGGTCGCCGCCCAGGCGCGTCTCGCGGATCTCCACGGTCATGGTGGCAAGCGCGTACTCTCTGGACGCACGCGGAGTCAACGGCGGAAGGCGGCGGCGGAGCGGGGAATCGAGGCGGGGCGCGGTCTGGAATTCCCCAATCCGGACGAGAGCGGAGCAGCGGTTCGTGGGAGGGAGGGGCGTGAGCGAACGACCCCTGCGCCTGGACAGAGGGGGAGCGAGCGTGTAAACCACCCACAGCCCGGGTGACCGATCCGCCAGTGGGTCGGAGCCGGGATGCAAGGGATCGTATCCCGGCACCACTGCTTTGCGATCGATGGAGGCCTTCATGAAGAACCGAGTGCTTGTGTTTTCTGCTGTGACGGCGATTGTGGCGGCTTTTGCTTGGGGCGGCTGCAGCTCGGAAGACGACTCGAACGGCACCGCCGGTACCGCGGGCACCGCGGGCAAGGCGGGTGCGGCGGGCAAGGCGGGCTCGGCTGGCAAGGCCGGCGCGGCCGGTGAAGCTGGCGCGGCGGGCTCGACGGCGGGCGCTGCGGGCGAAGCTGGTGCTGCGGGTTCGACGGCGGGCTCTGCGGGCGAAGCTGGCGCGGCGGGCTCGACGGCTGGATCGGGCGGAGGGACACAGATCACACTGCCTGCGGGTTGCTACAAGATCGCGAATATTCCATGCAATCCTCTGACGAACGAGGGGTGTGACAGCGCAGCGGGAGAGGCGTGCGACCTCGCGGACAACGAGGGCAACTTCCAGTGCTGGCCCCCTCCTCCGCCGAACACCGTCGATGTTGGGGGGGACTGCGACGCGGACGTTGCCCTGTGCAAGGGCGGTGCGACCTGCGGTGCCGACAACAAGTGCGAGAAGTTCTGTTGTGCCGACTCCGATTGTCCGTCCGATAAGATGTGTCTCGCGTGGTCTGACACGATCGGCACTCTCGGAACGTGCGTGCCGAAGGGTGCCGACCCGGGCACGGCGTGCACGAAGGCTGAGGATTGCCTCAACACCAGCCTGATGATCTGCGATCCGGCCGGCACGGGTTGCCAGACCGGCCAGTGTGACGGATCGACTCAGTGCGCCGCGGGCAAGGTCTGCATGGGCCAGGTCTCCGATCCGGTCATCGGTGCATGCTACACGGAGTGCAAGCCTTTCGATGCGACGACCGGCTGCGGGACAGACGAGAGCTGTTCTCCTGCTCCCGGCGGCTCGAGCGGAGCTTGCTTCAAGCTGGGGACCGGAACCGCAGGACAGGCGTGCGCACCGGCGGATTCCGACCTGAGCTCCAAGTGCGTGGCAGGTCTGACGTGCGTCCCCGAGGGAACTTCGGACCTGTGCCGGCCGGTCTGCGACTACTTCGGCACGCCCGGGTGCGCTGATGGATCGGGTTGCGACGCGCTTTGGATGGCGTGCGTGGCAAACGGCGAGAACGCAGTCGCGCTGGGCGGAACCTGCGCGGGGGACACTGGCACCCCTTGCGCGTTGAATGCTGGCAAGTACCAGGGCGTGTGCATCTCCGGCACGTGCGAGCAGTGGTGCCGCGCCGACGCGGACTGCACGACGACGGGTCAGAAGTGCACGGGCGACGTGGGGCTCTCCGACCTGATGATCTGCGAAGCTCCCTGAGTCCGGCACGTCCCCGCCCCCGTCCGTGCGTTCGCCCGAAGTAGACGGCTCTCCCCCCCACATCTCTGACACCCCACCTGCCGAGTGACCAACAAGGTGCGTTGCGGACGCTCATCGTGGCGTTGCAGACTCGAGTCCTGCGTGGGGCCTCGATAGTCTTCCGCGCCCCCTCTCTGCACGGAGGGCAACGAACAGTCAGTCGCGGCGTGGCTGTTCGTCCCGCCCAAGCCCGCGACACGGCTACTGGCCTTCCAGTGAGCGAGGTTGTCGCGCGCTCGAGCAACCAGACTCCCGTTCGCTCCCCGAGGAACTGGACTGATGTGCACAGAAGATGCTTTCCAGACCCACCATGCAAGTGTCCAGTCAAATCAAAAAAACGCAGCAGAAACGAAAACAATGCCTGTGCGCCGCAACCCGCTGCTGGTACACATCTGGGCCGTTGACCGCGCCGGTGTCGAGGGCATCGACACAGCAGACGGCAAGCAGTCGTCGTTGCAGTCGCAGCTCCAGCTTCGCAACCCGGAATGACGCCCGATTCGGCGTTGCTGAGGCGTCCAGACGGGCAGACGGGCGCAGTGAAGAACAAGGAGGTTTCGAACATGCAGCCAAGCAAGACTATTCTGTTGTTCGCGGCAGTCGTGATGTTCTCCGGCTGCGGAGCCGAGGAATCTGACTTGAGTGCAACTGAGGCAACAAGTGACGAGAGT
>CAYMUE010000281.1:0-1457 GCA_964393505.1 uncultured Polyangiaceae bacterium
CAGCTTCCCGCCGCCGTGTCGGCCACCGCCGCATCGACTGCTTCGGCCGCCCCGCCGCAGCCGTCTCCGGCTCCCGCGGAAGCGTCGGACGCCGGCTCCGCCGAGACCGGAGGTGCCCAATGAACCCTCGTTCTTTCGCCGTGCCCCTGCTTGTCTCGTTGTCCCTCGCGTGGCTCGCGGCTTGCGGCTCCTCCAAGCCAGCGGCCAAAGGCGCGGCCGGAGGCGACCTGTCAGCCAAGGGCTTCTCCAAGGACGACCAGGCTCGCTGCGCCTGGCGCGATCGCGACGACCGAGAGGTCAGCGAAGCCACCGCTGCAGGAGCCCTGCAGCCCAACATCCGACGGGTCTACCAGATCTTCGGAGAGGGCAGCGACCGCAGGAAGTCCCTGGTCTGCCTCGAGGTCGACACGAACCTCGACGGCGTGAAGGACGTGCTCACCACCTTCACGGACAAGGGCGACAAGCAGCGCGAGGAGGCCGACACCAACTACGACGGCAAGGTCGACTCCTGGTCCGTCTACGCGAACGGTCGCCTCGTCGAGCAGCAGCTCGACTCCAACGGCGACGGCAAGCCCGAGAGGTGGAAGTACTACTCCAACGGCAAGCTCTCGCGAGTCCAGCGCGACACCAACGTCGACGGCAAGCCCGACGTCTGGGAGATCTACCTCATGGGTCGCCTCGAGCGCGTCGGGGTCGATGTCGATCACGACGGCCACGTGGACAGATGGGATCGTGACGAGATGTCCCGCCTGGCGACCGAAACGAAGGAGAGCCCGTCGTCATCGGCCGATGCCGGCGCTGCTCCGGCCTCCGACGCGGGTGCTCCTACGCCCGCCGCATCAAACTAGTCCCCACGTGTCCCCCCCCTCCCGCTGACAGGTCATCCCGAACATGGCTCTCGAACGTCTACAGAAAATCCTCGCCCGAGCCGGCGTCTCCTCGCGTCGCCACGCGGAGCAACTCCTGCTCGCCGGGCGTGTCCGGGTCAACGGCAAGGTCGTCACCGAGCTCGGCACACGCGCCGACCCATTCGAAGACAAGATCGAGGTCGACGGTCGTCGCGCGATCGCCGAGGCACCGGTCTACGTCATCATGCACAAGCCCCGCGCGGTCGTCTCCACGGCCAGCGACCCCGAGGGGCGCACCACCGTCACCGACCTCGTCTCGGGCATCCAGGCACGCCTCTACCCGGTCGGACGCCTCGACTTCCAGACCAGCGGCGCGCTGCTCCTGACCAACGACGGCGAGTTCGCCGCGGCTCTCCTGCACCCCAGCCGCAAGGTCACCAAACGCTATCTCGTCAAGCTCGAAGGGGAAATCACCGAACCCGTCGTCCAGCGATGGCGCTCCGGCGTCGTGCTCGACGATGGTGCCAAGACCCTGCCCGCCGAGGTGCGGGTCGTGCGCGTGGAGGATGGTCGCAGCTGGCTCGAGGTCGATCTGCACGAAGGGCGCAA
>CAYMUE010000281.1:1557-5966 GCA_964393505.1 uncultured Polyangiaceae bacterium
CTTCGATCGCAAAGCCCCGCCTCGCGACGATCGCCCTCGCGGCAAGAAGCCTCCGCTTCGCGAAGACAAGCCCCCGCGAAAGCCTTCCGATCACGCGAAGAAGGGCGCACGACGCCCGGTCCCCAAGGGCCGATAGCTACCGCGCGGCCGGCGCCGCGACGTCGATCTCCTCGGGGAGCCTCCACCGGTTGTCGAAGCTTCCTCCCGAAAGAACCGTCGCGCGGCCGAGCACGAGCTGACCGCGCGCGCCGGCCACCGAGTCGTCATACACGACGAAGTCCGGCGTGAGCCTGGGAAGGGACAGCGATCGCCACAGTCCTCCGGCGTCGGGGGCCTCCACAACCACCACGTACCGCTCCGGCTGCTTCGGGTTCGGGTGGATGAACATGGTTCCCACATTTCGCCCCGTGAAACGCTTCGCTCCCACGACGACCGCCGACCCCTCGATCCGGATCGGAAGCCGCGCATCGATCTCCGCGATCGCCGAGTTCGACCGGGCATTGCCGATCAGCACCAACGCATGCGTCGCCGCGAACGCAGGGTCGAGCTCGACATCGGGCACGACCGGCCAGCGAGCCTCCACGCCGTAGGGAGGTTCGGCCAGGGCCCGCGCCACCTCGAGGCTGGCGCGCGTCATCGAGGGGTCACGCGTTCCATACACGAACACAATCGGCTCGAGGAACGCGTCCTGGATCGGGCCCGACAGTCCGCGCTTCTTGGAGAGCCCTTCCACCGGTGCCGGCCCCCCCTTGGTCCACGCGCCTTGGGCTTGGTGGAGCTCGAGCGGCTCATCGGCGCCAAACGACAACGTCGAGCGATCGATCACGACCGTGACGGGTCCCTGGCTCAGCCGCGTGGATCGATCGAGGCGCAGCGCATCCACCTCCTTGGTGGTCACCTCGATCCTGTCCTTGCCCGTGATCGTCGCGTGGACGCTGGACCAGGCCAGGTGGTTCTTCAGGGCCGTGATGTGCACCCAAGAGCTGTCGGCGTAGCGGAGCGAGCTGGTCTCGATCACGACCTTCCTGGGCTGCGGATCGCGCTTGTGGCGCATCAGCCAGTGGAACGTCTTGAAGTCCTCGTAGGCCTCGATCCAGACGTCGTGCCCCTTGTCCGGGTGCTCGTCTTCGTAGGGGTAGCCCAGGGCCTTGTAGCGGTCGATGAGCACGCCGGAGTTCTGCTCGGGCAGGTCACGGGTGCCGTGCACGATGTACATCGGCGTGTGCAGCCCGTTTCTCGCCCAGAACACGTTGGAGAAGAACTCCGCCAGGGACCGCTCCCACGGGCGCAGCTTTCGCCCTGCCATGTCGTTTCGCAGGAAGTAGCTGTGATAGCCGCACAGCGGCGCAGCAGCGGCGAACTTGTCGGGGTAGCGCAGGGCGACCGCACCCGTTCCGATGCCTCCCATCGACGGGCCGGTGACGTACACGCGCGCAGGATCGATCGGGAAGCTCCGCGCGGCCCAGTCACGCAGGGAGATGACGTCGATCTCGCCCGCCTCGCGATATCCGAGGTTCCCGAAGCCGCTCGGCGCGACCACGAACGCATCCAGATCCGGCAGCTTGCCCACGTGCCGGTCCTTCCACGCGCTGCTCCTGCCAGGCTCGTCCCGCCCGAAGAACACGCGCAGCATCGTCATCGGCTTGCCGTTGAGCCCGTGCAGCGCCACCACCAGCGGGCGCTTGCGTTCCGGCGACTCCGCATACGACGGCGGAACGTAGAGCGCGAAGGGATGATTCTTGCCGTCGAGCGGCGATCGATACGCCAAGCGCACCGGACCGCGAGTCGTCGAGACCGGATCCTGTCCCGTATTCCACCGGTCGAGGAAGCGCTCCACCTCCTGCGCCTCCTGCGCCGTCGCAGCGATGTCCTTGTCCCCCGTCGAGATGAGATCGTCGAGCCGCTCGCGCGCGTGCTCGAGCGTCGCGCGCACCACCGCCCGATCCGCCACCGCGTGCGTCTTGGCGTCGAAGCCGCCCAGCGCCTCGTCAAGCCGCCCGACCGTGCGTCGCACGACGGCTCTCAACGGCCTTTCGAAGTCGAAGCGCCTGCCTGCCACCTCGACCGCAACGCCGAGGGTTCCGTCGTCGACGCCGCCGACATCGGCCGGAAGAACTTCCGGCAGGTCGGCCGACAGGTCCAGTGCAGATCGTTCGGATCGCGATACTTCTCCGATCGAGACTGCCCACAGGGGTGCTGCAGAGGACCTGGCAGCGGACCAGCTCGCGCGTCCTTGCACCGCGACGGGCACGGATTCGGGCAGGCCGCCCGGGAAGCGGACGAGCACTCTGGGTTGGTAGCGGTCCGGCGCGACCCGGAGTTCCAGCTCGACGGAGGCCATCGCGGCGGCGATGGCGGAGGAGGGGGCGACGCCTGGCAGAACGAGGCGAACCCCCTTGGGGGGAAGCAGATCACGCGCGTCGAGGAGCCGGGTCCGCAGCTCCCACTGCCCGCCGCGCTGGTGGAGTCTCAGCACGATCCGGTGATCCCCGGGCCCGATCGACAGCGGGATGGTCTCGTCATCGTGTCGGGCCCCTCGACCGAGGTCGCGAGAGAAGACCTCCTTGCCGTCGAGGGTCACGGCGACGCCGTCGTCGCCGCCGAGCACCAGAAGCAGGTTGGCGCTCTCCTTCGCCCTGAGGATCCCTGCCGCGAGCGCGAACGCCTCGCTCTGCGGGGCCTTGAGCGAAGCGGTCAGGTCGATGGACCGCTCGGACGAGGCGACGAGCTGCATGCGGACCTTGGGCGTCACCTCGAGGCCTGCGGTCGGTTGCAGGTCCGCATCCGCCACGTCGGCGATCTTCGTCTCGATCGGAAGAAACCGCGTGTTCTGCCCCGTCGCGCGCAGGGGACCGGCAACGAGCCAGGCACCCAGAGCGCCGTCGCGCGCAGGAGCGATCACCAGCTCGTCGGCATGCGCGACACCGGTCCATGCGACCGTCAACAGGCTCGAAGCGGCGAGAAGAGCGCCGCAGACCCCGCTCTTCCGGCCGTCAGCCAGAGAGCCCATGGGCGAGCGTGCGTGGACCGTCACGGAACACGACCTCGATCTTGCCGGCGTCGATGACGCGAGACACGAAGCCGTCGCCGAACTTCGCGTGACGCAGGAGCTGATCGACGACAAAGGTCCCGCGCGGCGAGTAGAGCGCGAAGGCGCTCGCGGGCTGGCCGGCGATGTGATCGCGCCACGCGCGCTCGCGGGCCGACTCGGTGTCGGCCTCGTGGACGATCTTGGACTTGGACGTACCAGCGGGACGAGCGGTCCGCTCGGAGGAGCTGGAACGGGAAGCTCCGCGTTCCTCCTGAGGGCGGTGATAGGCGTGTTCCTGCCCGCAGGTCTTGCACAAGACCCGCTTGGGAACGCCTGCGACCATGGCGCACACGACGTGCGCAAGGTCGAGGCCGCACTTGCGACAGTGGGCGACAATCTCTCCAGCGACTTTGACTTTGGTGCTCACGGTGTCCGGGGGTCGGGGGGTCAGCGGGATCGTTTCTTCGGGCGCTCTTCCTTCGCGGCGTCCTTCTCGCTGCCCATCGTGACCTCGGCCTTCACTTCGGGCTTGGGGAACAGACGCTCGTCGGATGTGTTGGGAACGAATCGGATCTCGGTCTTGATCTCGAACGAGAGCTTGGTCAGCGCTCGGGTGATCTCCTCGGCCACGTTGGTGTGCTCGAGGAAGTCGCGGATCTCCTTCGCGACGACCCGGTACAGCCCGTTCTTGGTGTCGTCAATCTGCGCGAAGACGTAGTTCGCGACGTCGCGAGGGAGCCTCAGGTCATGCACGAAGTGGCGCACGCTCTCGGGGCTTCCCGAAAGCTTGCCGACGCCCGCCTCGATGACCTTCTTGATCAGCTCCGGCAGCAGACGCTCCGCTAGCCGTCGTCTCTCTTCCTGCTCGGGCTCCCCACCCTGATCCACTTGCTCCGGGCCGTCGTCGACGATCATTCCGGAGCATCTAGTGTGAATGACGCGCTCGGTCAAACCCAACCTCGGAACTTGCTCACTCCCGGGCGGATCGCCTAGCTTGCCGCACCGTGAGCTTCCGTCCGTCCCCCCGGTTGTCGGCCCTCCTCGCCGCCTGCTGCGTCTGCGCGTGCTCCACGGCCCGGCCGGAAGCCTCCCGGAGCGACGCCGCCTCTGGCCCCCCCGAGACCTCGCCGACGCAGCCCTCTGCTGCCCCTTCCTCGTCGGTGCCGGCTTCCGATGCCGGCATTTCCGCGCACGAACCGCGGGGCGTCGATTCCGGCGACGACGACGCGCCCTACCTCAACGGCGGGACGTGGACCTCGTGCGCGAATGGCTTCCGCACGACCTCCTCGCCCGAACTTGATCTCATGCGCCTCGGAATGCTCTGCGGGCCGTATCACGGGATGCGACGGGTGGGCGAAGCGTGGACCGGATCGATCGG
>CAYMUE010000282.1:0-5878 GCA_964393505.1 uncultured Polyangiaceae bacterium
GTCGTCGAGGTGCGCCACGCTCAGGATCACCGCCGGAGTGCGGCCGTCGTCGCCGGGGCTGAGCCACTGCGCGATGTCCAGCGGCGATCCCGTTCGCCAGGATTCGAACGTGGGCGAGGCGAGCAGCGTGTTCATCGCCTTCGCCAACGACGTGCGCTCTTTCTTGGGCAGGTACTCGTCGAGGTCCATGGCCCCGACTTCATCGAGCGAGGGCCCTCGCAGGTCCTCGAGCAGCTCTGCGACGCCTGCGCACTTGCCCTCGCGCAGACGCCGCTCGGCCATCAACGACAGCACCACGTGATCGCGGCTCTTGATCGGGTCGGCATCCCGGCCCATCAGGCGAAGCACCAGAGAGACCGACGCGCCGAGCGCTTCGCGCGCGCCCTCCACGTCGGTCTTCCACAGCGGCGAAGGCTGCTTGAGGGCGGACAGCACGTCGAGCGACTCGCCCGCTGACGAGCCCGGTGTGATCACGCGCACTGCCATCGAGTCGCGCAGACGGGCGACATCCCCGGCGCCCAGGCCCCAGTCCGCCAGCTTCTTGCGCCAGTCTTCCGCTGCCGCCGCGGCGGCCTGATCCACGGTCTTTCCGGACCGCCGGGCCGCAGACGCATCCACCCACGGAGCGAACTCCCGAGCCGACAAGCCGGGGAACGTCAAGAGCAGATTCGGGAGATCGCCCTTGACGTCGATCACGAGCACAGGAATCGAGCTCCGGACCGCTTCTTCGACAAGGACCGTCAGCAGTCCAGTCTTGCCGCTGCCGGTCATGCCGAGCACGACTCCGTGGGTGATGAGATCGTCGGCAGGGAGCGGGAATAGACGCGTCGGGCCGGCGCCGTCGATGGGCCGGAACCCGCCAGCGGACAGGGTGCCATCGGGGGGCATGATCTACCTGTTGATGAAGGGACTCGAGCCGTCGCCGATGCTGCCGCCGGTGGGCTGGGACGCAGTCCCCGCCTGCACGGGATCGACGGGGTCGCTATCGCCCTTCTGGCGCTTCCTGCGCAGGTACTCCGAGGAGAACGCCGCGCTCAGCTTCGGATCCTTGCGGAACGCGTGCTTGCCGAACCTGCGGATCTCACGCTGCAGGGCATCGACACGCGCGACGGTCCGATCGCGCACGCGGCGCATCTGCTGGCCGGTGGGGCTCACCGTCGCCCTGGCGGCCTCTGCCGACCTGGCCTTCTCCACCATGTCGGCCAGCTCGAGCGCCCTGCCGAGCGACTCGCGCTTGAACTCCGGATCCAGGATCTCGGCAACACGGGGGCGGATCATCTGCACGAGCACGCGAGCATCGGCGATGCAGTCGGGGATGTCGTCGCCCTCGCGAATGGTTGCCAGGCGCTGCACGTCGTCGGGCGTGGTGAAGTAGAACGAGGCCTGGGCAAGCAGGTCATCGCGGAGCGTGTACAGGTCATCCACGTGCAGCTTGACCGCGGCGTCGGCGATACCGTAGACGCGAGCTGCCTCCCAGTGAGCCTGGGCGGAGACCATGTCGTGGTGCGCGGACTGCAGCTCGTCCAACGCCGCGGGGCGGAGGCCGCAGGCGACGAGGCGGTCCCTGACCTTGGGCTCGAGTCCCAGCGCGACGGTGAAGGCGGCTTCTTTGCCGAGGATCGAGTAGGGCATGCCGGCGTTGTCGAGTTCCGGGCTGCCGTTGGGGTACGCTTTGATCAGTTCTTCCGGTGAACGCAATTCGGTCATGGATCGCCCCTCCAATCTTGGGTGACCGGAATCTAGCCGTGTCACGAACGGATCGGCAAGCGGATTTTCAGCCTGGGCACGACAAGAGCGCCGGCCCACCTGTCCAGAGCGCCCGGATTCCCCTCCAGAAACCCGCCCTTCACGGCCAGACGCCTCGCCGGAACGACCCATGGCCATTTCCGAGCGACCAGGGGTCTTCCGGGGCGTCCAGAGAGGCCGGTTCGGCGTCCAGAAAGGGGCCGGAGCGCGACTAGAGGGGGGTCGGCGGGCGAGCAGAGGGGGATCCGCGACCGACCAGAGGCGAGGCGAGTTCAACCCCCCCAGCCCCCATCCCCGATTTGCACCCAAGAGGTGCGATCTCATTCTCCGCCGACGGCCAAGAGCCGTTGGCTGAGAGTGCAGAAGCCCTGGCGGGCTTCGGGAACGCCTGAAGGTCGTGAGATCCGGGAGTGTCCGGCGGATGGGAAGAAGCTCATGCGTCGAGAGTGTCCTCCGATCCGCGGAACATGGATGCCGCAGCGTCGTCCGGCGCACGTATCCTCTGCCGGTCTCGCAAGATCCCCCAAGCCCGCCAGGGCTTCCGCATGCCCAGCCGTCCGCGTTCAGCGGTCGGCGGCAATTCCATCGCCGCTCATCATGGGAAGTGAGCCTCGACGGTCTCGGCGACGATCACCTTCGACGCGGCCCCAACGCTGCATTCACCCGCCCCGTGTCCACCTCCGGGTGTTCACGATGGTCCGATTTCCAACGGACGAAGGCGACTCGCTCCGCGCGCTTCTGCGCTGCAACGTCGCCGCGCCCGGTCCATCCGTGCAAGAGCGCGCGACCCCCTCGTCACGATGAAGACCGAGGTGATGGAGGCGATGATCACGGGGCTGGCGGCGTAGCGGCGGGTGGCCGGGGTACGCGAGCGGACGAAGGCTTGCTGGCTGCGATCGAAACGATGCACGTGGGTGCGCATATCGGTATGGAACGGCAAACGTCGGCTTGCGGACTTCATCCGAGACGCGCACTATTCCTGCGTGTAACGCTAAGATTCGGCAAGCATGCGCTCCATCGACTTCTTCTCGACCCACCCGGTCTTCACGCACGAGGAGTACTTCGCGGCGCACAGGCACGGGCGCGTGCGCAGCCCCCGAACTGTCGATAGCCTGCTCAGTCACCACGTCGATGCCGGACGCCTGCTGCGCGTGCGCCGAGGGTTGTACGCGGTCGTGCCGATCGGCGCCCGCTGCGACCAGTTTCGGGTGGCCCCGTTCCTGGTCGCCAGCAAGCTCGCGACGGACGCCGTGGTTGCGTACCACGCCGCCCTGCAGTTTCGTGGCAAGACGTACTCCGTCTGGCACCGCTTCACGGTCCTCACGTCGGCGCATCTGCAACCCCTCACAATTCAGGGCAACGAGTTCACCGCCGTGACTCCTCCGAAGTGCGCACCCATTCCTCGGCACGCGCGTCGCGCTCAAGGGCGGAACCGCGCTCAACCTCTTCATTCTCGACCTGCGGCGCCTCTCGGTGGACATCGACCTGAACTACGTCGGCGCGACCGATCGCACGACGATGATGGCCGAACGACCCCGCGTCGAGCAGGCGCTGGTGCAGGTCTTCGGGCGCGCGGGGCTGACGGTGAAGCGTGCTCCGACCGAGCACGCAGGTGGCAAGTGGAGGCTCTCCTACAGCACTTCGCTTGGCCGCTCCGGCAGCATCGAGGTTGACGTCAACTTCATGCTGCGGATGCCGTTGTGGCCGCCGGCTCCACGCGACTCGCGTTCCGTCGGCAGCCGAGCAGCACTGCGAATCCTGCTGCTCGACGACCACGAGCTCGCGGCTGGCAAGCTCGCCGCGCTCGTGGCTCGGAGTGCCAGCCGCGACATCTTCGACGCCCGAGAGCTTCTCCGACCGGGGACGCTGGACGTGCGCAAGCTGCGGCTCGGGGGCGTCGTCCAAGGTGTCAGGTTCCCGAAGTCGTAACCGAGCGAGCTGATCCCCCTCTGCGCGACGGCGTTGGCAGCGACACGGGGCGCGGCAAGGTTGTCGCGGGGCTGTCGGCGAGCTGGGTCAAGCCTTGGTGACCCGAGGAACGAGGTTGTAACCGTTAATCTAGCCTCATGCGAAACGGTTCACCAAAATGGGTGAGATTGTCGCTTGAAACATGGCTGGCATGGAGATACGGTGTCCAGCGGGTGTTCGCGGGAATCATGGAGCAAAGCTGAGGCGCAGGCGCGTCGAAGCCCCGGGAAGGAGAACGGGAGAACAAGATGAAGACGGAGATTCTTCGCGTCCCCGGCTCTCAAGTCATGCCCCTCGTCGCGATCGCCGTCCTCGCGGCCTGCGGCGGAAAGGTCCAGCTCGATGAGGTGCAAGCCGCGGCTGGCTTGCAGGCGGACGCAGGCGCCTTTCCTCCCCGTGTCGAATGCTCCCAAGAAGGGCTGCGGGGCCAACGCGTGGGCCCCGGCCTCGGACATGCTGCAGCACCCGATGGGGTGCGTGGACGGGTGCGACGCCTTCGCGTATTGCAGGGCAGCGGGCAAGCGGCCGTGCGGCGCGATCGGCGGTGGCGCCAATCCCCCCGGTGCCTGGGACGACCCCGCTGCAAGCCAGTGGTTCAATGCGTGCAGCTCCGGAGGACTCCACAACTTCCCCTACGGCGGGAATCCGGAGCAGGGCGAGATCGACGGCTACCAGCCGAAGACCTGCGCCGACATCGAGAGCGCGCCGAGCGGCCCCTTGCCCGTGGGAACGTTCCCCGGGTGCGTTTCGCAAGAGAAAGGCTACGAAGGGGTCCACGACCTCAGCGGCAATGTCTGGGAATGGGAGGACTCGTGTACCGGTCCGACCGATCAGTTCGACTACTGCCGCACTCGCGGGGGCGCAGCCCGAGACGACGCGTATCGCCTGCGCTGCGCGGACGACACTTCTTCGATCCAGTTCCGGCTGTTTGCGCATGTCGGTTTCGGATTCCGCTGCTGCGCGCCGTGATGAATGACGGGTTCCGCGGCTCCGGACACCGGCCGTTCTCCGACGTACGGAAGAGCCGAAGGTGGTTGGAAGGACATACGACCTGATGGCAAGTTTGCAGGAACGAACGCTCGAAGTATTGAGGAAGGGAGTCTGCCAATGAGGTATCGGAAGCTGATGTTGACCCATTCCCTGGCGATCACCGCACTAGTGCTCGGCGTGACCGAAGGTGCGGACGCTGGAAGCAACAACGTCGAGCATGAGCTGGTCGTCTACAGTCTGAAGAACTACGGTGCCTACGCGGGCCAGGCCTGGAAGGTGGCGATAGAGACGAGCCCTGGGAAAGACCCCTACCAGGACTTCTGGTCAAGCATGTATAACTGCGCTGGAAACGAGTGCGCGCACACGTACTCAGCGCGCTACGAGAACTCGGCGGTGACAGTCAATCAAATGGCCACCAACCAAGAGACGCAAACGGATCGCGGTTGGTCCGGATCCGACTTCGTTGTGTTCTACGGCCATAACACGATGATCAAACCACAGTGGTCGGAATCATTCCACATCTGGCGTTACAACAGTGAGTTCTTCACATGGTACCAGTCTACTCTGACTGACTGGATCGCATGGGGAACAACAAGCGAGAAGTACGAGTACCACCGGTCCTGGGTGAACGACGCGAGCCTGACGAATCCCTATGCTGTTTTCTACGGGCACAATCCGTTCACGTCGATTCTCATCGGCAAGGACTTTCCGAAAACAGGAAGCTGGGAGACCGAGAATACATGGGATCAGTCGACGGCCGACACGCGCGACAACCATTTCTCGGGGGAGGTAGAGTGGATCATCGCCAATGGATGCAATGCCGTCACCGTCGCCAATCCAGACGGAACGGCCAGTCTGAGTTTGGGTGTGAACGCATGGAAAAAGTCGTGGAGCGGTCTCCACATGGTACTTGGGCATTACTATTCGACGGATACCGGCAGTCTTCCGGCTCTCGACGTCTACGCGGCGGACCTGAAGAACGGTGGATTGGTGCAGTTTTTCTACTTTGAAAGACACTCGTGCCCCAATTACGATGGTGAACCGGCGGGCTACTGCCAACCGGCGGCGATCGAGATTCAGCCACGCCTGTTCTGCTACCCATCGCCATGTCCGATCCAATACATGGACTCTGACAAGTGGAATCCGAATGAGATGGCAGATGTGACAACGACAT
>CAYMUE010000283.1:0-5876 GCA_964393505.1 uncultured Polyangiaceae bacterium
TGTCGCTGCCCACCGGCGAGAACAAGACCGGCGTCAGCTCCAAGGCGATCTCGACGCCGAGCGGCCCCGGCACCCTTCAGGGGATGGGCGAGAGCTTCAGCGCCCAGCCCTCGACGGGAATCGCAACGTTCAGCGTGCCCTTCGCGCTGCCGAAGGCGCGGGGCGCTGCACAACCCTCGCTGTCGCTCGGGTACGGCTCGGGCTCGGGAAGCGGTGTTGCCGGGGTCGGCTGGGATGTTTCGGTTCCCTTCATATCGAGACAGACCGACCGCGGGCTGCCCGCCTATCAGGACCAGGATGCGTGGCACCCGAACCAGGACCGGTTCGTCTACAATGGAGGCCAGGAGCTGGTCCCGATCGCGACGCCCATCGAGGGGGAAGAGCTCCCGTCGTGGGCCAACGGCTGGCAGTACTTCCGTCCGCGCGTGGAAGGGAGCTATCTGCGCTTCTTCTGGAATCGCAGCCTGCAGTCGTGGCGTGTGCAGGACAAGTCCGGCGTGGTGCTGGAGCTGGGAGGTGAGTCCAACGCCCTGGAGACCGAGCCGGGCAATCCCTCGCGGGTGTTTCGTTGGAATCTGCGCCGCCAGCTCGACGCGTTCGGCAATGAAGTGCGGTATTCGTACCTGCACGACGGCGGGACCGCCTACCTGCAGGACATCCATGACACGTCGCCGGCCGCGGGGGATACGGGCCTGACCCAGTGGGCGCATCACACCCGGCTCGTCTACGAGACGAGGCTCGACCCGTCCACCAGCTTCCATCGCGGTTGGAAGGTGTCGCGGTCACTGCGGCTCGCGCGCGTCGACGTGACCTCGGTGGCGTCCGCGGGGACGGGACGCGAGCTGCTGCGCCGCTATCACCTCGGCTACGACGACGCCTACCACGTCTCGCTGCTCGCATCGGTGCAGGTCGAGGGCAGGTGCGAGGGGCAGTCGATCCCGGAGCAGTCCGACGGCACGCTCCCCGGCTCGGCATGTCCGAGGCTTCCGGCGATGCGCTTTGGCTACTCGCATGTCGGGCAGCCGACTCCCGACGGCTGGGAGCCCATCGACTCGACCGTGCGATCGATGCAGGGGAGTCCCAAGCATTCGGTCGACGAGGACTCGACGGATCTGTACGACGTGAACGGCGATGGGCTTCCGGACATCGTGGCGATGATGCCCGGCAGCTACGGGGGCAGGCACGGCCTGTGGCTCAACTCCGCGGCGGGCGAGGCGGATCGGTTCGGGCCGCAGACCTCCCTCGGTGTGCAGGGAGTGCTCGGTGGCACCGAGTCGGTGCTCACCAAGCACAACCCCAACGTTGCCGCGCTCGACCTCGACGGCGACGCCACGATCGAGCTGGTGCACATGCCGAAGGCGAAGAGCTACGGAGTGTACACGCCGAGGCTCATCGGGAGCAGTTGGTGGTGGGTCGGAAGAGCGGTGACGACGGCCGACAAGCTCGACGCAAAGATCGATTTCGGAACGGACGCGGCGGAGCTCCGCGTGTTCGACGTGAATGGCGATGGTCTGGTGGATGTCGTCAAGACGGGCGGCACCTCGATGCAGGTGTGGTTCGCGCTGGGGCGGTATCCGGGCGGGGACGGGCTGTTCGGCAGCGCGCAGTGGACCGGGGCCGATACGGCCGCTCTGAGCATGAATCCGGTGCTGCGGTGCGTGCCCTGGTCGGCAACGCCGGTACGATTCTCGGACGAGGACACGCGGCTCGCGGACATGAACGGCGACGGGCTGACGGACATCGTTCGCGTGCGGCAGGGAGACGTGAAGTACTGGCCCGGGCGCGGAGACGGCACGTTCGGCACCGGGGAGCTCGGGTGCGCGGGCAGCACGTTCTCGCAGGGCACGTTCGTGCAGATGGCCTCCAGCCCGCAGTATTCGGACCCGAACGGCTCGGCGCTGCACGTCGATGATGTCAACGGCGACGGGCTGTCGGACCTGGTCCAGATCCGGTTCAACGCGGTAGACGTGTGGCTGAACGTCGATGGCAGCCGTTGGACCGGGCGCACGGTGCTGTCGGGCACGCCAGCGAGTCCCGGGTATCAGAATCGTGTGCGCCTGGTGGACATGAACGGCTCCGGGACGCGCGACATCCTGTGGGGGGACGGCTACGCCTACAAGTACATCGACCTGGCCGCAGGCCAGCGGCCCTGGCTGCTCACGAGCATCGCCAACGGGCTCGGCAAGACGACCGAGGTGCAGTTCACCACGTCGTCGGCGCAGATGATCGCCGCAGAGAAGGGAGGCAAGCCCTGGTCCCGAAGGGCGCCGATACCGCTGCACATGGTCTCGCAAGTGACTGTGCGCGACAACCTCGGAGCCGTGGGCAGGCCTTCCGGCGCGTACACGACGCGGTATACGTATCGCGACCCGGTCTATGACGGGCTGCAGCGGGAGTTCCGCGGATTCTCGAGGACCGAGATCGAGACGGCGGGGGACGCCAACAGCCCTGCATCGGTGTCCTCGACCGAGTTCCTGCTCGGCGAGCGACCGGCAGACTACCACGGAGTCGACTACACGCTGCCGGAGAATCGCTGGCGCGACAATCCGCGCGAGGCGCTCAAGGGGCTGGCGACCGTCGGGGAGAGCTGGGACGCGAAGTCCAAGGTCCACCTGTCCACGACGCATGCGAGCTATCGGCTGAGGAAGCTGTACTCCGGCAAGGATGGCCGATCGGTCTGGACGGCATTCGAGGCCGGCTCGGATTCGCTCCTGTACGACACCGCGGCGTGGGTGGCCAACGGCACGACGCTGTCGCTGCCCTCGATCGCGCTCGAGGATTGCAGTACATCGGCGTGTACGGACGACGGCTCCCTGGCGGCTTCGGTCCCTGCGCGGGCGGCGTACGTGCACGTGCGCAAGACCGTCGAGGTCGATCGCTTCGGCAACCGGACGGTGGAGACCGCATGGGGCCGCGTGGGAACCGACGAGTCGATTGTCTCCGAGACGATTCCCGCGCGGGTGCCCACCCCCGATCACGCGCTCGGCGAAGGAGGCTGGGCGTGGCGCACGGTCGAGAGCCGGAGCCGCGGAAGCGTCCACACCGCGGAGCGTCGCAGGACCCAAACCGACTACGACGGCCGCGGCAATCCGGTCGAGACCCGAGCGTGGCTGGGCGATGCCGGAGGGCTGGACCGCAGCGGTCCCGACGGCACCGAGGCGGGGACCGCGCCCTTCCCCCCGACCGCGTCGCCGCCCGGATTCTCGGGCTGGATCGTGACCAGCCACACCTGGTACGACGGCTTCGGCAACGCGGTGTTCGAGACTGGAGCGGAGGGGCGGTGCAGGGCCGTCGGCTACGACGATGCCTATCGGCACCTGCCGACCTCGGAGACGACCTATGCGGGCCTCGCGGACGCGGAGCCGGTCGAGCGCGAGATCGGCGGAATCAGCGTGTCGGCCGCGTGCGGGACCACGGAGCTGACCACTCATGCGGAATACGACCTGGGACTGCAGGCCCTGACCTCCGCGGTCGATCCCTCCGGAGCGCGGACAGGCGTCGTCTACGATGGATTCGGGCGGATGCGGGAGCTGTACGCTCCCAGCTCGTGGATTGCGTGGGAATCGTCGGTGGTCCCGTCGCTGCGGGTCGACTACCACCTGCCGGATGAGACGGGCCGGCCGGTGTCGCTGCTGGTCAGCAAGACCCAGGACGGCGGGGACGAGGGAGTCGCCGATTACCACGAGACGTACGCCTTCGTCGACGGTCTCGGACGCACGGTGGTCACGCTGTCGGAAGCGGACCCGGACCACGACGGCTTCGGCTGGGTGGTGGAAGGTCTGACGGACTACGATCAGAAGGGCGCACCCCGCAGGAAGTACCTTGCGTGGGAGTATTCGGGGCCGCCGGAAGACTACGATCTGTCGATGCCGTCGGCGTCGAAGTACGGGCAGCAGCGCTACGACGCCTTCGGCCGGGCAGTGGAGACCTTCGGGCTGGACGGCCGTGTGACGCTGAGAACGCGCTATCACGCGCTGTCCTCCGACGCCTGGGATGCGGAGGATATCGGGCCCGGCCCGCACCAGGGCACGTACGCGAGCGAGGAAAAGGACGGCCACGGAAGGGTGATCCGGACCACCGAGCGGGTGCGAGCGGGCCAGGGCATCGAGACGCGCCACGTCGAGTCCGCCTACCTTCCCACCGGCGAGGTGACCTCGATCACCCGGAGCCATGCGGGAGCATCGGTGGCTCGCACGATGGCGTACGACACCCTCGGGCGAATGACCGAGAACGTGGCGCCGGAGACGTCTTCGGGGCAGCGCTGGTGGCGATACGTGTACGACCAGGCCGGGGATCTGGTCGGAACGAGCGACGCGCGGGGCTGCGGAGTCAACTACGGGTATGACGCCGCGGGGCGCCTGGTGAGCGAGGACTATTCGCCCTGCCAGCCGAACCACGAGCCGTACGACGCGGTGCCGGAGGTGAGCTACCGCTACGACGAGGTGGACTCGGAGCCGGATTGCCTCATCGACCAGGGCTTCACCGCGGGCAAGCTCGTGTCGGTGACCGACCGGGCATCGAAAGCGGTCACGCAATACGACGGCCGCGGGCGGATTCAGGCGGCGGCGAGGCGGGTGAACGGTCCCGACGGGGAGACCGGCACGCGGTGGTACTGCAAGGCGACTGCGTACGATGGAGCGAACCGGCCCGTGGTCGAGCAGACCGGGACGGACCCCCCGACCGAGGTCATTACGTCGTACACGAGGCGCGGCGCGGTGGGCTCGATCGGGTCCACGTACGGGGCCCTGGTGGAGCGCGTGCGACGGGACGCCGACGGGCTGGCCACCGAGATCGGTTACGGCGACGCGGCGCACACGACCACCGGCTTCGACTACGACGATCTGCGGCGGCTGCGCAACCTGACGACGTATCGGGCGGCGCTGCCGGCGGGGACACCGTCCGAGACCGGACAGATGCTGCTGCAGGACGAGCAGTACAGCTACGACCGGGTGGGCAATCCGATCGAGATTCGGGACTACCGGATTGCGAGCGAGTGGGCAGGGGCGCCTGCGCCCGTGACCCGCAAGATGCAGTACGACGACCTGTATCGGCTCACGCGGATCGACTACCAGTACCCGGGCGCCCAGGACCCCTGGCGGGATCCGTACGAAGCGGAGCAGGGCGTGGCCGCTCCGCACGCGAAGAGTCCGTCGCGCGTGCTGCAGCAGACCTGGTCCTACGACTGGCTCGGCAACTCGGTCGCGTCCAACGACGACGCCGATGTGTTCTACGACCGGTCGCTCGGGCAGGTCACGAACAGCGGCTACCGGCTCACGTCGGCGAAGCACTCGGACCAGAAGAAGCTGCAGGCGAGCTACGACGCGGCCGGGCACATGACGGAGCTGGTGGTCGAGCGCGGCGGGGTGCAGTGCGTGCCTGCGGGCGACAAGTGCGAGCTGCAGCGATATCGATACGAGTGGGACGAGGTGGGGCGGCTGATGCGGGCTCGACGCTGGGACCAGCCGAACCCCGAGGTGCTGCCGGACGCGGAGCTGCAGTTCGCCTATGACGCCTCCGACGGCAGGGTGCGCAAGTCGGTGGTCGCACCGAGCGGTGTTCGGCACAGCGTCTATGTCTTCCACAGCCTCGAGCTGCGGCAGGCGCTGTGGGACGGATCAGATTACGAGCGGAGCGAGGCGACCGAGGTGCCGTATCTGTTCGGGCACGGGGTGCGTCTGGCGCGGGTGGTCCACACGGCGGCGCCGGACTTCACGGCCCCGTCGGTGCGCGTGTACCTCGAGCTCGGAGACCACCTCGGGTCAACCTCGGTGGTGCTGGACCGGGCGACCGGCGAGCTGGTGGAGCGGGGCACGGCGTACGCATACGGCGCGGCGGAGAGCGAGTATCGTCCGCAGCGGTGGGATCAGTTCCGCGAG
>CAYMUE010000284.1:0-1899 GCA_964393505.1 uncultured Polyangiaceae bacterium
AAGTAGCGCACGCCGGCGGGCATGCGCGGGGCTTCGCCGGTGAGCGACGCGAGGATGGCGGGGCCGGTGAGCTTCTGGACCTCCTCGACGCTCGGGCTGCTGTCCACCCACTCCGCGAGCAACCCCTGAAAGTTCGTCTTACGACACGAAATTCCGGCGACCTTGGCGCCGGTCATCCGCACGTCCGACAGCGACGCGTCGTCGAGGATCGCCTTGCGCAGATCCGCGCCGGTGAGGTCGGCGCCGTCGAGCACGCCATTGGACAGGTCGACGCCCACGAGCGAGGCCCCGACGAGCTTGGCCTTGGGCGCGAAGACCGACTTGAGCGAGGCGTCGTCGAGCTTCGCGCCGGCGAGCACCGCCTCTTCGAGATTGGCAGCGGACAGGTCGGCGTTCTCCAGATCGACACCCGACAGGTCGGAGCCTCCGAGGTAGGCCTCGTTCAGGTCGGCATGGGAGAGCTGCGCACCGGCGAGCTTGGAGGTGCCGAGGCGCGCGCCGCAAAGCTGCGCGTTGGTGAGCACCGCCCGCTCCAGGTTCGCGCTCGTCATGTTCGCGCCGTCGAGGCTCGCGCGCGCGAGGTTCGCTCCGCTCAGATCGGCGCCCTCGAGGTTGGCGCCTTCGAGGTCCGCCTTGTCGAGGTTGGCCTCGCGCAGGTCGGCGCCCTTGAGGAACGCTTCTCCCAAGCTGGCGTTGCGCAGATCCGCGCCGCGCAGCTTCGCGTTCTCGAGGTTCGCCCCCTCGAGATCCGCCCGACGGAAGTCGCCTCCCGCGAGCTCGGCGTTGGACAGGTCGAGCCCCCGAAGGTCCGCGCGCTGCAGCGGCTCCCGGGCACTGATCTTCTTCAGGACTTCGTCGCGTGTCATCTGTTCATCCCGATCTGGGGGCCTCAGCCGCCCGCCTGGCCGCCACCCCGGTTCTCGGTCAGGAAGGCCTCGAGCTCCGCGACCTTCCGCTCGAACGGCAGCCTCTCGAGACGCCTCAGCAGCTCCACTTCGCCGATGCGCGCGAGCACTACCGTCATCTCCAGAAAGAGGCGCTCCCTCTCGGTCCGCAACCACCGCTTGTCCTTCGCGGCCTGCGCGGACCAGGAGGTCGATGCCCCCTTGAACGTCTGATTGAGCCCACGCAGCTGATGGGCCAGCTCCTCGAGCTTCCTGCGCTCCGCCTGACGCTGCTGATCGGGCGCCGTCTGCTGCACCTCATCGCGGTACGCTCGGAACCTGTCGCACAGCGCCTGCGCCGTCGCGAGGGGAATCCCGGTCGCAGCCGCGATGTCCCCGGGCTTCGCCGTGTAGAACATCTCCAGGTGCGAGAGGCCGGCCGCGTAGATCCGATCGATCGCGACCTTCCCCAACCCGGGCACCTGCTGCAGCATCGCGTGTACGATGATGGGCTCGCGGACGCTGCGCTCCTGCTCCAACGCGAAGACCTTCGGCATCACGGTGACCAGCCGCTCGTAGGCGCCGGCGATGAAGTCCTTCGCCTCCTTGCCCACGTGCGCGCCCGGTGCGCTCTCGGCCACCTCGAGGGCCGCGACGAAGTCTCCCAGCGCCTCGCCGAGCTCGGGCAGCGACATCTTCTCGGCGGCCTGGCGCAGCGCCCGCGCCGCCGGCAACGTAATCGAGAGCCAAGTCTTCGGAGGATCGCCCCACGCGGACTCGATCAGGAAGTCGCGGATCGGCTTCGCATAGAACGGAGCCAACTGCTCGAACATCTCGCGCACGGCGACGACGTCCTCGGGACGCTCGCCCCGAGCCTCCTGCTGCGCTGGCGCCGCAGCCTCCGCGGCCGCACCCTCCCCCGACTCGGGTCTTCCCTGCACGATCATGTAGAAGCCCGCATCGAGATCATCGAGCAGCGCCTGATCCGAGTCCGGACCGAACCCCCAGTCCAGCG
>CAYMUE010000284.1:1999-5764 GCA_964393505.1 uncultured Polyangiaceae bacterium
TCGAGATCATCGAGCAGCGCCTGATCCGAGTCCGGACCGAACCCCCAGTCCAGCGACGGCGCATCGCTGCGCCCTTCCAACTCAGGCTTCGGCGCCACAGGCTCCGTTCGCGGAGGCTCCTTGGTCGCAGGCGCCGGCTCCACACGCGCAGACGGCTGCGGCTGCAGCGTCGCGGGGACGGCCGTCGGCGCCGACTCGACTCGCGGCGCAGAGGGGTGCGGTTGCAGCGTCGCGGGGACGGTCGTCGGCGCAGGCTCCACGCGCGTGGGAGGCGGCGACTGCAGCGCTGCAGCGACGGGTCTGGCCGACGGCTCCACGCGCGGCGACGACTGCTGCGGCTTGAGCGTCGCTGCGGCGGGCTTCGGAGATGGCTCCACGCGCGGCGACGACTGCTGCGGCTTGAGCGTCGCTGCGGCGGGCTTGACCGACGGCTGCACGCGCACGGGCTGCCTGGGCACCGGCGCGACTTCGATTCGCGGCTCCACAGGCGGCCTCGGAGTCACGTCGATGCGCGCGCCCGATCTCTGGGCTGGTGCGGCGTCGGGCTTCCGCTCAGGCTGCGAGCGGGGCGCGCTCCGGTTGGAGGATGGAGGCTGCGCCTTGGGCTGCTGAGGCGGCGCGCCGGGGCTCCTCGAAGACGCGGGGGAGCGCGGTCCGGAGAACGCGGCCTGGACCGCGCGGGCGACCGCTTCGAACTTCGACATCGGCCGCGAAGGAGGAGGTTCGCCACCCGACGCATCGCCGCGTTGGGAAGCAGGCGGTGCGGCGGGGGCCTTGGGCTCCGGGGCGGGAGACGGCTGCGCGACGCTCGGCGGTGGGGCTTTCGCGGGGGCCGGTGGTGGAGCGGGTGGGCTCGCCTGCGTGGGGGGCGTCGCGGGCGGACGGGATATGATCGCTCGCGCGCGTGCGATCGTCGTTGGATCGATGGACGCACCGACTCGAGACGGCGACGACGGTGCTGGCTGGACTGCGACGCGCTTGCCACAAACACCGCAGAAGATCACCGGGTCGTCGAACTCGGCGCCACAGCCCGGGCACTTCGTCTTCTGGCCTCCGCGGAACGTCATCCGTTCTCCACCCACCTCTGCGGCAGAACTGAATCACACCGCAAATCTCGCTGCGCAGCAAGCGTCTTTCGCTCGCCGCACAGCACTCTCCCGGCCCCTTCGCTCAGGCGCGCAGAATCTCCACCTCTCCCGCTTGCACCCGAATCACCTCCCCAGCCGCCATCTGCACACGCAGCGTTCCGTCGTCGGAAATCCCCGCCCCAGTCCCCTCGCCCGACGCGCACCTCACTCGACGCCCCAGCGTCGCATCACGCGCCCTCAGCTCCGCCAGCATCCCGCTCAAGCCGTCGCGCTCGAACTGGTCCAGTCGCATCGAAAGCCGCCTCAACACCGCCAGAAACACCTCTGCGCGATCCGGGCTCGACCCGTGCGCCGCGATCGAAGTCGCAATGCCCTCGATCTCCGGGTCGAACGCTGTCTGAAGCACGTTGATCCCGATCCCGGCCACCAACGTCATCGCCCCGGCCCCCGTCGTGCTCGCCTCGACGAGGATGCCCACGGCCTTGCGGCGCGCGATGAGGACGTCGTTGGGCCACTTGACCTCGACCGGGATCCCCGGAACGAACGGCGTGATGGCTTCGGCGACGGCGAGACCGATGGCGAGGGTGATGCAAGGCAGCCGCTCTGGAGGCACGTCGGGACGCAGCACGATCGACAGGTACAGGTTCTGCCCGGGCGGGGAGAACCACTTCCTGCCGAGCCTCCCGCGCCCGCCCGTCTGCTGATCGGCCAGGAACGTCGCACCGTGCGGCGCTCCGGATGCAGCCTCCCGCGCTGCCACGTCGTTGGTGGACTCGGTCCGCTCGATCCACGTCAGCGGCGTGCCCAGCCTCAGACCGGCAGCGGCAATCGCCTCGCGAAGCCCACGGGTGTCGATGGTCGGGTCGTGGCTCACGGCATCAGCTCCAGGTCGAGGGCTATATCGGCGGCGGGGGCGGAGTGGGTGAGCGCGCCCGCGCTCACGACGTCGACGCCGGCCTCGGCGAGCTCGCGGATGCGCTCCAGTCTCACGCCGCCCGACACCTCGAGGAGCGCCTTGCCGCGCCCGCGTCGCACCGCTTCGAGCATGTCGGGCGTGGAGAAGTTGTCGATCATGATGATCTCGCAGCCGAGGGCGAGGGCGCGGTCGAACTCCGCGAGGTTGGCGACCTCGATCTCGATGCGGCTCGTGTGGGGGGCATGCTGGCGGGCGCGCTCCACGGCGCGCTCGATGCCGCCGGCAGCGACGATGTGGTTGTCCTTGATGAGCACAGCGCTCGAGAGGTTGTCGCGGTGGTTGTGTCCACCGCCCACGCGCACGGCGTAGCGCTCCAGTGCGCGCAGCCCGGGAGTCGTCTTGCGGGTGTCGACGACGCGGGTGCGGTACCCCTGGGGGATCTGCTCGACATAGGCGCGGGTCAAGGTTGCGACGCCGCTCATGCGCTGCGAGAGGTTCAGCGAGACGCGCTCGCCCATCAGCAGGCTGCGAGCCGTCCCTTCGACCCGCCAGATCGCCGCCCCGCGCTCGACCTTCGCGCCGTCGTCGACCAGCTTCTCGCAACGCACCGACGCATCGATGCGACGGAAGACCGCGAAGAACACCTCTCCGCCGCATACGATCAGAGGCTGACGCGCCACGGCCGTCGCGCGCGCCGCGGTCGATGCGTCCACGGTCGCCTCGGTGGTGACGTCACCGGAGCCGAGATCCTCCGCCAGCGCCCGATCGATGATGTCCAGGTATGCGTTGGGAAGCAGCATGGCGCGAGCGTAGGGCGTCGGACACGCGCAGGGAAGATTGAAAGCTACCAGCGCTCCACACGCCAGCCGCGCTGTCGCGCGATCCGCGAAGGCTTCGGATCGCTCGACAGCACGTGGTCGATGTGGAGCCGCTGGGCCATGGGGCGGGCCGAACAGGGCGAGTCGCCCGTGACGATCGCGCTGAGGTCGCCGCGGTCAATCCCGCCTCACTCCCCCTTGGGAGCGCGAACCTTCAGCTTGATCAACACCTCGTCCTTGATCAGATCGTCCGGCTTTCCGGGGTAGACCAGCCCGAAGTCCTTCCGGTTGATCGCGAACTCCGCATCGACTTCGACCGTGTTCGATACGACGCGGATCGTCGCCGGGAAGCTGATTCCCTTGGTCACGCCGTGCAGCTCCAGGTTGCCGCTGACCGTGTGCGAGGCGCCCTTCTCCCCGCCGGCCCGAACCGACGTCGATTCGAATCGCGCCCTGGGGTACTTCGCGACGTCGAAGAAGTCCGCGCTCTTCAAGTGGCCGGTCAGCGTTTCGTTGTCCGACTGCAGGCTCGACGTGTCGATCTGCACCGACACCGATCCCGCGGTCGGGTCGGCCCCGGGCAGCGTGACCGTGCCGGAAAACGCACCGAAGGAGCCGTCGTGCTTGCCGGTGATCTTCGCACCCACGAACTCGATCTTCGACTCTGCCGCGCCAATCCGGTACTTCGCCCCGGCAACCGCCGCGGGCTTCGTCAGCGCGGTCGGCTCGCCGACCGTGGCCACGGGCTTGTTCTCGGCCGGCTTGTTGTCGCACGCGGAGAGGGCCGCACCGAGCAGCGCAACGCCTGACAGCAGGAGGAATCGATCCATGGAAACCTCGTCTTCGGAGGGGATGGGTTGGGTATCGGTTGCCGGACGGCAGAACGCTCGCGCCCGGCCGGCGAGCGCCTGATCGTGGCGATTTCGGCGGCGCTGGTGATCTG
>CAYMUE010000285.1:0-5701 GCA_964393505.1 uncultured Polyangiaceae bacterium
GACATTCCGGGTCTTCGACGGCGATGTGGAGGCCGCGCGCCGTCCGGGGGAGCTGCGAAGGGCGACGAGGCTGGCGCACGACGCGTCGAACCTGGCGGACTTCCTTGCCTACCTGCACGACAGCGAGCCGGAGCAGTTCGAGCGGCTGCAGCGCGACGCGATCACGATGGCGCCAGGACTCCAGGAGATCGTGCTGTCGGAGCTTCCGGGCCCGACGGTGGGGGTTGCTGTCGGGCTGCGGGAGCGGGGCCTCAAGGATCTCACCTCCCTGGCGGATGCCTCCTTCGGCACCGTGCGCGCGCTCGCTCTCCTCGCGATGCTCTACGACCCCGCACCTCCGCGCCTCACCTGCATGGAGGAGATCGATCACGGACTGCATCCGCACGTGTTCGACCGCGTCGTGGAGCTGGTCAGAGAGGCTTCGTCGAAGACACAGTTCCTGATCGCGACGCACTCGCCCGCGTTCGTGAACCGCTTGCGCTCCGAGGAGTTGATCGTCTGCGAGCGAGACGAGGGGACCGGTGCGTCGCGCATCCCGGCGATCGATCCCGGGCGCGTGCGTGAGCTGGAGGAGCGCGCCGGGGGAAGGCTCGGCCTGGGCGAGCTCTGGTTCAGTGGCCGACCCCCGCCTGGGAGATCGAGGCCTGGTGGTTCCTGTGGCCCGAAGCGGTCAAGGCGGCCAACCCCTCCTGGCGCGCGCCCGACGATCATGTGGGCAAGCACGTCGGCTCAATCCGCGACGCGAAGGAAGAGCTGAAGAGGTGCGTGCGCCCCCGGGGAAAGTCCCCTCGGAAGGTGCGCGACTACGAGGAGGCCGACTCGCCCGCCATCGCTCGTCATGTCGTTGCCGCTGGCATCGACTCGTATCGCGCGAAGCGAACCCGGAGTGACTCCTTCGAAGCCTTCAGGAACGCGCTGAACGCGATTCCGCGAGGCTGAAGGGCCACCGCTCCGACCAGGCCCGCCGCGCGGGGGAGCGAGCCGGACTATCGACAGGCCTTCAGTCTCGCGTGTAGCCCTCGTGTTGCGTCGCGGACCCGCCCTTGCCGGTCGCCGGCCCTGGCCGTGGCCTGGTCGTTGCGGGCCTGGCAGAAGATGAGCCCGCGGTCGCCGGCAGCGCTGCGGCGGAAGCGGAGGCTGCCACGGAGACGGCAGGCGGCGCTTCGCTCGGGGACGCCGAGGGCAGCGCGGGTGTCGGCTGCACTGCAGCAGACGGGGCGATCGCGACGGACGTTGCAGGCCGGGGCTCGGGCCGCGAGGAGACGACGGCGAGTCGCCACGCGAGAAACGATGCGGCGACGACGATCAGCGTGAGGCTCACGCCGGCCACCAGCCAGATGAGCCGGTGGGCGCCATGGCTCTGCACCACGATGGGCGCGCTGGCCGCAGAGCCGGTATTCGTCTCCGGGGATTCTGGAGCAGGCTCCGCGGGAAGGGCATCCGCGGTGACCTCGGACAGCTCGCTGATCAGAGCGTCTCTTGCGGGAGGCAGCTCCGCGCCCGACAAGCTCTCGACTTCCGCCACGAGGTTCGCGCGCTGGTGCAGCGTCTGGCCGGCGAGGTGCTCCAACCAGCGGGCAACCTCGCGCGACGACGCAGGGGCCAGGGCCGCTTCGAGGGCGTCGGCCATCTCGAGGGCAGAGGCATATCGCTTGTCCGGATTCCTCTGCAGCCCTTTCATCACGACCGCGTCGAGCGCGGCAGGCACCTCCGGATTGAGCGTGCGGGGAGGGGAAATCGGAGTCGTCAGCCCCGCGTACATGAGGCTTGCCTCGTCGCCGGTGAACAGACGGCGTCCTGCCAGCATCTCCCAGAGCACAGCGGAGGCTGCGTAGATATCGGTTCTGCGGTCGAGTGAGGCGCCGCGAATCTGCTCCGGGGCCATGTACGCCAGCTTGCCCTTGATCTGGCCGTCGCGGGTGTGCTGCATCCGACCCGCCGCCTTGGCCACGCCGAAGTCGATGACGTGCGCCACGCCGTCGACCCCGATCAGCACGTTCTGCGGGGAGACGTCGCGATGGACGATTCCGAGGGGGAGTCCGCGCTCGCTGCGCGCCTCGTGGGCGGCGTGGAGCCCGCCGAGGACCTCGGAGAGCACCTTGACGGCGATGCGGGGGTCGAGGTGCTCGCCGAGGGAGCGGCTGGTGCGCAGGAGGCGTGAGACGGACTCTCCCTGGATGTAGTCCATGACCAGGAGCAGCTCGCCTTTTTCGGCGACCACGTCGATGATGGAGACGACATGGGGGTGTTGGATGCGGGAGGCGACCCGGGCTTCGTCCATGAACATGGCGACGAACTCGGGGTCTTTGGCGTAGGTGGAGTGGAGGCGTTTGACGGCGACGGTTCGGGAGAAACCGACGGGGCCCATGAGGCGGCCGAGGTGCACGGTAGCCATGCCTCCATGGGCGATCTCGCCGTGGAGGGTATAGCGCCCGAAGGTGAGGGGCGCTGCGGGGGGAGCTACGGGTTCCTCACGCATCGGATGCCAAGACTCTTCAAACGCCCGTTGGGGGGTGGGTAGCTGGCTTCAGCAGTCGATCGTTGCAGCGAGCATGGGGAGCCGAGCCCCCCCGCGTACGACATCCGGTTCGCGTACGTAGGGGTCAGATCCGCGCAGTCGTTGCAGGGATAGGGGAGCTGCTGGTTGTACGCGTCGCGCAGCAGTTCCGCAGCGTTGCCCACCAAGTCCGCCTGACCCCACTTCGCGTCGCCCAGGGGCGAGTGGGTCCCGACCTTCTTGGTGAAGACGCCGCCGCAGGCTTTGTAGTTAGCGTAGGAGCAATCGCACGTCGTCGAATCGGGCGGATTGGACCAAGGCAGTACTCTCTGCTCGCTTCCACCCCGAGCCGCGTAGTCCCACTCGGCATAGGTGGGGAGTCTGCCGCCGTCCCAGATGCAGAACGCAAACGCTTCGACCCAGGTTACGTTGATGATCGGAAAGTCCTCTTTGCCCGACGGATCATTCGACCACGTACAGGAAGCATCGACCATCAGTGCCGCCTTCAACGCGGCAGTATTAGCCTCCAGATACTGGTTCCACTTGCTGCTGCTCCACCCGCTCCCTGCCAGGTGGGGATTCTCTCCGCTGCCGTCCGCGGGCGGTTTGGCTTGCGTGCCATATCCGGCATCGACGAACCTTCGGAACCGTCCGACGGTCACCTCGTAGATGTCCATTCGGAAGTCGCTCACTGTTGCGGGAAAGAGCGGGTCGTCCTCCCGGTTGTAGGTGCCTCCGGGGACCACGCTCGATGCGCAGCAGTCTTCGGTCCCGGTGGCTCCACAGGTATTCGGCAAGCCAACGCAGTTCGGGTTGGAAACACTCGAGCCCACGCATTTTCCAATCGTGCATATCGGCTTCTCGCCGCTGCACGCAGCGCCGTCCACCCAGACTCCCTGCGCATCGCAGGTCTGGGGCACGTTTCCCGAACACTTCCCGTCGCCCGGCTTGCAGCCTCCCGCTCCTCCGGAGCCCCCCACTCCCGCGCTACCCCCGTTGCCCGCCATACCGCCAGTGCCCGCCATACCGCCAGTGCCCGCCATACCCCCGTTGCCCGCCATACCCCCGTTGCCCGCCATACCCCCGTTGCCGCCAGCGGATGCGTCGGACCCGCCCCCCGTGCCAGCGACGCCTCCGTCGCCCGCCATCCCGCCATTGCCGGCCATACCCCCGTTGCCGCCTGCGGATGCGTCGGACCCGCCCCCCGTGCCGGCGGCGCCTCCGTTGCCCGGTGTCGAACCGTCGGACCCGCCTCCGTCGGTTCTCACCTGGTACTCGTCCTCGTAGCCGAGAATGCTCCCGCATCCCGCCGCGACGACGATCACCGATCCGCAGGCCGCAGCGCCCGCGCTCCAGCAGCACACCCGGAAACGGCTCATCCAGCTTGCGTGTCGCATCGATCTCATCGTCCGTTGATCCTGGGCACGAGCCTACCACTTGCCCTGCAGGCCCAGCGAAGCCTGCGTTCCGCTCGCGAACACCGTGGGGCGAACGTCGCGAGCCGACGTGTCCCTCGGCTTGGAGGGCTTCGAGGTGAGATGGAGCACCAGGCCCGTGGCGAGTCCGGCAATGCCGATGCCGAACCCCACCGTGCTCACCCGCGCCAGCGACTTGCCGCTCTCCGCCGCGTCGTAGCCCTCCTGGTTGCACCACGTGCCGTCGCAGTTGTCGTCGACCGAGCTCTTCTTGCTCATCGACATCAACGCGGTTACGGACCCGACCAGGACACCGGCTGCGCCGATGCCTCCGGCGACGTAGACCCAGGTCCGGTCTTTCGGCGGCGGAGCGGCAACCACGACGGGAGGCTCCTTGGGTGCGACGGGAGCTGCAGGTTTCGCGACCGGCGCGGGGAGCTCCATCTCGAGCACGACCTGCTTCGTCTCGCCGACCGCAATCGAAACCTTCTGCTCGTGCTCCGGCCCCCCGGGGACCTGCGTGCTCAGGACGTGCTCGCCCGGATCGACCGGGAGCGCCATTCCCAGCGAGACGCCGCTCAAGGGCACCCCGTCCCGCTTGACCACCGTGCCGGAAGGAGCGTTCTCCGGCAGGACGAGCGTGAGCTGCGGGACCTTCGCTCGGAGCTCGTCCATGGCCGCCTTGGCCTTCTTGGCCCGCGAGCGATGGCGCTTCTCGTCCGCGCCCTCCATCCGCGACACCAGGTTCACGTAGTCGGAGTAGCGGGAGACCGCCGTGGCGAGCTTGCCCCACTTCGCTTCGCACTCCGCCAGCGCGAACACCGTCCCGGCGCGCGCCTCGAGCCGTTGGCTCTCGAGCAGGGCGGGGCACGCGACCTCGTAGCGGCCGGCCTTCATCTCGGCCACGCCCTTGTTGAAGAGCGCTTCGCTGGCGGCGCTGTCCTGCGCCGCTGCCGGCACCGGCCATCCGACGACCGCTGCAGCAAGCGCCAGCTTCAAGAGGTTCCGCGTCTGCATTGCCTCCAGTCCAGGAGATCCGCCTCGACGCGCACAGCCCGATCCTTCCCTGCAGCGCTCCTCCGGCCTTGTGCGTGCCGGGCTGAAATGCTCGAGAAAAGCGGCGATGCGCGGCGCGATTCCGCGCAACGATCCCGTGACGGTCGTCGCCGGCAGCTTCGGCGATCGCCTCGTGGAAATCGACTGCGCTCGCCAGGATCACCGGCTCGCCAAGACGGGTGTCGCTACTTCGGCGCGCCCCAGACGTCGCCCGAGCTTCCTTGGACCCACCACACGCACTTGTCGTCCACGGCAATGCCTCTGGGATTGGCCGAGCTCGCGATCACCTTCTCGCCGGTCCCGTCCTTTCCCACTCGGTTGACCTTCCCCGCGCCGTAATCGGTCCAGTACACGTAGGGGCCGTCGACGGCGATACAGGTCGGAGTGCTGCCCGTGGCCGAGAGCTGCGTCGGCTTGGAGACGCTTCCGACACCGACCTTCCAGACGCCCGGAGTCACATCGTTGGTCCAGAACAGGCTGGAGCCGTCGGTGGCGATCCAGGCCGCTCCCGCATCCCCGGTGAGCAGCACGTGAGGCGCGGTCCCGTCCGTGTTCGCTGTGCCGATGATGTCGGTCCCGGTGTGGTTGGTCCAGTACGCGGTTGCCGGGATCCCGGGCAGCGCGACGATCCCCTGGGGGGCGCTCTGCAACGAGGCGAGGGTGGAAGCCGCGCCTCCGGCCGCAGGCACCTTCATGATCGTGCCGCCGGTGTTGTCCGTGAAGAAGACCTCCG
>CAYMUE010000286.1:0-5693 GCA_964393505.1 uncultured Polyangiaceae bacterium
GAGCGCCTCTGCAAGCGGCCGTGACGGGCGGCATGATGCCGTGCCGCTTCTGCGGGGCGCAGAACCGCGTGGCCGCACGCAACATGACCTTCGTCGCACAGGCGCGCGCGACCGCTCCGTTGCCCGAACACGAGCGTCTCGCGCGGCTCCGCGCGCAGGACGGCCAGCCGATGCTCCCACCCGCAGGGCTACAGGCCCTGTTCCAGGGCGGCACCATCCCGCCGTGGAAGCTGCAGGAGGCTATGGCGGTCTGGCAGTCGACCCGCAAGCAGCTCGAGTCCGTGCAGGACTACGAAGCCGCCGAGCGCCTCTTGTTCGTCACCATGGGGCTCTCCAACATCTTCTCCGAGCAGGGCGACCTGATGCGTCAGCGCGGCATGTTCGAGAGCGTGCTCGACGTCGTGACCCTGCCGCGCCACCGGCAGGTCATGATGAGCTACCTCGCGCGGGCGTCGGCCAAGCTCGGTGACCTCGCGGGCGCGGAGGAGTGGCTCCGCCTGTGCGATCCGCAGTCCGACGATCTGGAGAGCGACTCGGAGTGGCGTGCGGCGCGCGCGCTCATCGACACGCTGTCCGGCAACTACCAGCGTGTGGTGCAGGTCCTGGGGAGCGCGAACGACTCGGTGCCGATCCAGGACGCGCTCGACGACTACTGCGCGGTGCTGCGGGCGAACGCGTGGGAGAAGATGGGGCAGATGCAGGCGGCGGTGGGGCTGCTGCTCGAGCGGATGCACGCGGGGCACGCGGCGACCATCACGCGGATCGTGCAGGTCAACGCGAAGTGGGGCATCTGCGCCGCGAGCTATCCCGTGTCCGAATCCTCCTTCGGAAGCGCAGCGGCTTCCGGTCTCGGCCAGGCTACCGGCGGAGCCCTCGCCATGGTCTTCATCCCCATGGGCGTGCTGTTCGTGCTGATGGCCCTGGGTTGCCTCGTGGGCATGGTCATCGCGATCGCCAACGAGGCCTGGGATTGGCTCATCGGTCCCGGCATCTGCCTCGCGGTCATGGGCCCCCTCGGCCTGGTGTTCTTCTTCGGGGGCATCAAGGCCCTGCGGCACTCCAAGCGCATGGCGCATCTGCGCCTGCACGGCGTGCGCGCCGACGCGCAGGTGCGCGCCATCACTCCCACCGGGATGAGCGTCAACGAGGTCCCGCAGATCGAGGTCGAGCTGATGGTGCTGGCCCCCGGCCAGGCGCCCTACGTCACCAGGATGAAGCTGCTGGCAGCGAACCCCGGCCAGTTCGCTCCGGGCGCGCGCATCGCCGTTAGGGTGGACCCGGAGGATCCCTCGACGGTGGTCCCCGCGGACTGACGAGGCGCTCAGCTCCGGGGCGTGTCTCCGTGGGGGATGCGCAGGTGGAACACCGCGCCCTTCGACGACGAGGAGACCGAGGCAGAGCCGCCGTGTTCGCCCACGACCTTCTTGACGATCGCCAGCCCGAGCCCCGTGCCGCCGGGCTTCTGCGACACGAAGGACTCGAAGAGCTTGCCCTCGATCTCCTTGGGGATCCCCGGGCCCGTGTCGGCCACCGTGAACACGATCGAATCGCCATCGCGATCGACCCCGAGGGTCAACGTTCCCCCCGCGGGACCCATCGCCTCGATCGCGTTGCGCACCAGGTTGTGCAGCGCCCGCGTGATCTTCCCCTCGTCGAACCGGGCGATCCCGCGATCGTTGACGTTCATCTCGAGCTTCACCGGACGCCCCTGCAGCTCCCGCTCGATCTGGGCACGAAGCTCGTCGGCGTATCGCGACAGGTACACCTTGCTCAGCAGCAGCGTCCGCTCTCCACGCGCGAAGGCCAGCACCTCACGCTGCATCGCCGTGATGTGATCGAACTGCCGCAGGATCAGATCCGTGTACTCCTCGCGCAGCTTCGGATCCTCCGTCATCGACAGCAGCTGCACGTACCCTGCAATCACCGTCATCGGCGTCTTCAGGTCGTGCAACACTCCCGAAAGCAAACGCCCGATCGTCGACAAACGCTCGGTGCGCTCGCGCGAATCCCGCGCGCGCTGCAGGCTCACCGCCGTCGTCGCGTTGACCGCAACCAGCCGCGCCAGCTCCACGTCGTCGTCCAGCAGCGCCCGGTCGTCGAGCGGATCGTACAGACCCAGGGCCCCGAGCGCTGCGCCCTCTTCGGAGGTGAGCGAGACCGCCACGCCGGAGCGGACGTCGAACCCGAGGCTGGAGGACTCCGCCAGCGTTCGTGCATCCTGAGCCGGCTGAGTGAGCTGCGTGGAGCCGGCCATGGCGCGGGCCAGGAGGCTGTCGGCCGGGGGGCGCGACTGAGGGCGGCTTCCCAACAGGGCGTTGCCGCGTCGGAACCAGTACAGGATCGGCAGCTCGCTGGCCGGATCGGAAACGAGCAACGCACCCGCGGAAAACTGCGCGGCCCGAACGGTCTCGCGCAGGACCGCATCGGCCAGCTCGGGTTCCGAGCCGGCGCGCGCCATCGCGCTCTCCAGGTCGAACAGCAGGTTGAGCTGCGCCACCTTCCTCTCGAGCTGCTGCTGCGCGTCGCGAAGCTGCACGTTCTTCTGCACCACCGACAGGAACAGCCGCGCATTGTCGATTGAGATCGCCGCTTGCGTCGCCAGCGACGCAAGCATCCCCTCGTCGTCGGCGCTGAACTCCTTGCCATCCCGCTTGTTCAACACCTGCAGCACGCCGATCGTCCGACCCACGTGGTTTTTCATCGGCACCGCCAGGATCGCCCGCGTCCGATACCCCGTCTGCAGGTCCCACGTCCGATCGAACCGCTTGTCCTTGTACGCGTCGCGCACCCGGATCGTCTTGCCCGACTTGACCACGCTCCCGGCGATGCCGTCGCCCACCGAAAGGCGGATGGTGCTCACCGTCCCGCCAGTCACATGACGCGACACCAGCTCGCCGGTGGCGTCGTCGATGAGATACAGAGTAGCCCGATCGGCCTCGAGCAGGTCCGCCGCCTTCGCGAGCACCAGCTCGAGCATGTTGTCGAGGTCGAGGGGGGTGCCGAGGGCGAGGGCCACGTCACGAAGTGCCGCATTCGCCTTGCGCTCGCGGGCGAGGTCGAGCTCGAGCCGCTCCAACCGCTCACGCAGGGGGCGATCCACGCGGTCTTCGTGGTTGTTCACGGGGGCATTCAAGCACGCCGGGGCCGATCGGATCCACCGGCGCGGAATCGATGCGGGAGTGCGGGGGGGGGGGGCGTGAGAGGTGGGACGGGCATCTCGCCGCGGGCGTGCTAGGAAGGGCGCCAGAACGAACCAGCACGCGGGCGACGCTCGCGCGTGCCCATCGCAGGACTCCGAAGCGTGAGGCTTTCGATGCGAAACGGCGTCCTGCGGCGACGTGCGGCCCTGCGTCGAAACACGGAGCTTCTCCGATGTCTGTCACAACCAAAGAGTTCCTCAGGCGCGTGATCCTCCCCTGGATCGGGATCGTCTTCGGCGCGGTGCTCGCCGCCTGGGGCTACGCCGCGTTCATCATCCCCAACGACATGCTCGAAGGGGGCGTCACCGGCGTCGGCATCATCGCCAACAAGCTGCTGCACATGCCCGCCGGCATCACCGGCCTCGCCCTGACCGCCGCCTTCTTCGCCGTCGGGCTCAAGGTCCTCGGCAAGGGCTTCGGCGCCAAGACCGTCGTCGCCGCCATCGTCCTCGCCCTCGCCCTCGACCTGTTCACCGTCGTGCTGAAGATCACCCCGATCACGCGCGATCCCCTGCTCGCAGCCTTCTACGGCGGCGGGGTCTGCGGCGTGGGGCTCGGCCTGGTCTACCTGCACGGCGCGGCCACCGGCGGCGCCGACGCCCTCGCCCAAATCCTGCGCAAGCTGCTCGGCGTCGAAATCTCCAAGACCCTGCTCGTCGTCGATGTCGTCGTTCTCGGCTCCGCCCTCGCCTTCTTCGGCGCCAATCAGGTCATGTACTCCCTCCTCATGATCTTCGTCGAGGTGAAGGTCATCGACCTCATCCTCCACGGAAAACCCTCCAACCAGATGGTCACCATCATCTCGTCGAAGGCCGAAGAGATCGCGGACTTCGTCATCTACGACATGGGCCGCGGCATCACCGTCTACGAAGCCAAGGGAGGCTATACCGGCCTGCCCCGCAAGGTCCTCACCACCATCGTCGCCCGCAAGCAGATGCCCGACCTGCGCAGGAAGGTCGCTGACATCGACCGCAAGGCGTTCGTCTCCGTTACCGACGTCGACCAGTGCTACGGCCAGGGGTTCGACCGGCTCCCGCGCGGGCTGCGCATGCGCGCCTCCGAAACGCCGCTCGCCGGCTGACCCTTCAGCTCCGCGCCCAGTCGTCGCGGATCCGGATCGCTCCCCCCTCCGGCAACGTCCCCACCCGCGGAAGTATCGGCTCACGAACAATCCCGTGCGCAGATCGGATCAGGTACTTCCAAGCGATCGACTCGCCGCAGGAAGGCGAAAACGACACGTCCGCGCACCACGTGTTGCCGTTGACGTACTCCATCCGCACCGGGCTCGACGTGTCCCACTCCCCGAGCTCCGGGCAGTCCCCCGTCAGGAACACATCCTCGCCGAAGCGCGTGTGCAGCCCGTTGAGCTGGAACTCCACGTGCAACCGCCCGTTGCCCGCCGGCGTCGGACGCTCCAGCACCAGCACCTCCCCGGGCTCCAACGACAGCGTCGCCCACCCGTCCGAGACCTCGATCGCCCGGCCCGTCAACAGGCACTCCCACGTCCCGTTCGCCAGCGGCAGGTCCGCGGCGTGCACCTCCGACGCGCCGCCCTTGTTCATCGCCACCACCACCGATGCGCCCATGTAGCGACGGGAAAATACGAGCAGATCCGGGGCCACCACGTGCATGAACATGCCCCCCTTCTGCACTGCCAGGTTGCGCTGCCGCAGCAACGCCAGGGCGCGTACGTCGTCCGCCCGAAGACCCCCGGGCTCCTCCGACTGCCCACTCGCTTCGATACACGGGATGCCGCGCGCGGTCAGCGCCAGCAGCGTCGCCATCCGATGACACACCGGGTCGTCGCGCAACGATCGGAACCGCGCGAGGCCGGGCGCGTCCACGAACGTCACCATCGACGACGCCGTGCGCCAGTCGCCGTCGCGCTGGAACAGCTCTCCCATCACCCCGAACCCGCGCCAACCGTCCCGCGCCAGCGCCTCCTCCAGCGCCGCTCGCATCCCGCGATCGGCCAACGTCATCCCGCTCGTGTGCTCGAACGCGCGCTCGTCCAGCGCCCCCTCCTCCCCCTGCTCGCCGAACAACAGCATCTGCGGCGATACCCTGCGCAGGTCCGTGGCCAGCTCCTGCCAGTACCACAGCGGGATCCACCCCATCCCGCCGAACCGCAGCCCGTCGAGGCCGCGGGCCGCCCACCCGCCCACCACCTCCTTGACCCGCCGCTGCTGCCCCCGATCGTCTTCGTCGAAGGGCCCCAGCGCGCAATCGGCCACGACGCGAACCCCCCGGGTCCGCGCCTCCGCCAGCACCGCGTCGAGCAGCGACTCCGCCTCCGGATCACCAGGGCGCAGGCGCAACCCCGGCAAGTGCACCGTGCGCAGGCCGAGCGCGACGACCGAATCGAACGCCTCCCGAATCGGGTCGAGCCGGGCGGCCTCGGGATTCGCCGGGACCCGGGCGACGGTCTCCCTGCGGAAGTCCTCGGTGGCGAGCTGTCTGGCGAACTGGGAAGGCATGATTCGGCCCACTGCA
>CAYMUE010000287.1:0-5683 GCA_964393505.1 uncultured Polyangiaceae bacterium
CAACGATCGCATCAACCCGCTGTTCAACCGCTGGCGCGATTCCATCGTCTCCGAGGCCGAGCGGGCCGAAGCCAAGCGCATCCCGATCGACCGGGGTCTCAAGACCTGATCGAGAGACGATTCGTACAGCGAACTGTCGGGGAGAGGACGGTCAGCGAGGCACGACCGACACACCGCGATAGGCGGTGTTCGTCGAAGCCGTGAGCAGGATCGAGTACGGCGGCGTCGTCGTTCCGTCGTCCTCGACCCAGAACACCTTCGTCAGCGTGTCGGTGGAGGTCGCGATGAGCTGCACCTTGCCCTGATAGACCCACCCCGTCAGCCCACGCACGCCCACCGGCAGTCCCACGGTGAACGTCGCGCGGGTCCACGTCGTCCCGTTGAACGTCCACTTCTGGATCACGCCGCCCGTCGCTGCCGCACTCGCGTCTGCCAAATACAGCGTGTCCATACCCGGTACGCTCGAGCTGCGATCGAACATCACGAACTCGTACGGATTCGGTCCGGAAGCCGTCGGCAGCCCCGTCAGCGTCGTGCAGGTCTGCGTCGCTGTCGTGGGGAACCCCGTTCCCACCTTGAACACACTGGCAAAGCCCGTCACGCCGTAGGACGATCCGTACAGTTGCCCGCCAAAAGCTTGCAGCGAGTACAGCAAAGCCGGGTTCGTCGAAATCTGCACCCCTCCGGTCGTGCCGAAGGGTACGTACGTGATCCCTCCGGCCGAGCCCGCTGCCCACATCCCTGCGCCGTTGTTGCTCGCCGCCGTGCGTGCGTTGCCGCTGGCGCTCGACAGGCTGATCCCCGTGCTCGTGTCCACCACGCCGGTCGAGCTGACCCGCAGGACCACCCGAGGCGCGGAAGCCGACGGCGCGACACTGTAGGGGGTCGCTGTGCCCGGCACCTGCGAGTAGCCCAGCGCAACCACGTACTTGCCGTCGTTCGAGCGCGAGAGCCTCCCCCCGTTCACGTCGGTGCCCGACAGCGTGAACGCTCGCTGCCCCCCCGACGCCGCAACCGGCAGCGCGACCACCGGCCCCACCGGCGTCCCGTAGGCATCACGCTGCTCGAGGAATGCCGGCGCAGCCGATGTGCTCAGCGCGCCGGTGCCGGTGCCCACTCGCAGCAGGTAGTAGGTTGGAATGCACTGCTTGAGCGTGTTGCAGCTCGTCCCTTCGTTCTCGCTGCAGGGCGTGCCCGCGGGCTGCGCCGGATTGGACGGCGTCCCGTTGGTGCACAGGTCCTGCGTGCACTGCTTGCCGTCCACCGGCACGTCGGTGTTGGCGTTCGCGACCACCACACCCCCGAGCCCGTCGCACTGATTGACCTTGCAGTCGCCCGCGATCTGCGACGCGGTCTTCGTGCCGGCCGGCAGGTCGTTGCGCCCGCACTGACCCGCTACGCACGTCCGAACCCCGCACACTCCGTCGGTCCCGCTGCAGTCCTCGGGCGCCACGCAGCCCACGCACGCCCCCGCGCCATCGCACAGGCTCCCGCCGTTGCTGCCACACGGTGTCTTCGCAGCCGACGGAGCATGTGTCGGCGTGCCGCCGACGCACGCGTCGTCCGTGCAGTCGTTCCCGTCATCCGGCAAATCCGAGTTGTCCTCCTGCGTGAGCACGCCGCCATTGCCGTCGCAGATCGCAGTCTGGCAATCCCCGGCGACCTGCGACGTCAAAGGCGTTCCCTGCGCCGTCGGCGCCGTCCCGCACATGCCGTCGATGCACGTCTTCTTCAGACAGTCGGTGTCCACACCCGCGCAGTCCGTCGCGTCCACGCACACCACGCAGTGCCCGTCGCCATCGCACATCGCGCCGTTGTCGTCGTCGCAGCCCGTTCGCGCGGCCGACGCCACGTAAGTGACCACCCCGCCGCTGCAGGAGTCCATCGTGCAGTCGTTGCCGTCGTCCGGCAAATCGAAGTCGTCGATCGTCGACTGCTCGACACCGTTCCCGTCGCACGTTCTCTGCAAGCAGTCGCCCGCCAACTGGCCGGCCAGAAGCGTGCCCTCTGCCGCGTATTCCACACCGCACACGTGCGCCGGGTCGCAAGTGCGCGTCGCGCACTCCGTGTCGCTGCCAGGACAATCGCCCGCGTCGATACACGCCACGCACACCCCTGCTCCGTCGCATACGTCTTCGCCGCCGACACCACACGCTGTCTTCGCCGGTGCCGGAGGATTTGAAGCGGCTCCCGAAGTGCAGGCGTCCAACGTGCAAGGGTCGCCATCCACGGGGAGATCATTGTCATCCACGGCCGGCTCGACGTGGCCACTTCCGTCGCACTGACTGATCAGGCAATCGCCAGGCGTCTGGGTTGAAACCGGCGTCCCGACAGCCACGTAGGAGACTCCGCACTTGTTGTCCTCGCACGTGCGCATCGCGCACTCGGAGTCCTCGCCGGCGCAGTCCGATGCCTGCACGCACCCGACGCACGCCCCCGCACCATCACACACGAGATCCTCTCCGCACGACGTCCCGCTCGAAAGGTCCGTGTGAGAAGGATCCCCGTCCGTACAGACATCGCTCGTGCACGGATTCGAATCGTCGGGAAGATCGTCGTCGTCCACGATCGACTTCGTGCTCCCGGCGCCGTCGCACACCACCTTTCGGCAATCGCCCGCGTCCTGCGTCGGCGTCGCCGTGCCGTCCGCCGCATACTCCATCGCGCAGCCGCCGTCGCTGCAGACCCGATGTCCGCACGCGTCGTCGACCCCGGGACATGCCGTCGGATCGCAGCCCGCCTCGACCTCGACGTCTTGCTGCGCATCGGCTCCGCCATCGGGATCCCCCCCCGCTGCGCCCGCATCCCCGCCCTGGCCCGCTGCACCGGAGCTGCCGCCGACTCCCGCATTGCCCGCTGCACCCGAGCTGCCGCCGGCTCCCGCATTGCCCGCTGCACCCGAGCTGCCGCCGGCTCCCGCATTGCCCGCGGCACCCGAGCTGCCTCCCGCCCCCGCCTCGATCGTCCCCCCGGCCGCTCCCGCGGCGCCATCCGGAGACGTGACATCCGCTCCCGAGTCCTGCGTAGGCTGCTGCGGCTCTCCCCCACCATCATCACCACCACCGCACGCCGTCAGGGTCGCTGCCGCCAGGACCGAACAGATTCGCGAGACCATCGAAACCGATCGAAGAGAAGTGAGTTGCCGCATGGTGCAAGACTACAACGACACGGCTCACGGCGGAACAGATGCCGCTTATCCGCAGGGCGAATCAGCGCCGAGTTCCCCGAACGATGCGGTCTCCCGCGGCTCCGGTCTTCAACGGATTCGACGACCGCTCTCAGGGCGTCGTCGCGCGAACGAACTTGTCGAACACGACAAGCTCGACATCGGTCTTCGCGCCGATCTCCTCGAACACGCTGCGAACACGCGACCAGTCGAGGCCGCCCAGTCCGCTCCCGATCCGGGGCAGGCCAATTCTTCGGACCCCTGACTTCGGCGCAATCTGCACCATATGCTCGATTGCGTGCTTGAGCGCCGCGAGCTTCGCCCGGGACTTCCAGTTCTCCTGCACCGCGAGGTTGTAAACAGTCACGTCGCCCTCGCTCCACACGAACACGTCGCCGAGATGAAAGCGACGATCCGCGCACAGCGCGCGGTACTGCTCCGCCATCTGAGGCCAGCGCTTCTTGAACGCCAGGCCGACACCCGCATCCATGCTGCCGGTGCACGTGCATCCGTGCGCGTAGGCACGAAGGTCCGGAGTCGCGAACAGGTCACCTTGGGTAAACAGGACTGGCACGACGCAACCCTACCCCGATCCGAGGGGAGTGCGCCACCCATCGCTTGCGACTCGACGCTCCCGTCGCCACCGGGTATTTCTTCGACATGACTTCGCGCTCAATCTGCCTTGCTCTGGCGTTGCGACGCCGGCCGCTGTGCTCGCTCGGCTCCCTGGTTGCCTTGGCTGCGGCGCTCGCCGGATGCGGAAGCGATGATGGCAGCCCTGAAGCCTGGTCCGGGGTCGACGGCGGCGTCCAGGCCGACGCCGCGACCGAATCATCCGCCGACGTGATCGTCGCTCCCGATGCCGCAGCAGAGGCGTCGGTGGATGGCGGTCCCGACGCCCCGCCCTACAGCGTTCCGGACCTGCTCACGCACGCGAACCCGTCCTTCGGGTCGGAGCCGGGCGTGATCTTCCGGTGGCGCGCTGACGGCACCTCGACCAGCCCCGGCACCCTGTCCACAGGCGTGGAAACGATCGAGGTCAAGCGAGCGGCGCCGTTCTCGTCGTTCCGCTACGCCGACTTCCACGGTGTCACCACCGGCGCGTCCCCCGGCTACCTCGGCGACAAGGCGATCCAGTTGCAGCCCCAGGGCTTCACCGTGCAAGCCTGGTTCCGCGCCCGCTCCGTCAACGGATACCGCACGCTGTTCTCGAACACCGGGTCGAACAAAGGGGTCTCCCTCGACATCGCCGACGGACACCTTCTGGTGCTCTTCACCACCGACGACGGCGGGACGGCGTACCGCCACAAGATCACCGATGACACGACGTCGATCGAGCCGCAGCGCTGGTACTCGGTCTCGGTCTCGGTCACCAAGCGCACCGACGATCTGCGTGTCGCGTTCTTCGTGGACGGCCTTCGCACCAAGGAGCAGACCGTGCCGCTCGATCACGGCTCGGCGCTGATGGACAGCCCGGAGCTCCCCGCCGTGGCCGCTGAGCCCAATGGCGGTGTGCTCGAAGGCGAGGGGTTCGACGGCGCAATGCACGCGGTGATGGCGTACAACCATCCGCTCAGCGATGACGTGTTGGGCAGCCCGTTCTTCCGGGATGGAGGACGGTACAACGGAATGCCGAGCTACCACGACTACCTCGTCGTGCCGGAGCCCGCCGGCTCTTCGTCTGCCGACCCGCCCTACTCCGATCGTCGCATCAACTTCGCCCGACGCATCATGCTCACCGATCGCGACTCTCGCTTCCACGGTGTCGCCAAGGCCCGCACGCGGATCGGAATCCCCCTCGCCAACGACCGCTACGTCCCCACGGGGGTCGCCGTCTCCGAGGACGGCAAGACGATGTGGCTGGGGATGCACTACGTCGCTACCGACGGAGGGAATCCCGACGCGAATGCCACGCTCCTGGCGGAGGCCGACCTCACGACCTATCGGCTCCGTCGCGTGCTGCGCCTCTCCGACGCGACCGGGGCGCCGATCACGGTCCCTCTCGGTGGCCTCGCCCGGGCCCACGGTCGCTTGTACGCCACAACGGGCAAGCAGGTCCTGACCTTCGATCCCGCATTGTCGAAGGCGGTGGCAGCGCCCGACCCGGACATGCCCGACGCCCCTGAGATCCACGACCTGCAGGCATCCGAGACGTTCGCAGTGCGCGCGACCGACGCTGCGCTCGCCTACGATCCGGATGCAAACGCCCTCTGGGTCGCAGCCCCCTCCGCCGACGAGGCCTTCCTCGATCGCTACGCTCTGACTGCGAACGGCGCGATCGCCAAGCCGTCGATCGCATCCTCCGACGAGCGCCTGACTCCGCCTGCGTCGGTGCGCTTCGTCCACGGAATCACGCCCGTTGCGCTCCCCGGCTCCAGCAGGTGCTTCCTGCTCGCGTCCCACGACCACGAGGCCGTGGGGGCAGCGAAGGCGAGCAGGTTGAACGTGTGGTGTGAGGGGCAGAAGTACGCGGCTGCGCGGATCATCACCGCCGCCGGCGCCGAGGGGCTCTCGCTC
>CAYMUE010000288.1:0-4210 GCA_964393505.1 uncultured Polyangiaceae bacterium
GGAGATGGCGACGTCGAAGTGGGCGGTGCCAACGTTCCCGGAGGAGGTACGCAGAGGCGCCACGCGCACGCGGTGGATCGTCAAGGTCATCGCATCGGTCTCGGGGATCGCGGTCTCCGAGAGACGCGCTTCGCCGCTGTCGGCCATGGCGCAGCGCACGCGGTCCGAGGGCGAGCCGGGAACGGGTTCGACGTCGACATAGACCAGGTCGCCGGCGGCAGCGGGCTGCCAGGTGATCGCGAGAGCCTGGCCGCGACGCGCCGTCAGGTCCGCGGCGTCGAGCTCCAACCCGTCGAGCTTCACAGAAGCGGGAGCAACGGGGGCCTCCGCGAGGGCGTCGATCGCACTCAGCCCTTCCGCGCCGGATGTTCGTACGCCGAACGATCCCCCCAGAGGCAGGGCGAGATCGGTCTGCCCGGGGGCGGTGTACATGACGCCGGACACGAGGTTGGCGACATCGGGAAAGGCTCGCATCGCGAGCGGTACGCGCACGCTGCCCGCTTCCACGGTGACCTCGCCGGCGAAGGCGAGCTCGATCGGCGAGAGGGAGGGGGGCATGGCCTGGGTGGCCGGGTCGCCGACGTTGACGCATGTGCCCAGGGCAGGGACTTCGACGACGTCGGCCACAAGACGGCTCGCTGCAGCGATCGACGGCTCGTCGGAAGCGCGCAGGAACCACATCGAGGCGTGGGAACGGGTGGCATCTTCGCCTTGGGCCGCAACGACCTGGTCGACCACGAGGAGGGCCTCGGTCGCGGAGGTGTTCGCATCGGCTACGGCGACGACGTCGTTGGTGCAAGCGGCCATGCCGAAGGGCAGGGCAGCGATCACCGGGAGCAGCGAAGGTACAGAGCGCGGTCGCATACGCGCTCAAATCTACGGGATGGGGCCGCGAGGGGCAAGCCCTCGATCGGCGCCGGCGACTTGCGTACGCGGTTACGGAAGCCCGCGGAGCGCATGGGATCGCGTGAGAGCGGAACGCCTTGTGTGCGGGGAAGGTCGTCACGAATCGGCGCTCAACCACGGCACGGGCATCTGGCGCCGAGGTGGGGATCGCAGACGGGCCTGCTCCGGGCTGCCGTGCTAGCTCCGCTGCATGGACAAGCGCATCATCGAGCTGGAGAACACCTTCGCGTACCAGGACGAGCGGATCCGCAAGCTCGAGCTGATCGTCAGCCAGCAGCAGCTCGAGATGCACGAGCTGCGCGAAGCGCTCGACCTGCTGGCGAAGCGGCTGCCGGCGGTGAAGAGCGTTGCGCTGCGCGACCCCGCCGACGAGCCGCCACCCCCGCACTACTGAACGCGTCGCCGTGTCCCGGGCTCACACGACGCTCACGTCGATGTTGACCTCCTTTCCTCCGCGACGGACCGTCACGACGAGATGCTTCTCGTGGCGCAGCCTCGCGAACGCTCCCATGGCCACTACGGGATCCTCCATCGACATTCCGTTGATCGCCTCCAACCGATCGCCGTTCTGAAGTCCGAGCATTCCCAGCAACGTGCCGGGCTTGATTCCGTCGAGCCGCAAGCCGGCGGCCCTGCCTCCTTCCTGTTCGGGAACCACGCGCACGCGCATCAGGTCCCCGGGGTTCTGCACGATCTTGTCGAGCAGGGAGCGATCCACGCGGAACTCGTTGACGCCGACCTTCTCGATGTCCGTGGCGGCGGCGAGCCTTCCACGCGGGGCGTCACCACGGGTCGGGGCTGGCTCGGCCGGCTCGTACATTCGCCACTGGCACGTCGTGCCCGCAGCGAGAAGCCAGACCCGATCCGTGCCGATGTGCCATACCGTGCTTCCTTCGTAGAGCGAACCAGTCTTGAGCCGTACCGAGGGCCTTCCATCCGGAGGCACCACGACGGCCACTGAGCCTTCCTGTTCGGGATCGGCAACGATGAGCGCGAGTCGTCCGGTTCCTTTGCACTCGGTTGCCGCTTTCGGATCGGCAACAGGTGGTGCCGCTGGATCATTCCCCGTGCGACCCTCGCGACGGGCGCGCGTTGTCGCGGGGAGGCTCGCTGCGGTTTCATCGGACTCCGCGCGGCGCGCCGAGGTCGCGGGCTCCGCTGCGAGCTCTGTCGCGTCGAGCGAGAGCCGCGTGCCGAGCCAGCGGCTGATGGCAGAGGTCTGCAGCCAGGACGCCAGACCGAGCGCGGCGAAGCCCGCGAAGGTCAGCGCTTGTCGGACGCGTCGAGGTTTGACCATGCACGCCTCGGAGCCAGAAGCGTGCCATGCGCCGCGCGCAAGCGATCCTGCGCGCTTGCGATGCAACAGCGCGGGGAGAGTCTCGATGGATGACAGCATGACGGCTGGAGCCGCCGCCGGGCGCGGCCGGCTTGCCAGCTTGTCAACGCGGGCGCGTGGAGGGATCGAACCGGAGGGCTACTGCGGGATGAGGACCATCGAGGAGCGGGCCTGCACCGAGATCGACGGCCCCTGCACCGTCTGACCTGTCATCAGGTCCTTGAACGACGAGGTCGGCAGGCCGCCCGTCCCCTGGATCGAGTCGCTCCGGTTGATCGCGACGTAGACCGTGTCGGAGGCGGACTGCATGCGATAGAGGATCGTGTTCTGATCGCTGCTGAGGGTCGTGCGCGTGCCGCGTCGCAAGGCCGCGTGCGCCTTGCGCGCCGCGCCGAGCTTCTTGATGCGATCGAGCAGGACTTGCTGACCGGCGGAGTAGCCGGACCAGGTCATCATGCGACGGTTGTCCGGGTCGCCGGCGCCGGGCATGCCGATCTCGTCGCCGTAGTACACGAGGGGCACGCCGCGCACGGTGAACAGGACGGTGAAGGCGTTGGCGAGACGCTCGAAGGGTTCGACCGAGGAAGGGAGCGCGGGCTGGTTGGTCCACGCGCGGTCCTTGCCGCCGTACCAGGGGTCCTGCGAGATCGGTGTGCTCTCCGCGAAGTGGATCGAGCGGGGGACATCGTGGTTGCCGATGAACGTGCTCATCAGCGCCGACGAGCCGTAGTAGCTCTCATAGGAGCCGAGCGCCGCGTCGAGGTTGTTCAACCCGGAGGTGCGCGTCAGCAACGTGTTGATCAGGTCGAGGCGCAGCGGGAACTCGAACTGGCCGTCGAGCATCGACGGGCTGACGTAGTACTTGATGAGGTTGCGGTCGCCGGTGAACGTCTCGCCCACCATGTAGAAGTGCTTCTGGGTGACCGGCTCGATCTCGTCGGTGATGCGCGCGCGCAGATCGAGGAGCCACTGGTCCTCGATGTGCTTGACCGCATCGAGGCGGAAGCCGTCCACGCCGGTCTGCTGCACCCACCACACGGCGTTGGAGACGGAGTAGTCGCGGGCCGCGGCGTTGGTGAAGTTGAAGTCCGGCAGGTACTCCGTGAACCAGCAGCGCTTGCCCTCTGCGCCGTCCCAACTGCAGCCGGCGCCGCAGATGCAGTTGCCCTTGTCCCAGAACCAGTCCGAGTGCGCGGCGTACAGGGGCGAGTCGACGTGCACGTGGTTCATCACGTAGTCGACGATCACCTTGAGGCCCTTGGCGTGCGCAGCGGCCACCAGGTCCTTCAGCTCCTGCATCGTGCCGAAGTGCTCCTCGGTCTGGTCGAGCACCGTGGGCCAGTAGCCGTGGTAGCCGGTGTACTGGTGGGTGTCGCTCTGGCCGATGCCGAGGCTGCTCGTGTTGTTCATCGGCGCGGAGATCCAGAGCGTGTTGACGCCGAGGTCGTTGAAGTAGCCCGCTTCGACCTTTGACTTCACCCCCGCCCAGTCCCCGCCGCGCCACTGGGCCGCTTGATCGGTCGTCCCGACCGGCGGGTTGTTCGCGGGATTGCCGTCGAGGAACCGATCCACGAACACGAAGTACATCACCGCATCCGCCCAGTCGTTCGCCGGCGGAATCGTCGTGTCGCACGTCCACGCCGTGCACGTCAGGTTGTCGATGAACGAGTTCTGCCCACCGTAGCCGTCCGACACCGTGTTCGGGTTGTTCGGATCCGTCACCCACTGCGAACCGTTGACCACGTACTTGTACTGGATGTCCGCTCCCCACTGCAGGTCCGAGACCGCGGCCTCCCACTGCGCACCGACCTTCGTCAGCGGAACGCCCGACGACCACCCTCCCACCTTGAAGTCCCCTCGCAGCTCGACCGAGGTCTCGTTGGTGTAGGGATAGGTGAAGACGCGATCGCAGCGCTTCTGCGCGTCGTCGCACACAGGATTCCCGCCGCTGCCACCGGTCCCTGCGGC
>CAYMUE010000288.1:4310-5665 GCA_964393505.1 uncultured Polyangiaceae bacterium
TGCCCGCGGAGCCGGCGCTTCCGCCCTCCGACGCGTCTGCTCCACCGGTTCCATTCCCGTGGGGTTTCTGGCTCGCGTCGTCGCTGCAACCGGCGGTGAATACCGCCATGGCGCCGAACGTGAGCAGCCCGAGGGTCCAGCTTCGCATCATAGTACCTCCGATCTGAGTCACTAAGCTGTAGCGCCGATCGACGCGCGAGGCAAACGCACCAGTGAGGACGGCACGAATCGGATCACGGGAGGATGGGGAGGCGCACGGGCGTGGGGCTCTCGGGGATCGGCTCGCCGCGTTCGCGGGCCTCCTTCAGCTTGAGCTGGCGCCAGTAGCAGTAGGGGTTGTCGCGTTTGGATCCGGCGGTGGCGAAGTTGATCCAGGTGCAGCCGCCCCGGCAGATCTCGGCGTACTCGCAGGAGCGGCAGAAGCCATCGAGGTTGTCGAGGGTGAACTCGCGGTTGTAGGCGAAGGCGCCCTTGCGGAACCAGACCTCGCGAAGGGAGCTGCCGCGCACGTTGCCTTCGACGAAGTCATCGACCTTCTCCTTCGACGACGGCAGCGACAGGCAGCCCTTGATGTTGCCGTTGCTCTCGATGCCGATGACGGAGCAGCCGGCGGAGCAGCCGAGCCAGTAGGGGATGGGGTCGCTCTGTGCGCGCAGGGCCTCCTCGGTGTCGCCGAAGTAGCCGATGTCGTGTCCGGGGTAGACCTTGGGCTTCTTGTCGTCGCGGCACATGGCGGCGATGAGCGGGACGATGTGGAGCATGTCCTCGGGTCGGATCACGAGCTCGGGGTGCTCGGCCATGTTGCCGGTGGGCGTTCCGAGCTGCAGTTGCCAGCGCAGCACGCCGTGCTCGGCGAGTACCTCCCGCATCCTTTCGAGCTCGGGCAGGTTGCGCTGCGTGACCGTGGTGACCACCGAGGCCTTGAGCCCGTGGCGTCCGCAAGCGACCGCGGCATCGAGCGCCTTGCGGAAGTGACCGGGGTGGCGGCGCAGGTGATCGTCGTTCTCCTCGAGGCCGTCGATGCTGAAGGCCACGCTCTCGAGCCCCACGGTCTTGGCGGTCTGCACGACCTCGTCGTTCCAGAGCAGGCCGTTGGTGACCATGCCGACGATGACGCCGCGGTCCACGAGGGTTTCGGCGATGAGGGGCCAGTCCTTTCGCAGCAGCGGCTCTCCTCCGCTGAGCGTGAGGAACTTGCACTTGAGGTCGGCGAGCTCGTGGGCGAGCTTGAGCGCTTCGTGGAGGCCGAGCTCGTCGTCGCGGGCCATGCCGGCGCGAGATCCGCAGTGACGGCAGTTCAGGTTGCAGCGCAGCGTCAGCTCCCAGACGGCGACGCGAGGGAAGAACCCGTACTT
>CAYMUE010000289.1:0-1075 GCA_964393505.1 uncultured Polyangiaceae bacterium
CGACGGGACCGGCACAGGCGCGGGAGCAGCCGCGACCGGTGCGGGCGCTGGGGCCGGCGCAGGCGCGGGAGCCGGCGCAGGTGCAGGCTGCGCCTTCGGCTGCACCGCCTTCATCCCGTGCGGAGGCGTACGCGGAGCAAAGGGCTTGGGTGCTGCATCGCGCGGCAGCTCAGCGCCGCAACCGAGGCAGAACTTGTAGTGATCCTGGTTCTCCTTGGAGCACTTCGGACAGGTGATCACAGGAGACCTCCTCCTGGTGCGGCGCACGCGCGCCCTGGTCTGCGGGTTGACTCCCTACTGCGCCCGGCTTCGTTGAAGCCGTCGCGATTATCTCCCGGCCTGCGAACAGGTCAAGGTCAGGCATCCTCTCCCGAGCACGTCACCGACGCAAGACGTTCAATGCCTCCCGGATCGCCTTGTCGAGCGGAACCGCCTCCGCCACCTCCCCGATGGCTGCCACCGCCCGCTCGGCCTCGGCCGGCCGATAACCCAGCCGCTTGAGGGCATCGATGACCATCGCCCCGCGCTCGCTAGCTTCCCCCCCCTGCCCCGCCGGCGCCGCCGACGGCTCCACGCCGATCATCTCCAGCTTGTCGCGCAGCTCCAGCACCAGCCGCTCCGCGGTCTTCGCCCCGACCCCGGGTACCTTGCGCAATACCCCCGTGTCCTTCGTCTGCACCGCACGAGCCAGATCCGCCCCGGAAACCGAGGAAAGCACAGAGAGCGCCGTCCTTGGCCCCACGTTCGGGATCCCCAACAGCGTCCGAAACACCGCCCGATCCCCGAACGTCGCGAACCCGAACAGCACGAACGCATCCTCTCTCACGTGCGTGTGCACCCAGAGCGTCACCTGCCCCCCGGCCCCTGTCGCCCTCACCACCGCCCCGGCCGGCACCGAGACCTCGTAGCCCACACCGCCCACCTCGAGCAGCACGGTCCCGTCCGCCTCTTCCTGCACCACCACGCCCGTCAATCGTCCGATCACGTTGCGCAATCTATCAGCACGCGAAGCGGCCGGAAGCAGGGATTCCGATCGACGGGGTTGTGCGCGGACCTGCTCCAGGCCATGGTGCGC
>CAYMUE010000289.1:1175-5646 GCA_964393505.1 uncultured Polyangiaceae bacterium
GCGGTCGCGGACGCAGGCAGTAGAACGCACACGCTGGCAGCTCCGCTCCAAGCGGCGTAGCCTTCCCGCCGCATGGAACGCGATGGCCACTCGCACGCCGTGGCATGCGCCGCTGCTACACTCGTGCTCCTCGAAGGCGCGCAGGCTGACGTGTCCACGGCGCTGTGCGAGTGGGTCGGACCGACTGCCGCGTCCCGATGGGACGCATCGCTGCGCTCGGGCTCGCGCGACCAGCGGGCCCGCGCACTCGCTGCCCCCCTCAAGGGTCTCGCACTCGCGCTGCAGGACTGGGGAGTGAGATGACGGTCATCGGACGCGCACGCATCGTATCTGGCGGGCAAGGCGCCACGACCGTATGCGACCCCACCCTGCCCGATCTGCCGGGAGGCCCAAGACTCGTGCGACGCGAGCTGCTCGAGGCCCGCGACAAGGGCGCTCGCATCGTCCTCGAAGCCGAACGTCGCGCCGCACAGCTCGTCGAGCAGGCCCGCCGCGATGCCGCCACGATCGAATCCGACCTGCGCCGCCAGGCCCTCGAGGATGCCCAGGCTCAGCTCGCCGCCGCCTGGATCGCCTTGCGCGCCGGACAGGCCCGCGCCGACCGCGACCACGCCGAACGCACGCTCGCCATCGCCCGCCTCCTCGCCGAACGTCTGCTGCGTTCGCAGCTCGACCTCGACCCGACACGCCTCGTGCCCGTCGCACGGGAAGCGATCGCGCAGTTCTGGGGCGCCCAAGCGGTGACCGTGCGCGGATGCCCCACCGACATCTCCGTGCTGCGCGCCCACGTCGATGAGCTCGGCGTTCCGCCCGCCTCCCTGGACCTGGTCGAAGACCCCGATCGCGCTCCCGGCGCCCTGCTCATCCGCACGCGCGTCGGGGAGCTCGACGCCGACCTCGCGCTGCAGCTCGACCGTCTGGTGGAGTCGCTGCGCCAGTCCTCCGCCTGATCGCCCACGATTCGGTTGCGTTTCGCACCCGGCGCGGCATGTTGAGGATCCGCTCGTGCTCCGGAACCCCGATGGCTGAACCGCTCGACCCGTTCGACCCCGCACTGTCCGTCCGCGATCCTCTGTCGCCTCCCGCACCGGTGCAAGCGAGCCTGCCGCCGCGCGAGTCCAGCTCCGGCCCCCGCTACTGGCTCAACCTGGTGCTGTTCGCGGCGACCGTGCTCACGGTCTTCCAGGTCGGCGCGATCTGGGCGGTGGGCGACGCGGTCGACGTCTCCTGGACCGCACTGCTCAGCGGCGCGTCGAATCCTCGGTGGATCCTGAGCGGATGGATCTTCGCGGTGCCCCTGCTGTCGATCCTGCTCGCGCACGAGTTCGGCCACTACATCGCCGCGCGCATCCACCACGTGCCCGCCTCCCTCCCCTTCTTCATCCCCATGCCGCTGCCCCCCTTCGGCACCATGGGCGCCGTCATCCGCATGCGTGGACGCATCACCTCCCGCAACGTGCTGCTCGACGTCGGCGCCGCCGGCCCGCTCGCCGGCATGGCCGTCGCCATCCCCGTGCTGGTCTGGGGACTGCTGCACTCCGAGGTCAAGCGGGTCACGGGCCATGGCATGCAGGAAGGCCAATGCCTCCTGTATTGGCTGCTCAAGCGCCTCACCGTGGGACCGATCCCCGACGGCCACGACGTGTTCCTGCACCCGGTCGCGCTGGCCGGATGGACGGGGCTGTTCGTGACGATGATCAACCTGCTGCCGGTGGGGCAGCTCGACGGCGGGCACATCGCCTACGCGCTGTTCGGCGAGCGACAGAACAAGCTGGCGTCGTGGGTGCACGGGCTGGGGCTGCCGGTCCTGTTTGCCGTGAACGTGGGGCTGAACCTCGCGCAAGGGCTCGCCACGAATTGGCTCGAGGTCTCGGGACAGCCCTGGACCTCCGCGCTCCAGTCCGGCGCCCTGCTGCTCGGCGCGGCGGCCGCGGCCTCCGCGTTCTGGCTCGTCTGGTACGTAGTCCTTCGCTTCATCGGGAGAGCCCATCCACCCACCGAGCCGAGCGAGCTCAGCCCCGTCCGAACCGTCGTGGCGGTGGCTTCACTGGTGCTGTTCGTGCTTCTATTCATGCCGACTCCGATGTCGACCTACTGATAGATCGAGGTAGCTCCGATGCCCTTGCGGTATGGCAGGTTCGCTGTCCCCGACACCAAAGCCAGATACGGCAGGATCGACGGTTTCACCGTGCGGCTGTTCGACGGTCCGCCCTGGCGAGGCGGCAAGGAGACCGACGACACGCTGCCGCTCGCCGCGTGCGATCGCGTGTGCCCGGTGGCGCCGACCAAGATCGTGTGCGTCGGACGCAACTACGGCGCGCACATCGAGGAGATCGGCGGCAGCGAGTTCCCCAAGGAGCCGATCCTCTGCCTCAAACCCACCTCTTCGCTCCTGGAGCCCGGCGGCACCATCCGCTTGCCCCGTGAGAGCGAACGCGTCGAACACGAGGTCGAGCTCGGCGTCGTCATCGGCCATCGCTGCCGTCGCGTCCCCGTCGCCCATGCCCTCGATCAGGTCTTCGGATACACCGTCGTCGGCGACATCACCGCGCGGGACCTGCAGAAGCGCGACGGCCAGTGGGCCCGCTCCAAGGGATTCGACTCCTTCTGCCCGGTCGGCCCCGAAATCGTCGCCGGCATCCACCCCAGTGCCCTCGCCCTGCACGCCCGCGTCAACGGCGTCGAGCGCCAAGCCGGAAACACCCGCGACATGGTCTTCAGCGTCGCCGAGATCGTCTCCTTCGTCAGCCAGACCATGACCCTCGAGCCCGGCGACCTGATCTCCACCGGCACGCCCGACGGCGTCGGAATCCTCGCCGAGGGCGACATGCTCGAGATGGAAATCGAGCACATCGGCGTGCTCCGCGTCGCTGTCCGCAAGGAGCGCGCGTGAGGCGACCCCGCGACGACACCCCCGGGATCGAAGCATTGTTCGCGGAGCTCGAGGGCGTGTATCGCGACGCCGACGCGCTGTTCGCCGGCTGGTCCTGCCCCGCCTCCACCGAGTGCTGCCGCTTCGGCATCACCGGCCTCGAACCCTACGTCACCTCCATCGAGTTCGCACTGGTGCAGCGCGCCGTCGCACGCAACGGCGGCCCCCTTCAGGCCGCCCGCAGAGCCCTGCCCCTCGCCGGCAACCAGGACCTGCAGGAGCGCCGATGCCCCATGCTCGATGCCTCCGGCCGCTGCTCCATCTACGCCGCAAGACCTTTCGGGTGCCGAACCTTCTTCTGCGCCCGCGCAACCGAAGCCCGCAAGATCCCCCACAGGCGCGTCCTCGAGCTGGTCCGACGCGTCGAGCAGATCGCCGCTCGTCACATCGACGGCGGCGACCAGCCTCACAGGTTCGGCAAGCTGCTGGAGCGCGGCTAGCGCGCTGCGGACATCAGGGGGAGGAGAGGAATCAGGCCAGGCTGCGCAGCACGGCCTTGTAGAAGTCCCAGAAGCGCGCCACCGAAGGGATGTTCACCTTCTCGCCCGGCGCATGAACACCCGCCAGATCCGGACCGAACGAGATCATGTCCGCGCCGCCCAGCTTCTCGCCGATGATCCCGCACTCCAGCCCCGCGTGAATCGCCGTCACATGCGGCTCCTTGCCCCGCAGCTCCCGGAACACCCTCTTGCACGTGCCCAGCAGCGGCGAGCTCATGTTCGGCTGCCACCCCGGATACCCCCCCGACTCCGACATCGTGCCGCCTGCGAGCAACACCACCGCCTTCGCCTGATCCAGCCCGAAGCGCAGCGCCGCCTCCACCGACGATCGCGTCGAGGTCACCACCTGGAACCCCGCCTTGTCCGTCTTCACGATCGCCACGTTCGTCGAGGTCTCCGTCAGCCCCGCAATGTCGCGGCTCATCGCCAACACGCCGTGCGGCAGCCCGATCAGCATCGCGATCAGACGCAGCGTGCTCGCCGGGTCCGCAGGCTCCGCCACCGGCTCCTTCCACTCCGTCACGGTTACCGTCAGCCCCGGATCGATCGTCGCCAGCTCCGTCAACGCCTTCTTCTGCGTCAACGCCGCCAGCTCCCGCGCCTCCTGCGCGAACGCCTTCGGGATCGTCACGACCGCCGACGCCTCTCGCGGGATCGCGTTGTGCTTGTTGCCGCCCTCCATGGCGTCCACACGTAGGTCCGTCTTGCGCAGCCACTCGTGCAGCACGCGCGCCAGCACCTTGATCGAGTTGCCGCGGTTCTCGTGGATCGCCAGGCCGCTGTGCCCTCCCTTGAGCCCCGTGATCTCCACCCGCAACGCCACGTGATCCGACGGCGCAGCCGCGCGCTTCGTCGGCAAGTCGATCGCCGCGGTGCACCCTCCCGCGCACCCCACGAACAGCGTGCCGTCCTCCTCCGAGTCGAGGTTCAACAGCGTGCGCCCCTCCACCAGCTTCGGATCCAGATTCGTCGCTCCCGTCAGCGCCGTCTCCTCATCCACCGTGCACAGGATCTCCATCGGCCCGTGCACCACCGACGG
>CAYMUE010000290.1:0-5530 GCA_964393505.1 uncultured Polyangiaceae bacterium
GTCGTGGAGCTTCGCGCAGCTGTTTCCAGGGCTCAATGCAAGGAGCACGGCTCGGCCCGGCAGATGCTCGACCGCCAGCGGTCGTGGAACCGCCGGCTCGATCTCCGTCGTGCCGAGCTGACCGTACTCGTTGCCTCCCCAACACCACACCTCGCCCTCCGAGGACCGGACACAGGAGTGATCGCCACCGACGCGAACCTCGGCGGCGCAGACCTTGTTGGGCGCGACGTCATCCTCGCAGGAGGCGGAGAGCGCCGCCAGAGCGGCAATCGTCGCGGAAGCAAGTCGCCGTTCGGGGCGCATCCTGCAGGTCTTCATCCTCGTGCTCCTTGGCGAGTCGTCACCTGCCGAACCACGCCGCGTTGGCGAGAATGAACTCGGCAGCATAGCTCGACCACGCATTCGGGGAGAATGTCGCCTGAAAGAACGGCGCCTGCGAGGACCTCGGCTTCCCTGCATACAGGAAAGAGCCCGAACTTGTGGATATCATCAGGTCGTCGAACGAGCCCCGCACCAGGTCGGCAACGGCGTAGCGGGTGTAGCCGGGGACAAGGTCGCTGCGCGACCAGTCAAAGGGACCTCGGACCGGTCCTGCGCTCCATGATCCGCACCAGAGATAGCTTCCGTTGTAACCGCTCGCAGCACTGGCGACAGTGATGAAGTCGGCCATGTAATCCCCAGAGAAATTCCCGATTGCGAGTTCCAAGGTGGAGTTGAGGATCAACTCGGGCCGGTGGAAGATGCGGTCGACAGCCGACATGGAGAAACCACTTGGGACGCCCTTGAACACCTCCAGTCCAGCGGTCCCCCGCACGATCAGCTCGTCATGGGAGTCCCCCCACACGTTCGCGGCCCAGGCCGGATGGGGGGCAAGGTGGAGCCCGGACTCGTAGGTCCGTCCAGAGAAACCATAACGGGTTCCCGGATACAGGTAGGTGCCGGCCGAGAACAGCACAAGCGCATCGACATAGGACTGGTTGGAGTACGCCGTCAGGTTGGCCGCTGCAGATGATGTCAACGGTGTCGGCTGTTCATACAATCCCTCGAAGTCCCCCAGCACAACCCGCGGCCCGCCCAGGTACCAGTCCGAGTGAACCGTCGAGGCAGCCGTGGGACCGCCGGGATCGCTCGCGCCACCCGACAGCATACCCTCCCACTCCGTGGCCTCCGTCGTGGTGCGAATCAGCACGTCGTCCGCAGTGTCACCTCTGAAGTCAGCCACTAGCACCTCGGAGTTGCCCGGGAACGCCGAGGGGTTGAGATACCGCACGAACGTCAACCCCCCTTGGGTGTGCGATCCCTTCCAGAAGCTCGTTCCCGGATAGCAGGGGTTACCGCTTGCCACGCTGACAACGGCGTCCTGGTCACCGTCTCCGTTCAGGTCTCCCTGCACGAGCCGTATGCTCCCCTTCGTCCAGGTCTCGCCACAGTTCGTTCCCCCACGTTCGTAGAAGGACAGATCCCCCCAGGTTCCGTAGCCGACAACTGCAGACGTTGGCCGAATCGGCGCCACATTATCGGGCTTCACAACGAACATGTGGTCGTTGCGCCCGTACTGAGGCTCGACAGGCCAGTCATCAGGGTCGAGCAGCGTCCGATCATAGTACTCGTCAAGGGACCTCCACATAATGGCGATCTGTTCTTGGGAGAGACTCGCATTCCAGTCGCTTGGGATTCCGTGATAGCTGCCACCGTTGCGCATGTAGCACTCGGCGTGATAGCTCATCACGTTCTTCCACGGCATGTCATCACCACCGCAAGCGGTGAACGGGGGCCACGGCCTATAACCCGCGCCCACGCAGTCCGTCGGCCCGATCACACAGTTCGGCCAGGAATCGGCCTTGGCTGTATCGTAGCACCGGCCGGCATCGTGGGTGTGAGCTAGGCCGAAGTGGTGCCCGAACTCGTGCTCGAATGCGCCGATCTGTGAGCCTCCCTCATGACGACCGAACACCGAAGCCTGAAGCGACTCGGTGCCCTGGTCACAGGGCACGGCGGTGCAGCCTGCGGCGAAGCAACTTGGCCCGCTCGACCAGTAGTAGGCTGCTGCACAGTAGTTGCCCCATGGATAGCTCTCGCATCCCACGTCGCTCCCCTGGTCTGCGACGCAGGAGTCCTCGACCCCCTGACCGGGGAGCGTGCACGTCAGCGGAACACACTCGCTAACACCCGGCCTCCGATCCATGTAGCTGATGAACAGAGCGACAACTGAGTCCGGGTAGAGCTGCGTGAAGATGTTGGCAAGCGCGGTGTCTGTGGGATCTGTCTCCTGGTCACTCCAGCAGTTGAGATCCGGCCAGAGCACCTTGAGCCAGCCCGTATTCCTGTTCCAGGTAAGCCGAATGTTGGATGCCGCCCAGGCTCGATTCGTGTGGTCCACCATCTTCTCGACGACTGTGAGGTCGACGGGGGTGAAGTTGTCAGCGCCCAACACGCTATCACCAACAACCACCACCAGCACCGGGATCTCCCGCACCGCGCTCCCCGCGCCGGCAGGACTGGTGAAGAGCAGCGCGACTTGGATCAACAGAAGGCCGATTGCTCGCCGGGGGTTCATTCCTTACCCCCTCGCAGCGCGTCGATCGGATCGCGGAATGGCGGAGGTTCGTCTCCCAGCCACTTGCAGCTCACGGCGTCCAGCACCTTGCCCCGGTATCTCCATGTGACCGAGCCGGATTTGAAGTCCACATACCTGCCGGGAATCAGGCCGGATGGAGCCTCCGCGTTCGACGCAAGAGCAAGGAACCGATCCCGCGCTTTGGCCTCGTCCACACACTCCATCGGCAGCGCCGCGCGCGTTGGACTCAACGCGGGATCGAAGAGACGGCCGGCAATGCCGATCAGACGCTTCCCCTCGAAGCGGGCCGTTGTCATAGTGTCCTGCACGGTGAAGCCGTCAATCGTCTGGGCGAACACCCAGAATGCGCCCACCGCATGCGCCGTCTCAAACTTGATGTCCCGGGCGACCAGCTTGAGTCTGATGGGCTCCGTCGGGACCCCAGCCTTGGGGTCCATGAGCAGTGCGCCACACTCCGCGAGGAAGGTGAGCGCGGTTCCCAGCCGCTGGGTCTCGTCGGGCGCCTCGGCAAGCCCACCCCCCATCGCCTCGATCAGGACCCCGTTGCGAGTGCCGCGGATCCGGGGCTCGCACCGCGCCCCAACGACGCCTTGAGCTTGGTCTCTGGTATTGCCGATCTGAATGACCAGCTGCTCCGACGTGGGGAGCGGCTGCCTGCGGACCCCCGCGTCGCTGCCCGTGGCGGAGGCCTCCCCGCAACCGACCACTGGCCCCCCACCCAGGAGCACCGAGAGAAAGAGCCTCCAACGCCACAGATGCCGCGGCGAAGTCGTCATGCGGACCGCCCTCCGTTCGGATTGCCAGAACAATGTGGTGGCTGTAGTCACTACTACACTTTCGCGTTCACAGCAACTCGGATCCCGTTCCCCCCCTCCGTCGGCGGCATGGTCTTCCCGCCGACGGGAATCACGCCCGCAATGCCGCGTCTCCCCGCCCCTGCACCGGTCGGTCGGGGCCTGACCACCGCATCGCAGCGTCTCGGCTGCCGCCGCGCCGTCAAGTCGCAGCGCACTCAGTCCGCAGACCGGGACCCGCCGCGGCCCGCCCCCTCCCATCGCCCCACTCGTGGAAGGGCACCCCGGCGGCGCAGCTCGTTTCTCGCCATGCAGCGCGATCGCGTGAGGACCGTTCGAACCGGGCCCGGCCTCCCGTCGGAGCGCATGCGGTCGCCTCGGTCCGCTCGTGTTGCGCTCTTTGGAGCCGGCGCATCCGGTGCCGCTCTGCAGGGCCGCCAAGGGTGAGGTCACGGGACCAAGCCCGAGCGGCAGGGGGCTGGTGCGGGTCGTTTCCATCGACGACGGGCTCATCGTCGTCACGTTGTACGGGCGAGGGCCGCGATGAAGCAGTGCGTGGAATGGGGGAGCGATAGGCTGCGCAAGACCGGAGTGCAGGAGACGTGTAGCGTGCGCGAACTGACGTTCGAAGGCACTGTCGGCGCCTTCCGGTGCGAGAGCGCGACTGCCGACGCTCGCTCCTCAGCCCGTGTAGCGCCGCAGACTCTGTCCCTTCGAGCCCATCACACCATCCTCCTCGCCTCCTCGTCACACCCGACGATCTGTCCGGTCGAAAGGGGGCCGATCTGGATGGTCGGTGTACGGCAAGAGCACATAGGAGGCGTGGGGAGCGGCGGCTCCACGGGTACGCCGGGACCCGCCGAGTGCTGGGTCGATGACGGCCTGCAGTGCGGGTATCCATCGTACACGTGCGTCGAGCTCGTCCCGGAAGGGCAGGCCTGCAGCTACAGCGCGCTGTGCGTCACGTCGGCGTGGTGCAAGAACGGCACGTGCGTGGCGAAGTCGCAGGTGGGCGCGGAATGCGACCTCGCGATGATGGGCTCGGCGTGCGTGGCCGGTTCCTACTGCGACCAGACGGCGAAGACGTGCGCGGCGCAGGTGGCCGAAGGCGCGGCGTGCACCGACTCCGAGCAGTGCGCGACCGGACGGTGCGGGGAAGGCAAGTGCATCCCGCGCAATGCGGTTGCGGACGACGACATCTGCGTCAACTGACCTTCATCAACTGCACCGACGGCCTCCGCGTGGGAGGTCTCGTTTCCCGCCGACGCCAAGAGCCGTTGGCGGCAATTCCATCGCCGCTCATCAGCAACTCCTCGCCGTGCCCCGTCGCAAGTTCGGCGGGCCGTGGGTGCAGAGGCGCGCGCGTCCGCGCGTGCCCGGCAGCCTCGGCGCATCCAAACGCAAGCGGCAGGGAACACCGACGCCCGCGTCCGCAGCCGGCTCTCCTCGGCACACCGCGGATGATGAGAGGTCGTCGGATTGTCGGGTTGGCAGCGACTGAGCCCCGCAGTTCGTGAGGAGGCGGAACGGGCTGGCCGGTGAGGTCGGCGAGGGTTGCGCGGACCTGCATCCCGTGCACCTTCGACATCACCCCCGCCCCAACGCTCTCCGCACATCCGCTCGCGTCATCGGCCCCCGCATCCAGCTCAGCGTCGTCCGCGATTGCACCAGGCCGAGGGTGGGCGCGCGATGGACGTTTCGGATCACGAACCATCGCGACGCCAGCGCCTTCACTCGCTCCGCGAGGTCTGCCGGCTCCATGCCCTCGATGCCGCCCTCACTCGCCATCGCCTCCACGACCCGCTCCCGATCCGCGTCGGTCTGCAGCCTCCCCACGAACCACAGCCCCGCGTTCGACAGCGCGCGGTAGTCGAGGTCCATCGGATTCTGCGTCGCCAGCACCACCCCCACACCGAACGCGCGCCCCTGCTTCATCAACTGCACCAACGGCCTCCGCGTGGGAGGGTTGGCAGGGTGCGGCGGCATGAAGCCGTACAGCTCGTCGAAGACCAGCAGCGCCCGGAGCTGCTGCGCCCCGGACTGCGCCCGGACCCAGGCCAGGAACTGCTCGAGCACCACGCCGAGCACCAGCATCCGCTCGTCGTCGTCGAGGTGCGCCACGCTCAGGATCACCGCCGGAGTGCGGCCGTCGTCGCCG
>CAYMUE010000291.1:0-1185 GCA_964393505.1 uncultured Polyangiaceae bacterium
GCACGGAGAAGCCGACGTCCTTGCAAACGCCTGGCGCCCCCGCGTTGCACGACGCGTCGTTGCTGCACCGGCAGTTGCCCAGCGAGCAAGACATGCCCGGCGCACACGCGCGCCCGCACGCTCCGCAGTTCGCGACGTCGGACAGGGGGTTGACGCACCCGACCGGCGGCGCGCAGCATAGCTGGTTGGCCGCACACCCTCCCGCTCCGTTGCACGAGCACACCATCGTGTTCACGTGCGCGACGCAGTGCTCTCCGGGGTTGCATGCGCTCGCCGCTTCAGCCGAGCACCGGCACGCCCCCGCTGCCGTGCAGGAGACCGCGGGGTGCAGGGAGTTCTGCCCGCACTGCGCCGCGCTCGTGCAGCCGCAACGGGGGGCGCCGCCCGTACTGAGGCACGCGAACGGGGCAAGCCCCTGCTTGCTGCAGTCGTTGTCGCATCCCCCACACTGCTTCTGGGTCGTCACCGACGTCTCGCACCCGTTGTCCATCGTCGGTGCCGAAGGCTTCGTGCAGTTGCCCAGGCCGAGATCGCATGCCGACACGCACAGCCCGCTCGTGCACGTCATCGACGTGACCCCCGTCCCGGAGCACGCGCGTCCGCACCCTCCGCAGTTCCACACGTCCGACGCGACCGGCAGCTCGCATCCATCGTTCGGCTGAAGGTTGCAGTCGTCGTAGAAGCTGTTGCACTCCTTCAGATAGCAGCTCCCGTTGGAACACCCCGGCTGCGCGTTCGGAAACGAGCACTTGTTCGCGCACCCGCCGCACGTCGTAACGCTGTTCTGCAGATCCGCCTCGCACCCGTTGGAGTCGAACCCGTCGCAGTCCGCCCAATCGGACAGGCAGGCCCCCAGCTTGCACAGCCCCCCTTCGCAGGACGTCTCCGCATGCGCAAAGCTGCACACGTTCTTGCACGCTCCACAGGTGGCGACGTCCTCTTGCAGGTTCGCCTCACACCCGTCGGAGTGGTCGCCGTTGCAGTCCTCCCACGGCGCCGTGCACGCCAGATCGCACTTGCCTCCCACGCACGCCTTGCCCGCGTTCGGCGCGTCCGCGCACGCCTTGCCGCACTCGCCGCAGTTCGCCGGATCCTTCGCGAGCTCCACCTCGCAACCGTTGCTCGCCACCTGATCGCAGTCCGTGAAGCCGGTGTTGCACGCCTTCACCTGGCAGTGCCCACCCG
>CAYMUE010000291.1:1285-5525 GCA_964393505.1 uncultured Polyangiaceae bacterium
GACTCCCTCGGACTGGACGAACGAGTCTCCTCCGCAACCTGCGAACAGGAGAGTGGCAACAAGCACGCAAGATGCACGCAGAAGCATCGGGACTCCTCTCGACCCGGGGGATAGCGCACCACGACACCGGCGCCAACCGTCGTCGGCCCCGACGTCGATCCTGGCTGTGGGGGGTCAGTTGGCGGGGAGAACGGAAGAGGCCTCGAGGACCGGCACGAAGCGCGCAATTACGCGCAGATCGACGCGATCGCCGTCGGCGACAGCCCCCTCGGGTCGCACCTCCAACAGCTTCCCGGTCCCCGCGTCCCAACGCGCCGTCACCCGCCCGGTGCGCCCTTCCACCACGCCGTTCGTTCGGGTCACGACGAGCTTCTCGCCGCCGACCTTCGCCTCGAGCCGCACGTCCTTGCCGCTTCGCTCGATGAGCACCGCGTCGTAGTGCGCCTTCTCGAAGACCTCGCGATCGAAGTGCATCCGCGGCTTGTCACGCCACGGCGACCCCGCCGTCGGACAGAACGTCGTGCAGTTGCCGCACTCGTTGCAGAAGTCCGCCACGTTGACGATCTGCACCGCCTGCGTGATCTGCAGCGCCGCACGCGACTCGACCTCGAGCTTGCCCTGCTTCGCCACCACCACCGGCGCTTCCACCGTCATCTTCGGCGTCGCATACATCTGGTTCGCTCGGTTCGGACACACCGTCACGCACAACGAGCACAGCTCGTCGCAGTCCAGACACCGACTCGCTTCCTGCGCTGCCATGTCCGCCGTCAACGTCGGGATCACCTCGTCGAAGCCGCCGCGACGATCCGCTCCCAGCATCGGCAGCGACCGGGGTCGCGTCTTGCGCGCCTTCTTGTGCAGCATGTCCGCGATCGACGCCCCCTTGTCGAGCTCGCGCTCTCCAGGCACCTGCACTCCCTGATCCGTCGCGATCGCCCCGGCCGCAAATCGCCCGTCCGCAATCGCCTTGATCACCGTGGCCGGCCCGCGCGACACGTCGCCCGCGGCGAACAGCCACGGAATCGACGTCCGCCCCGCCTCGTCCACCCGCACCGTGCCGTCGCGCTTGCCAGCAACCTCCAGCCCGTCGAGCGCCTCGCGCGAGGCGTCCTGGCTGATCGCCACCAGGATCGTCTCGCACGGGATCGACTCGAACGCGCCTTCGATCGCCACGGGGCGAGGACGCCCCGAGGCATCGGCATCGCCCAGACGCATCTTGCCGCACTTCAGGGCCGTGGCCTTGCCACCGGACACCTCGACCTCGAGGGGCGCCAGCAGCTCGCGAAGCTGCACCCCTTCATGCAGGCACTCGTCGATCTCCTCGACCTCCGCCGGCATGTGCTCGCGCACGCGACGGTACACCACCGTCACCGAGCCGCCCGGCGGAACGAGCCTGCGCGCCGTGCGCGCGGCGTCCATGGCCGAGTTCCCGCCGCCGATCACCAGCACGCGCGGACCGATCTTCACCTCGTCGTGACGACGCACCCGATCGAGGAACTCGAGCGCATCCATCACGCCCGCAGCCTTGTCGCCCGGGATGTCGAGCTTCTTGCCGGTCTGCGCTCCCGCGGCCAGGACCACGTAGTCGTAGCCCTGATCGTGCAGCTCGCGCGCCTTGGCTGCGGTCTCGAACCGCAGCTCCGCGCCGAGGCGACGCACGCGCTCGACGTCGTCTTCGATCGCCTGCGATACGAGTCGATACTCCGGGATCACGCGGCTCGCCATGCCGCCAGGATCCTTGCGCTGGTCGAACACCGTCACCGGCAGCCCCGCCATGCGCAGGTAGTACGCCGCGGACAAACCCGCAGGTCCCGCACCGATCACGGCCGTGCGACGCGCCCCCGCCACATCGGGGTTCTTCGTGGCCGCGAACCGCGAGCTCGCCGCCGCGAAACGCTTGATCTCGCGGATCGCCAGGGGCTCGTCGTAGTGGTTGCGAATGCAGTGCTCGGTGCACGGGTGATCGCACACGCGCCCCGTGATCGCCGGCAACGGGTTGGTGCACAGGATCGTCTGCAGCGCCTCGTCGGCACGCCCCGCGGCCACCAGGTGCAGGTAGTCCGGGATGTTCTGGTGCGACGGGCACGCTTCCTGGCACGGCGCCATCGCGCAGTCGAAGAACCCGAGCTCACGCCCGCTCTTGGCCTGCACACGCTTGGGATTGCGTGCGAACCGCGGGTCGGCGGTCACCTGCTCGACATGCTTCGCCAGGTTGCGCCGCGCTCTCCCCGCAACACCCTCGCCACCAGCCTCCTTGCCCATCGACACGATCAGCTCGTCGATCGACTCGGCATCCACGCGGTCCATCGCCACCGACAACTCTTGCACGTACTGCGCGAGCCGCGCGTAGCCTCCCGGCTTCAGCAGATCCGAGCACACCGTCACAGGCCCGAGCCCGTCCGCGATCAGCTGCGGGAAGTTCCACGCGTCCGCCCCACCGCAGAACGAGATCGGCACGCTGCCGTCCAGCGCGTCCGTCACCCGCTTCGCCAGCGTCAGCGTCACCGCGTGCAGCGAGCGGCCCGACATGTACATCATCTTCTCGTGCGGCGGGAACACCGGCCGGTGGTTCTCCACCTCGAGCGTGTTCGACAGCTTGAGCCCGAACGAGCGCCCCGCCTTCGACGCCGCCTCGCGCAGGTTCTTCACCATCGCCATCGCCGCGTCGAACCGCGGATCGTGGTCGAACGCCAGATCCGGCACCGTCACCTTGTGGCCCATCGTCTCGTTGAGCAGAGGCCGCAGCAGCTCCGGCCCCAGCAGCGTCGGGTTCAGCTTCACCCACGTGTCCAGCCCGAGCTCCTCGAGCATGAACAGCGCGATGCGCTCGATCTCCGCCGGCGGACATCCGTGCATCGTCGACAGCGTCACGTGGTTCGTCATCTCTGCCGGAATCGCCAGATCCCGCACCGCCGGGTAGACCTTCGCCACCTCGGCCACCGCCTGTGCCAGCTCTTCGGGCGCCGAGCGCATGCGACGAATGAACCGCTGCACCTTCTCGCTCTGGATCCCCTCGAGGTTGTAGCCAACGCTCATGTTGAACAGCACCGCGGGGCTCTTCATCCCCAATCGGTGCGCCAACGCGTGCAGCAACACCCACGCCTTGAGGTACTCGTCGAACGACTGATCGAGCGACAGCTCCTGCGACCACTCGCAGTTGTAGGTCAGATCCTCGGAGTCGATGCACGGACGCGAGACCTTGATCGAGTCGAGAATCTGGACCGTCTTGAGCTCGATGAACCGGGCCCCGCAGAGCCAGGCCGCCACGATGTTCTGCGTGAGCTGCGTGTGCGGCCCCGCCGCGACACCCAGCGGAATCCCCAGATCGCGCCCGAACCGGCGCGTCACCATGCGCTCCTCCGGCTGGGCAAAGCTCGTGCGCGGAATCCCCATCACCAGTCCGCGATCGAGATCCTCGAACATCCAACGCGTGAGCCACCCCAGAGGTGCAGGCCTGAATTCCTTTTCCATCGTCGTTTCTGTCTCCAACGGGGGTTCTACCAACTTTTGCGACCGCGGACCGTGAGCCGTGACCGAGCGTGGTCGTGGTCGATCGGGAGCCGTGACCGTGACCGTGACCGAACGTAGTCGTGGTCGTGGTCGACCGTGACCGTGACCGTGATCGAACGTGGTCGTGGTCGTGGTCTACCGTGACCGTGACCGTGACCGTGGGCCACGAGCGCGGCCGCAAGCACAGTCCTAGCCGCAGACGGCGACGTAGTCGACTACCGCCGCACGGCCCCGAGATCCACCGGCCGATCCGTGAGCACGACCACGAGCCGGCGCGGCCCGTGCGCGGGAATCACCAGCACTTTCTCGATATCCGCCGTCCGGCTCGGCCCCGTCACGAACACCTGATACCCCCCCCAGCTCCCCGACTCCCGCCGCGCTGCCCGCTCGGTGATCGCGTCGCCCAGCGCCGCCACGAGCTGATCGCGGGTGGCGACCACTACGTGCGTGTCCACCAGCGTCGATGCGCGTCCGCGCTCCCGCTGCGGCAGATCGAGCACCACGCCCCCCGTGTCCGCGATCAGGAGCGCCGCCGGCGTGATTCCCAAGCGGTACTCGCGCTTCTCCGACGGCTCCCCGGCCACGAGCACGTCCGCCCCCGAGTACTGCGCCACCAGATCGCGCAAGAATTGCTGCGCATCGGACGCCGACAGCTCGTGCAGCTCCGTCTCGCCTGCCGGACCGAGCGCCCCCAGCCGCTCGCCGAACCGCCGGAGCAGCTCTGCCTCCC
>CAYMUE010000292.1:0-2437 GCA_964393505.1 uncultured Polyangiaceae bacterium
GGCTTGTCGGGCTCGGGCAAGTCCACGCTGGCGAGAGCGGCAGAGCTTGCCTTGCACGACGCGGGTCGATACTGCGTGGTGCTCGACGGCGACGAGGTTCGTCGCGGTCTGAACCGCGGGCTCGGGTTCTCCGAGGAGGACCGGGCGGAGAACATCCGCCGGATCGCCGAGGTGGCCCGCATCCTGCTCGACGCCGGGGCGATCGTGATCGTCGCGGTGATCTCGCCGACGCGCAGCATGCGAAAGGCTGCGCGGGAGATCGTGGGCGAGCGGGACTTCGTCGAAGTGTTCGTGCGTTGTCCCCTCGAGGTGTGTCGCGGGCGCGACGTCAAGGGGCTGTACGCCCACGCGGAGGCCGGACGGGTCGCGCAGTTCACGGGCGTGACGGCCCCCTACGAAGAGCCGGAATCGGCTGCGCTCGTGATCGACACGGCGTCGATGCCGGTCGAAGCTTCGAGTCGGAATCTGCTCGAGCTGGTCCGCAGTCGAGGGGAGGTGCGTTGATGTCCCCGGGCGTGCACTTCCTCGATCAGCTCGAGGCGGAGGCGATTCACATCCTGCGCGAGGCAGCGGTACAACTGCAGCCCGCGGCGGTGCTCTTCTCGGGAGGCAAGGACTCGATCACGCTGGTGCACCTGGCGCGCAAGGCCTTCTGGCCCGGGTCCATCCCCTTCCCGCTCCTGCACATCGACACAGGTCACAACTTCCAGGAAGCCCTCGACTTCCGCGACGCCCTGGCGGCGCGCACGGGAACGGAGCTGATCGTGCGCCGCGTGCAGGACACGATCGAGCAGGGCAAGGTGAAGGAGGAGGCCGGTCCGTACGCGAGCCGCAACGTGCTGCAGACGGTGACGCTGCTCGATGCGATCGCGGAGCTGAGGCTGCGGGCGGCCATCGGCGGAGGGCGTCGCGACGAGGAGAAGGCCCGGGCCAAGGAGCGTGTGTTCTCGCTGCGCACTGACGCCGGCAAGTGGAACCCGCACGATCAGCGACCGGAGCTCTGGCACCTGTACAATGGCTTCCTGAGAAGAGGCGAGCATGCGCGCGTGTTTCCCCTGAGCAACTGGACCGAGCTCGACATCTGGAGCTACATCCTGCGCGAGCAGATCGAAGTTCCTTCGATCTACTTCTCCCATCGCAGGCGATGCATCCGCCGCTCCGACGGCACGCTGCTTGCGTGGTCTCCGTACGTGCACCCGGGGGAGGGGGATCGCGTGGAGGAGCTCGACGCGCGGTGCCGGACAGTGGGGGACATGACGTGCACGGGCATGGTGGAGTCGAAGGCGTCGGACGTGCAGGAGGTGGTGCGGGAGACGGCGGCCACGCGACTGGCGGAGCGTTCGAGCCGTGCGGACGACAAGCGGTCGGACACGGCGATGGAGGATCGGAAGCGCGAGGGGTACTTCTGATGGAGCTGATGCGCTTCACGACGGCGGGCAGCGTGGACGACGGCAAGAGCACGCTGGTGGGGAGGCTGCTGTACGACTCGAAGTCGATCTTCCAGGATCAGCTCGACGCGGTGGAGCGCGCGAGTCGCGCGCTGGGGGGCGAGGGGCTGAACCTGGCGTTGTTCACCGACGGGCTGCGAGCGGAGCGGGAGCAGGGGATCACGATCGACGTGGCATACCGGTACTTCGCGACGCCGCGGCGCAAGTTCATCATCGCGGACACGCCGGGGCACTTGCAGTTCACGCGCAACATGGCGACCGGTGCCTCGACGGCGAACCTGGCGATCCTGCTGGTGGACGTGCGGCACGGCGTGCAGGAGCAGACGCGGCGACACGCGTTCGTCGCGTCGCTGCTGCGGATTCCTCACCTCGTGCTGTGCGTGAACAAGATGGATCTGGCGGGCTGGTCCCAGGAGGCGTTCCTGCGCGTGCGCGAGCAGTTCGAGGAGTTCTCGGAACGACTCGAGGTGAGCGACGTCACCTACGTCCCCATCAGCGCGCTGCTCGGAGACAACGTCGTCGAGCCCTCGAGCCGCATGCCCTGGTACAACGGACGCCCGGTGCTGCAGCACCTCGAGGAGGTTCACATAGCCTCGGACCGCAACCGCGTGGACTTCCGGCTGCCGGTCCAGCTCGTGATCGACGACGTCGAGGGCGGCGCTCCGTGGATCGCCGGGACCGTCGCGAGCGGAGGCATCCGGGTCGGCGAGGAAGTGTGCGTCATGCCTTCGGGCGGAGTGGCGCGCGTGCGCAGCATCTCCGTGGGCGAGCGACCCGTGGCCGAGGCCCAGGTACCGCTGTCGGTGTCCCTGCAGCTCGACCGGGATGCGGGGGTATCGCGGGGCTCGGTGATCGCGCGAACGGGGAACCGTCCCGAATGCGGGGCCGGGATCGACGCGACGGTATGCTGGATGGCGCGGGAGCGGCTGGAAGCGGGGCGCGAGCTGCTGCTGCACCAGGGGGCGGCGCGCACGCGATGCACGGTCGAG
>CAYMUE010000292.1:2537-5499 GCA_964393505.1 uncultured Polyangiaceae bacterium
GATCTCGCGCTCCATCAGCAGGTGCAGGGTGTTGCGGCACTCCTTGATGTCGCGGTCGGCCCGCTGGAAGACCTCCTGCTCGCCGAGGGGCTTGCGGGCGACGCCGTCCTTGATGGCCTGCATGGCGACATCGGTGGCTTCCTGGGGGAAGAGCACGACGTCGTCCATCGTGGGAACGATGTGCTCGACGTCGATCCCTTTCTTCTCCTGGACCTTGGCGATGGCGTGGGCAGCAGCGATGGCCATGTTGTCGGTGACCCTGGAGGCGCGCACGAGGAGCGAGCCCTTGAGGATGCCGGGGAAACCGAGGGAGTTGTTGACCTGGTTGGGGAAGTCGCTGCGTCCGGTGGCGACGACGTAGGCGCCCGCGTCCTTGGCCTCGTGGGGATAGATTTCGGGGACGGGATTGGCGCAGGCGAAGACGATGGACTTGGGGGCCATGGTCGAGATCCAGCTCTTGGGCACGACGCCGGGGCCGGGGGTGGACAGGGCGCACAGGATGTCGGCGCCGTTGATCGCGTCTTCGATCTTGTCGATTCGCTGGGGGTTGGTCTTCTCGCAGATCTCCCACTTCCGATAGAAGCGCTTGTCGGCGCGGATGTCGTCGCGGCCCGCGTGCAGTCCCCCCTTGGTGTCGAACATGATCACGTTCTCGGGATGCAACCCCTCGGCAAGCAGCAGGCGCACGATGGTGGTGTTGGAGGCGCCGGCGCCCCAGAACACCGCCTTGGACTTGTCCCACGTGCGGCCCGTGAGCTTCAGGGCGTTGATCATGCCGGCCAGCGTCACGCACGCCGTGCCCTGGGCGTCGTCGTGCCAGACGGGGATTCCGCAGTCCTGCAGGTTGTCGAGGACCTTGAAGCAGTTGGGCTGGGAGATGTCCTCGAGGTTCACGGCGCCGAACGATGGCGCGACCATGCGTGTGAACTCGATGATCTTGTCGGCGGAGTGGTCGTGGCGCTCCTTGGGGTGCTTCCAGGTATCGCTGCGGTGCCACCCCTCCTCGACATGGGAGTTGATGCACAGGGGGACGGCGGACATGCCGCCCAGGTAATACATGAGGAAGGCCTTGCCCTCCATGACGCCCAGTCCGCCGGACGGGGTGACGTCGCCGTCGCCGAGCACCCGCGTGGAGTCGGATATGACTGCAACGGTGTTGCCGCGGTTGTTCAGCTCGAAGCTGCGCAGGTTGTCATCGCGAATCGCCGTCGAGATCGCGGAGATGCCCGGTGTGTACCAGACTCCGAACCATCCGAAGCCGTACACGCCGGCCTTCGGAATCGTGATCATCTTCCCGCCGTAGAACTCGTGGGCCGCCACGGACAGCTTCTTGAGGAAGACCGTCTGCGCCTTCGCCGTCTGGTCCGGCGTGAAGTCCTTCGGGAAACGCGACTTGAGATCGTCCAGATTCAGGTATCCAGGTATCTGCATGCTGTACCTCGCCCTGTCGTTTCTCGACCCCCGGAGTCATGGATTCGCACGGCCTTGACAGGGAATCCGATCGGACGACCGCTGTCAAGGCACGGACCGGAGCGCGAAGTCAGTTCAGGGCCTTCCAGAGCGTGCGCATGCTCAACCCGATGATGAGCAATCCGACGGCGATGGACCAGGGGCGACGGGGGATGTGACGGCAGAGCCAGGCGCCCAGGGGGGCAGCGACGATGCCGCCGAGAATGAGCCCGCCGACGATGCGCAGGTCGAGCGTGCCGATGGTGAGCACGAACGTGATCGACTCGGCGACTGTGACGAAAAACTCCGCGAGGTTGACCGAGCCGATCGTGGTCCGCGGGTGCGCCCCGCTCGCCACCAGGTTCGTGGTCACCACAGGCCCCCACCCCCCGCCGCCGATCGCGTCGAGGAATCCGCCGACCAACGCCAGCGGCGCGGCGAACCGTTTGCCCTTGTCCGGCGTCTGTGTCCGCATGATCGCGCGCACGAGAATCACCACACCCATCACGATGAGATAGGCGGAGATGAGCGGCTTGATCACGCCCCCCGGGACGGAGGACAGGACGTAGGCGCCTGCGACGCCGCCGATGACGCCGGGGATGACCAGCCGCTTGAACAGCGAGTGGTCCACGTTCTTGAAGCTGAGATGGGAGATGCCCGAGACGCCCGAGGTGAAGATCTCAGAGGCGTGGACGCTGAAGCTCGCGGACGCGGGGGGAACGCCGAGCGTGAGCAGCAACGAGGTGAGGCTCACGCCGTAGCCCATGCCGAGCATTCCATCGACCAACTGGGCGGCGAAACCGGCGAGCGCGAACGCGTAGAAGGGAGTGTCGAGATCCACGGGATTGAGGCGCGCAAGACTACACCACGCGTCGCGGGCAGGTCACGGCAGAAGGACGGCGCCGTGCGGACGCGTCAAATCGTGCCGCATCAAACGCCGCCGCTCAGACGCACCCTTCGCAGGTGCACAGGATCTTCCCGTCCGCGATGTCCTCGCAGACCTCCGTCGAACCGCAGAAGTAGTCCTTCATGCACCCGCAGGTCTTGTTCACAGCGCACGCCGCCGGAATCTTCTCGCAGTGGTAGCCGAACACCCCCAAGTCCGTGTGCGCGACACAGACGTAGTAGGCCGGGTCGCACCGGTCGCAGGATTCTACGTGATCGCACTGCGAGGGTTCGACGCACGGGCCCCAGCACACGCCGTGAACGGAGTGGACCGTGCCGGCGGGACATGGCTGCTGCGCGACATCGCAGACCACCTTGGAGATGTCGCAGTCGATCTGCATGGAGCAGTGTTGCAGCACGCACGCAGGGCCCTTGTGATCGGCCACCTCGCAGACCGTCTGCGTGCAGTTGTTCACTGTGCAAGATGGAGCCGCACCCCCAATCTTCGGGAGGGAAACGCACGTGCAGCAGTCGCTGTACTCCGTGCAGGTCGCGTCGAGCTGGCACTCCCCGACCCCCCCCCCCCCCCCCCCCCCCCCCCCCCCCCCCCCCCCCCCCCCCCCCCCCC
>CAYMUE010000293.1:0-5482 GCA_964393505.1 uncultured Polyangiaceae bacterium
GGGGGCGCGAACCAGGGGGGCGCGAACCAGGGGGGCGCGAACCAGGGGGGCGCGAACCAGGGGGGCGCGAGCCAGGGCGGATCCAGCCAAGGTGGCGCCGCAGGAACCGGCGGAGGAACAGGCGGCACCGCGGGCTCAGGCGGGGGCACATCGGAGGTCTGCGCGCGGTGGAAGGCTGATCGCGCGTCTCTCGCGGAAGGTGCGTGGAGCGGCAGCGTCTCTTCGTGCCAGGCAGGCGATGTCGCGTCACCGGGGCGGGAGAACGCGCTGAAGCTCGTGAATCTGTACCGCTGGATGGCGGGGCTTCCGGAGGTGAAGACCGACTCGACGCGGAACACCGGCGCGCAGAAGTGCGCGCTCATGATGGATGCGAACAACACCTTGAGCCACTCGCCGCCGACGTCGTGGACCTGTTACGACGCGACCGGGGCGAGCACCGCGGGCAAGAGCAACATCGCGTCCACACCCGGGGTCGAAGCGGTGGACCTGTACATGATCGATCCGGGCAACGAGACGACCATGGGACATCGTCGATGGATTCTGTCCAACGGTCTCGGTCCCATCGGGCTCGGCTCCACGAGCAGCTACTCGTGCATGTGGGTCATCGGCGGCAGCGGCAGCGGCTCGAAGGCCTGGACCGCGTGGCCGCCTCCGGGGGACTTCCCGTTCGAGGCGGTCTCCGTGAGCTGGTCCTCTCTCGACTCGACGGGATGGACGCTGCAGAGCGACAGCATCGGCTTGTCGGGAGCGAAGGTGTCGATCACGGATGGCGGCACGGATCGTCCGGTGACAGTCACGACGCTCGGCGCGAACTACGGGAGCAGCTACGCGATACGCATGTTGCCCAAGGGGTGGACGGCGCAGTCGGGGCACACGTACAACGTGAGCGTGACGGGCGTCAGCCCGGCCATCTCCTACGACGTCAAGATCGTGGCCTGTCCGTAGCCCGGCGCTTCTTCGCGGCCGGTCGCTGTCCATCGGAGTCCTGGGGCGCACACGACGCGCGCAGCTCGGCCAGCGCCGCGGCGAGCTCTGGAGGATCCGGGGATTCGAACCGGAGGTGCGCGCCGGTGATCGGGTGCACGAACCCGAGCACGGCCGCGTGCAGCCAGTGGCGCCCCATCTGGTTCGTAATGCGAATCAATAGAGCGTCCTTGCTCTTCGCGCCGTAGAGGGGATCTCCGAGCACCGGCGTGTGTCCGCACTCCGCCAGGTGCACCCGGATCTGGTGCGTACGACCTGTCTCCAGCGTGCAGGCCACGAGCGACGCGCGTCCGCCGAAGCTTTCCAGCACCCGCACGTGCGTCACCGCGCGCCGTCCCTCGGTCACCCTCGTGCTGAAGCGCAGCCGGTCGGTCGCGTGCCGTCCATGGAGCGTGTCGTAGGTGGCGTCGCGAGCTTCGCCAACGACGACCGCTCGGTAGAGCCGCTCGATGTCGTGGCGCGAGAACAGCGCTTTGAGCCCTTCGCGCGCCTCCGGCGTCCTGGCCACCACGAGCAGTCCGCTGGTGTCCTTGTCGAGCCGGTGCACGATCCCCGGCCGCTGCCGTCCAGCCGGATCCAGCGGATCGGAGTTGTCCTCGTCGAGCCCCCCTCGCGCCAGCAGCCCGTTGACCAGAGTGCCGCTTGCGTGGCCGCGCGCGGGGTGCACCACGAGCCCGGCCGGCTTGTTCACGACCAGCACGTGCTGGTCTTCCCACACGACGTCGATCCGCACGGTCGGATCGGCGACCGCATCGGACGCGGGGGGAGGTTCGGGAGTGACCTCGACGGTCGCACCGGTCTTGAGGCGGGTTGCCCCCTTGCGTATTTGGACCCCCTGCACGCGGACGCGGCCGTGTTCAATCCAGAGCTGGATGGAAGAGCGCGTGGCGGGCAGTCCTTCCTGGCCGAGGCGTTCTACGAGCCAGGCGTCGAGACGAGCGGGGGAGGGGAGGGGGCCGACCGTGAAGACGAGGGGGCGATCGGGTTGCACGGCGAGGGGGCCTGGGAGCGTGGGCTCACCAGAGCTTGGAGGGGACGTGGCCCTTGGACTTGACGAGGATGTCGATGAGGGCGCGGTCGTAGAAGTTGCGTGTAAGGAGGGCTGGCGCGACGCGGCTGTGGTACAGGGCGCGGCCTTCCTCGATCTCCTCGGTCAGCACCTCGAAGAGGTTGTCGTTGCGGATCCCCTGGATGATCTTCTCCTCGTTGTAGAGGGAAAGGTCGCTGGCGATCGCGCGGGCGAGGCGTCGGGCGGCATCCTCGGTCTCAATGAGGGGCATCGGCGAGATCTCCTTCGAGGGGCGGAGTATGGGCCGGTTGCCCACCGGCTGTCAAAAGGCCGCACGCAAGGCAGGCAACGAAGGGCAGAACCACGAGAGAATACCTGCCCGATCCGAAGAACACAGCGTGCGTCAGCCCGGTCGTGGCGACCATGCCCAGCGTCGCCGGCACCAGCACCGGCATCCGATGCAACTCCTTGCCGAGGCTCGCCAGCACGGCGACCAACCCCATCCAGGCCACCCAGCCGTGCTGCAGGAACACGAAGGGGATCGACGCTGCCGCAAGGGCCCAGCGGAGCCGACGCAGGGGCCCCGTCGCCCATGCCGCCCACACAATCGACGCGAGCAGGGTCAGCCGGATCCAGAGCGTCTCGACTGCGCCGAGCCGAAGCTTCCAGTCGTCGTTGAACCCCGTCCCGTTCGACTCGCGCAAGTACCAGCCCGCGCCTCCGCAGTAGTCGAAGGTGACCGCGAGCTTCGATGGCGCGAGCGCCGCCCACGCCAGCGGTTGAGCGAGGATCTGCTTCACGGCCTCCCGTCCGAAGCAGGCGTCCTTGTCCGCCTCCTGGAACACCAGCCTGCACGCCTCCGGGACCTTCAGCTCGGCCCATCCACCACGGCCTGCGGGATCATTGCCGATGAGCAGGTTCCACCCACCGTTGAAGCTCAGCCCCGCATGGCCCATTCGCAGCTCGTTGCGCACGACCCAGGGCGCGCAGAGCAGCGCGGCGAGACCGCAGGCGACCCACGTAGCGCGGAGTCTCGGGCGCCATGACCCATCCGGAGGGACAGCGAACCAGGCGAGGAACGGGGCGATCAGGATCGCCTGTGGACGCACCAGCGTGCAGGCTCCGATCAGGAGGCCGAGGACGACGAGCCGTGGGAGCCGGCGTTGTTCCGGCGCCTCTCGAGCGCACACGGCCGCCCACGCGCCGAGCATGCACAGCGATGCCGTCACGCCCTCGGTCATCAGCGCGGGCGTGTAGGCCACGAGCGCGGGGTGCAGAGCCACGAGCACACCGGCGAGCAGGGCGAGCGCGCGAGAGGTGGATCGTCGGGCGACCGCGAGGGCGGCCCACGCCCCGGCGACGCCGATCAGCGCGTTGGCGAGCATCGCGTGCCACGGCTCGGGGCCGAGCAGTCGATAGGCTCCGGCGACGATCCAGGGATACCCTACCGGGTAGTGCGCGGCGTACGTGATCGCGCCGTCGGGCCACAACCAGGTGTAGCCATGCCCGCGCGCGATCCGCTCTCCGATCACGTGGTAGTAGCTTCCGTCGGCGACCGGCGGGAATCTCCCTGCTGCCCACGCCACGACCATCAGGCGCACCAGCGCTGCGATACTGACCACGACGGCATCGTCGGCGATCCGGGGGATGCGCGCGAGTCGCGCCCGCAGCGCGCGGTTCATGTCGGGTAGCGGCCCAGCAGGCGGGTGCCGAGCAGCGCGGAGACGACCTCGCAAGCGGGCAAGCCCACGACGTTGCCGTAGGAGCCCTCGATGCGTCGTACTGCGAACGCTCCGAGCCCCTGCACGGCGTAGGCACCGGCCTTGTCGAGCCCCTCACCCGTCGCCGCGTAGCCGTGGATCTCGGCCTCGCTCAGGTTCCGGAAGTAGACCGACGTCCGCACGGTCTCCTCGTGCATCGGCGTCGCTGGAGCGTCGCCGGAGGCCAGGGCGAAGCGGGTCCAGACCTCGTGAGGACGTCCCGACAGGCAGGCGAGCATCTCGCGCGCGTGCGCTTCGTCGCACGGCTTGCCCAGGATCTCGTGATCGAGGACCACGATCGTGTCGGCCACGAGGACCGCGCCGGCGTTCTTGGGATGCGCGTGAGAGGCCACCGACGCGAGCTTTTCCCGCACGATGCGGGGCAGGTAGGCGTCGGCCCGCTCGTTCGCGCGCGGCTCCTCGTTTGCCTGGGCGGCGACCGCCACCACCGGAAGGCGAAGCGTGCGCAGGATTTCGAGACGTCGAGGCGATCCCGAACCGAGCAGCAGGGGATGATGGGAGTCGATCACGGCGCCCTCGGTAGCACATCCTGCCCCCGGGGCGCACGCGTCGAGAGCGGCGCCGGCTCGGTTCATGCTCCGGTGCCGAGTTGGTCCTGCAGGAACACCATCGTGCGATCCCACGCGAGGGTCGCCAGGTTGGCTGCGTACACCTCTCCACGGCTGTCGTTCACGAAGGCGTGGTCCGCCTCGTACACGCACAGCGACATCTGCCCGTGGGACCGGCGAATCGCGTCCTGGATCTGCTTCCCACGCTCGGGACGCGCCCAGGGATCGCGGGCGGCGAAGTGCGCGAGCACCGGCGCTGTGACGCGCTCCGGATCGAAGGTCCCCTTCACGGGCAATCCGTAGAACGCCACGACGGCCCCCAGCTCCGGCATGCGGCTCGCGGCGGCGAAGGCCAATCCACCTCCGAGCCCGAATCCCACGATACCGACGCGCCCGTCGCATCGACGGTGCCGGGTCAGATACCGTGCGGCCGCTGCGATTCGATCCAACGCCCGCTCCCAATCCAACAATCCGCTCAACCGCTCCGCTTCTTCCTCGTCGGCTGCCACCTTCCCATCGTAGACGTCCGGAGCGAGGGCGAGGAATCCTGCGTGGGCGATCCGCTGGATCAGCGACAGCACGTGGCCGTCGATGCCCCAGCCTTCGTTGAGCACCAGGATTCCGGGCGCGATCGTCGCCATCGGTTCGGCCAACTCCCCGCGCGCGATCGTGCCGCTGTCGGTTCCGAACGTTACTTGCGAGTGCATGTCAGCCTCCCCCGTTCTCTCCTAATCAGACGCTTGGGGCGAGGCGCGGGGTTGCCAAGGGGCGCGGGGCCACGCGGACCGGCTGTGGAGACGGGCTTCGGGAGGAGCGTCGAGGGGGTGGGAGGAAGCGCCCACGTTCCGCTGGTATCGGACGACCGAGGTCCGGGGCGAGTCCGGAAACCACGCATTGCCCTAGAAGATTGTACCACGTACAATGCGCGCCCCATGAAGAGACTCGCGATTGCTTTGATTGGCTCGTTGTCCTTGGTGGCTCTGGCACTGCAGGGCTGTGAAGACTCCGGCTATGGTGCCGATGAACAGGATGCCGGCGCGGACTCCGCGGCGGGCAAGGGCGGCTCGGCCGGCAAGGGAGGCTCTTCTGGCATCCTGTTCATCGGCACCATAGCCGGAGTCTTCACAGCCCTGCAGACTCCGGCTATGGTGCCGATGAAC
>CAYMUE010000294.1:0-5444 GCA_964393505.1 uncultured Polyangiaceae bacterium
CAACGATCGCATCAACCCGCTGTTCAACCGCTGGCGCGATTCCATCGTCTCCGAGACCGAGCGGGCCGAGGCCAAGCGCATCCCGATCGACCGGGGTCTCAAGACCTGATCGAGAAACGATTCGTACAGCGAACTGTCGGGGAGAGGACGGTCAGCGAGGCACGACCGAAACACCGCGATAGGCGGTGTTCGTCGAGGCCGTGAGCAGGATCGAGTACGGCGGCGTCGTCGTGCCGTCGTCCTCGACCCAGAACACCCTGGTCAGCGTGTCGGTGGAGGTCGCGATGAGCTGCACCTTGCCCTGATAAACCCACCCCGTCAGCCCACGCACGCCCACCGGCAATCCCACCGTGAACGTCGCGCGGGTCCACGTCGTCCCGTTGAACGTCCACTTCTGGATCACGCCGCCCGTCGCTGCCGCACTCGCGTCTGCCAAATACAGCGTGTCCATACCCGGTACGCTCGAGCTGCGATCGAACATCACGAACTCGTACGGATTCGGTCCGGAAGCCGTCGGCAGCCCGGGCAGCGTCGTGCACGTCTGCGTCGCGGTCGTGGGGAACCCCGTTCCCACCTTGAACACGCTGGCAAACCCCGTCGCGCCGTAGGACGCTCCGTACAGCTGCCCGCTGAAAGCCTGCAGGGAGTACAGCAGCGACGGGTTCGTCGAGATCTGCACCCCTCCGGTCGTGCCGAAGGGCACATACGTGATCCCTCCCGCCGAACCCGCGGCCCACATCCCCGCGCCGTTGTTGCTCACCGCCGTGCGCGCGTAGCCGGTGGCGGTCGCGAGGCTGATCCCCGTGCTCGTGTCCACCACGCCGGTCGAGCTGATCCGCATGACCACCCGCGGCGCGGAAGTCGAGGGCGCGACGTTGTAGGGGGTCGCCGTCCCCGGCACCTGCGAGTAGCCCAACGCAACCACGTACTTGCCGTCGTTCGAGCGCGAGAGCCTCCCCCCGTTCACGTCGGTGCCCGACAGCGTGAACGCTCGCTGCCCCCCCGACGCCGCAACCGGCAGCGCGACCACCGGCCCCACCGGCGTCCCGTAGGCATCACGCTGCTCGAGGAATGCCGGCGCAGCCGATGTGCTCAGCGCGCCGGTGCCGGTGCCCACTCGCAGCAGGTAGTAGGTTGGAATGCACTGCTTGAGCGTGTTGCAGCTCGTCCCTTCGTTCTCGCTGCAGGGCGTGCCCGCGGGCTGCGCCGGATTGGACGGCGTCCCGTTGGTGCACAGGTCCTGCGTGCACTGCTTGCCGTCCACCGGCACGTCGGTGTTGGCGTTCGCGACCACCACACCCCCGAGCCCGTCGCACTGATTGACCTTGCAGTCGCCCGCGATCTGCGACGCGGTCTTCGTGCCGGCCGGCAGGTCATTGCGCCCGCACTGACCCGATACGCATGTCCGAACCCCGCACACTCCGTCGGTCCCGCTGCAGTCCTCGGGCACGACGCACCCCACGCAGGCCCCCGCCCCGTCGCAGAGACTCCCGCCGTTGCTGCCGCACGGGGTCTTCGCAGCCGACGGAACATGTGTCGGCGTTCCGCCGACACATGCGTCGTCCGTGCAGTCGTTCCCGTCATCCGGCAGATCCGAGTTGTCCTCCTGCGTGGACACGCCGCCATTGCCGTCGCAGATCGCAGTCTGGCAATCCCCGGCGACCTGCGACGTCAAAGGCGTTCCCTGCGCCGTCGGCGCCGTCCCGCACATGCCGTCGATGCACGTCTTCTTCAGACAGTCGGTGTCCACACCCGCGCAGTCCGTCGCGTCCACGCACACCACGCAGTGCCCGTCGCCATCGCACATCGCGCCGTTGTCGTCGTCGCAGCCCGTTCGCGCGGCCGACGCCACGTAAGTGACCACCCCGCCGCTGCAGGAGTCCATCGTGCAGTCGTTGCCGTCGTCCGGCAAATCGAAGTCGTCGATCGTCGACTGCTCGACACCGTTCCCGTCGCACGTTCTCTGCAAGCAGTCGCCCGCCAACTGGCCGGCCAGAAGCGTGCCCTCTGCCGCGTATTCCACACCGCACACGTGCGCCGGGTCGCAAGTGCGCGTCGCGCACTCCGTGTCGCTGCCAGGACAATCGCCCGCGTCGATACACGCCACGCACACCCCTGCTCCGTCGCATACGTCTTCGCCGCCGACACCACACGCTGTCTTCGCCGGTGCCGGAGGATTTGAAGCGGCTCCCGAAGTGCAGGCGTCCAACGTGCAAGGGTCGCCATCCACGGGGAGATCATTGTCATCCACGGCCGGCTCGACGTGGCCACTTCCGTCGCACTGACTGATCAGGCAATCGCCAGGCGTCTGGGTTGAAACCGGCGTCCCGACAGCCACGTAGGAGACTCCGCACTTGTTGTCCTCGCACGTGCGCATCGCGCACTCGGAGTCCTCGCCGGCGCAGTCCGATGCCTGCACGCACCCGACGCACGCCCCCGCACCATCACACACGAGATCCTCTCCGCACGACGTCCCGCTCGAAAGGTCCGTGTGAGAAGGATCCCCGTCCGTACAGACATCGCTCGTGCACGGATTCGAATCGTCGGGAAGATCGTCGTCGTCCACGATCGACTTCGTGCTCCCGGCGCCGTCGCACACCACCTTTCGGCAATCGCCCGCGTCCTGCGTCGGCGTCGCCGTGCCGTCCGCCGCATACTCCATCGCGCAGCCGCCGTCGCTGCAGACCCGATGTCCGCACGCGTCGTCGACCCCGGGACATGCCGTCGGATCGCAGCCCGCCTCGACCTCGACGTCTTGCTGCGCATCGGCTCCGCCATCGGGATCCCCCCCCGCTGCGCCCGCATCCCCGCCCTGGCCCGCTGCACCGGAGCTGCCGCCGACTCCCGCATTGCCCGCTGCACCCGAGCTGCCGCCGGCTCCCGCATTGCCCGCTGCACCCGAGCTGCCGCCGGCTCCCGCATTGCCCGCTGCACCCGAGCTGCCTCCCGCCCCCGCCTCGATCGTCCCCCCTTCCGCTCCCGCGGCGCCATCCGGAGACGTTACATCCGCTCCCGAGTCCTGCGTAGGCTGCTGCGGCTCTCCCCCACCATCATCTCCACCCCCGCACGCCGTCAGGGTCGCTGCCGCAAGGACCGAGCAGATTCGCGAGACCACCGAAACCGATCGAAGAGAAGTGAGTTGCCGCATGGTGCAAGACTACAACGACACGGCTCACGGCGAAACAGAAGCCGATCGTCCGCCGGGCGAATCAGCTCCGGGTTCCCCGAACGAGGCAGTCTCCCGCAGCTCCGGTCTTCACCGGATTCGACGACCGCGCTCAGGGTTTCGTCGCACGAACGAACTTGTCAAACACGACAAGCTCGACGTCGGTCTTCGCTCCGACTTCCTCGAACACGCTGCGAACGCGCGACCAGTCGAGGCCGCCCAGACCGCTCCCGATCCGCGGCAGACCGATTCTTCGGACCCCCGCCTTCGGCGCAATCTGCACCATGTGCTCGATTGCGTGCTTGAGCGCCGCGAGCTTCGCCCGGGACTTCCAGTTCTCCTGCACCGCGAGGTTGTAAACAGTCACGTCGCCCTCGCTCCACACGAACACGTCGCCGAGATGAAAGCGACGATCCGCGCACAGCGCGCGGTACTGCTCCGCCATCTGAGGCCAGCGCTTCTTGAACGCCAGGCCGACACCCGCATCCATGCTGCCGGTGCACGTGCATCCGTGCGCGTAGGCACGAAGGTCCGGAGTCGCGAACAGGTCACCTTGGGTAAACAGGACTGGCACGACGCAACCCTACCCCGATCCGAGGGGAGTGCGCCACCCATCGCTTGCGACTCGACGCTCCCGTCGCCACCGGGTATTTCTTCGACATGACTTCGCGCTCAATCTGCCTTGCTCTGGCGTTGCGACGCCGGCCGCTGTGCTCGCTCGGCTCCCTGGTTGCCTTGGCTGCGGCGCTCGCCGGATGCGGAAGCGATGATGGCAGCCCTGAAGCCTGGTCCGGGGTCGACGGCGGCGTCCAGGCCGACGCCGCGACCGAATCATCCGCCGACGTGATCGTCGCTCCCGATGCCGCAGCAGAGGCGTCGGTGGATGGCGGTCCCGACGCCCCGCCCTACAGCGTTCCGGACCTGCTCACGCACGCGAACCCGTCCTTCGGGTCGGAGCCGGGCGTGATCTTCCGGTGGCGCGCTGACGGCACCTCGACCAGCCCCGGCACCCTGTCCACAGGCGTGGAAACGATCGAGGTCAAGCGAGCGGCGCCGTTCTCGTCGTTCCGCTACGCCGACTTCCACGGTGTCACCACCGGCGCGTCCCCCGGCTACCTCGGCGACAAGGCGATCCAGTTGCAGCCCCAGGGCTTCACCGTGCAAGCCTGGTTCCGCGCCCGCTCCGTCAACGGATACCGCACGCTGTTCTCGAACACCGGGTCGAACAAAGGGGTCTCCCTCGACATCGCCGACGGACACCTTCTGGTGCTCTTCACCACCGACGACGGCGGGACGGCGTACCGCCACAAGATCACCGATGACACGACGTCGATCGAGCCGCAGCGCTGGTACTCGGTCTCGGTCTCGGTCACCAAGCGCACCGACGATCTGCGTGTCGCGTTCTTCGTGGACGGCCTTCGCACCAAGGAGCAGACCGTGCCGCTCGATCACGGCTCGGCGCTGATGGACAGCCCGGAGCTCCCCGCCGTGGCCGCTGAGCCCAATGGCGGTGTGCTCGAAGGCGAGGGGTTCGACGGCGCAATGCACGCGGTGATGGCGTACAACCATCCGCTCAGCGATGACGTGTTGGGCAGCCCGTTCTTCCGGGATGGAGGACGGTACAACGGAATGCCGAGCTACCACGACTACCTCGTCGTGCCGGAGCCCGCCGGCTCTTCGTCTGCCGACCCGCCCTACTCCGATCGTCGCATCAACTTCGCCCGACGCATCATGCTCACCGATCGCGACTCTCGCTTCCACGGTGTCGCCAAGGCCCGCACGCGGATCGGAATCCCCCTCGCCAACGACCGCTACGTCCCCACGGGGGTCGCCGTCTCCGAGGACGGCAAGACGATGTGGCTGGGGATGCACTACGTCGCTACCGACGGAGGGAATCCCGACGCGAATGCCACGCTCCTGGCGGAGGCCGACCTCACGACCTATCGGCTCCGTCGGGTGCTGCGCCTCTCCGATGCGACCGGGGCGCCGATCACGGTCCCCCTCGGTGGCCTCGCCAGGGCCCACGGTCGCGTGTACGCCACAACGGGCAAGCAGGTCCTGACCTTCGATCCCGCATCGGCAAAGGCGGTAGCAGCGCCCGACCCCGACATGCCCGACGCCCCGGAGATCCACGACCTGCAGGCATCCGAGTCCTTTGCAGTGCTCGCGACCGACGCTGCGCTCGCCTACGACCCGGATGCGAACGCCCTCTGGGTCTCGGCCCCCTCCGCCGACGAGGCCTTCCTCGACCGCTACAATCTGACTGCGACCGGCGCGA
>CAYMUE010000295.1:0-3639 GCA_964393505.1 uncultured Polyangiaceae bacterium
GCGGGGACTGCGGGAGCCGCGGGGACTGCGGGGACAGCGGGGACAGCGGGGACAGCGGGGACAGCGGGGACAGCGGGGACTGCGCCTGTCGACAACGACAAGGACGGAGCCGACTCGACGGTCGACTGCGACGATAACGACCCGTTGGTGAATCCCTCTGCGACGGAAGTGTGCGACGGCATCGACAACGACTGCTCCGGTGCTGCCGACGATGGTCTCACGAATACGAAGTACTATCCGGATGGGGACAAGGACGGCTACGGAACGGACACGGGGATGGTCGAAGCGTGCGCGTCCCCCGGGGAGAACTATGCGACGCAGACGGGGGACTGCGACGACAGCAACGCGGCAGTCAACCCCGGAGCGACGGAAGCCTGTGACGAGGTGGACAACAATTGCGACACGCAGGTCGACGAGGGGGCGACTACGACCTACTACGTGGACCTCGACGCGGACGGGCACGGCGTTGACGCGGCGGGCACCAACAAGGTGGCGTGCGCGCCGCCGGTCGGCTACGCGACCGTTGCGGGCGACTGCGATGACACGAAGACGGCGGTGCACCCGAGTGCGGAGGAGATCTGCGACGAGCTGGACAATGACTGCGACACGCAGATCGACGAAGGGGTTACGAAGAACACGTACTACCCTGACGCGGACAAGGACGGATACGGCGCGGACGCTGGATCGGTTCTGGGGTGCACGGTGCCGGCGGGAGACTGGTCGCTGCAGGGGGGGGACTGCGATAACGCCGATCCGCAGCGTTTCCCGGGCAACACGGAGGTGTGCGACGGCAAGGACAACGACTGCAACGCCGCGACGCCGGAGCCCGGCCTGGGGACCTACTATCGCGACGCCGACAACGACGGCTTCGGAGACGTCAACCAGACGACGACGGCGTGTGCGATTCCGGCAGGGTACGTGACCAACAACCTCGACTGCAACGATGCGAGCGCGACGATCAATCCCAACGCGATTGAGGTGTGCGACAACGTCGACAACAACTGCGTGGGTGGAATCGACGAGGGGCCGGTGGAGACGTGGCCGGATGTCGATCATGACGGGTTCGGCGACGCGGCCGCGACGTCCACGTTCCGTTGTGCGGCAGATGCCGCGCACGTGGACAACGACAAGGACTGCGACGACGCAAAGAAGGCGATCAACCCCGATGCGACGGAGATCCCGGGCAACGGGGTGGACGAAAACTGCGATGGAACGGACACCGCTGCAGGAACCGTTTGCGGCAATGACGCTTCCGGCGTCACCAAGATGCCCTACTATGACAACTACAACAGCCTCAATTCCTCGGAGAACTACGCAGGGAATCCCGCGGGGACGGGGTATTTCTGGGACGACTACGAGATCTCGACCGTGGCGGGAAAGGCATTTACCGCGCTGATGCACGCCGACAATCCCGCGACCCTGCGTCCCCGCATGTACTTGAAGGCGAACGCCTGCGGAACGACCGGGTTCAGCGTCAACAGCGGATGGTATTCGGGCAATCCCTCCGGTGCCTACCCGCGCGCACGTCTGATCGTCGATTCGAGCGTGGCCGGCTACTACTACCAAGTGCTCACGACGGTCACTGCGGGGCAGACCGGCGGCTATGACTACGCGGTCATTCCCGGCAAGCTGGGTACCTCTTGCGGTACCGACGATACAGGCGTGTGGCCGCTCGGATTCCGCGAGATGGGTACTCTTTCCACCGGCGATACCGAGACCGGATCACCGGTTCCGGCCGGCTACGAGGCCGATGACTATGAGTTCTTCCTGACGGCCAACACCACCTACACGCTGTTGTACGGCGGGATGACCTACGGCGAGAGAATGTTCCTCTCGAAGGCAGGAACGTGTGCGACGACCATCGCCACCTCGACCGGCGGCATCGTCAACGGCGGCGCCCGTTACGTGTACAAGCCCACGGCGAGTGACATCTACGTGGCCTGGCTCTCCAGCACTTCCGCGACTGGAACTGGCGGATATACGTTCAATGTCGTCCCGGGGAACGTGGGCGAGACCTGCTTCGCCGGAGCCGGCTCGACGGCAGGAACCGGGGACTCTTACGTGATCTACCCCCTCGGCGGCTCCGTCAACCAGTCGCTTGCAATCGGTGACCGCGTCGACACCATCTTCGGTAATCGGTTCTTCGATGACTACGAGACCTGGCTGGAGAAGGGCGAGTCCGTGAAGATCACCATGACGACCCCCAGCGGTGGATTCGTCCCGCGCCTCAGGCTGGCTTCGGGCACCGCCTGCACCACTACCCTTGCGACCTCGACGCAGGTCGTCGGCAATGCTGCGACGATCACGTATACCGCGCCGAGTGCAGGAATCTACGTCATCGGTGCCTCGAGCTACCTGGCCAACCAGACCGGCAGCTTCACCCTCTCCACCCAGTACAACTGACGCGGCAGACCCATTGACTACGAGCCGCCAGTGTCCTGCCCGCGAGGGCGCTGGCGCTCGCACCTCGTCTCGCAACCAAAGACCCGCGACTCCACCCGCTTCCCCAGTCCGTCTTTGCGACGCGCGGAAGCCGGGAGCTCACCCAGTGCCGTCGCAAGGAATCACCAGCTCGACGACGGTCCCTCGCACACTGCTGCGCACTGCGATCGTCCCGCCGAGATCCATGGCGATGCGCTCGGCGATCGCGAGTCCCAGTCCCGGGCAAGGCCTCCCAAGGACCCGCCTCGCGTAGTACGGCTCGAAGAACCGAGCGAGGTGTTCCTGCTCGATCTCCTTCCCGTCGTCCGAGACCGACACCCTCACGCTTCCGTGCTCCGCGGGCCCGCGATCGGCTGCCCCTCGCTCCACCGCCACACGGAGCCTCACGCTCGCCGTCGCTGAGAGGTACGCCTGCTCCAGCAGGATCTTGAGCACTTCCGTGAGCGCCTCCGGGACAGCTCTGATGACAGGCACGCTCGGATCGATCGCCACGTTGATTCTCACGTCGGCGCGTGTCGAGGAAAACGCTCGTACATCGGGCGACGCCAGGCACGCCTCGAGGACCAGGTCGAGCCGGCACTGCTGCCGCTTGCCCTTGATGCCGCACGCGAGAACCTTGAGGTCGTGAGTGATTTCCGCGGCCAACTGGCCCGCTGTCTGCATCGCCGTCGCATAGGCTATCAGTGGGCTGTCCTCTGGGAGCTCCATGACCATCAGCTCGGGGTAGCTCACGAATCCCGTCAGGATGTTGTTCAGGTCGTGCGCCACGCCGGCCGAGAGCAAGCGTGTGGCTTCTTGCGCCTTCGTCCGCTCCCCGTCCGTCACGCCTCCCAGCGGCGTCGACTCGCGTGCGCTGGCGTCGTTCTCGTTCGTCATCGCTTCTGCTCCATCGACATGCCCCCGTTTGGAGCGTTTCGCTGCGTCTCCTTCATGCCAGCCCCTTGCTCCGACGTCCTCGAGGCAATCGGGGGGAGCGAGTATTGGCGCGGACGCATCGGCTGTCGAGTGTGTTGCGCGTCCGGCGCCAAGCGTATGAGACGGACCCCTGGTCCGCTGCTTGCTTGGAGGCGAGACCATGGCCTTGCTGCGAGCCAACGACCTGCTTGATGACGACCCCGGAGATCCCAGCGGAATAGGCTGCCCGCAGGCGACCCTGATCTCCCTGATGCAGGTTCCCCCCTCGCACCCGGCCCATCG
>CAYMUE010000295.1:3739-5341 GCA_964393505.1 uncultured Polyangiaceae bacterium
CAAACCACGACTGTTGCGAGTCGCAGCACTTGAGCGACGGCGTGCGTCCGTGAGAGAGTGGCTGCCGCGGGGCCGGGAAGCAGGCCCATGACGGGGCTCGAGGGAGCGCAGATCGAACAGGCGCCGCGCGATGGACGCACGCAAGAAGACCAAGGCCCAACTTCTCGCGGAGCTCGAAACGCTCCAACACTCCGCCGGGCAGGACATGCTTCGTCTCGTCGTCGAGTCGCTCGACGAAGGTCTGCTCGTCGCCGATTCCCGCGGAGTGATCCGGTTCGCGAATCGTCCGTTTTCCGACGTCTGGCGCATGCCCGAGCCTCCGTCACCGGACACCTCCGTGGAAGACCTCGCCACTGCGCTCGATCCCTTGGGGGCCCATTCCGGCGAGGTACGGGGGGCCCTGCTCGACTCGATGCCGGGCGAACGCAGACAGCTTCGCTTGCACGACGGACGCGTCCTGGAGAGCTCGATGTTGAGTCCCCCCGATCCGGGCGGGGAACACCGGGTCTGGTGCTTCCGCGACGTGACCGCGCCCGCGGCTCTGGAGGAACGCACGAGGCACTCCCACAAGCTTGAGGCGATCGGCCGACTCGCCGCGGGGGTTGCCCACGAGTTCAACAACATCCTGTTTACGATCACCAGCGCCTGCGATCTGGTCCGTCTGCGTGCCTGAGGCGACGAAACGTTCTCCAGGGAACTCTCCGAGATCGAGTCAGCCGCCTCGCGCGCCGCGTCGGTGACGCATCGTCTCGTGGCCTTTGCGCGCCAGCAGGTGCTCCAGACCGAAGCACTCGATCTCAACCAGGTCGTGCTCGGCCTCGAGAAAATGATCCGTCGCTTTCTCGGAGAGCACATCGAAGTAACGTGCAACCTGGCTCCCCTGCTCGATCCGATCTGCGCCGATCGTCAGGGGCTCGAGCACGTCCTGCTCAACCTCGTCGCCAACGCACGAGCCGCGATGCCCAAGGGGGGGCGCCTGACCATCGAGACCGCGAACGTGGTCGTGGACGACGAGCAGGCAGCGCGGCTGGGAGACGCCACCCCAGGCCCCCACGTGCTGCTCGCCGTGAGCGACACGGGACTCGGGCTCGACGACGAGGCGCGGTCACGCATGTTCGAGCCGTTCTCAGCGGCCTCGCAGCAGCGTGGCGGCGATGCATTCGGCCTGGCGGCGGTCTACGGCATGGTCAGGCAGCACGGTGCGCACATCATCGCGACGAGCACTCCGGCGCAGGGGACTGCATTCGAGATCTACTTCTGCCGCCACGCACCCGCTCTGCCGGTCGCTCCTCCCGCTCCGATCGCACATCCGGCGACCGTGCGGGGCGAAGTCGTTCTCGTGGCGGAAGACCAGGAGTTGCCTCGCGATGTCGCTTGCCGCGCGCTGCGCGCCGAAGGTTATCAGGTCCTGTCCGCCGCCGATGGCAAGGAGGCTCTCGAGCTCGGTCGGAGCCATCCAGGGCCGATCCACCTGCTTGTCACCGACGTCCTGATGCCGCACGTCAACGGTCTGGACCTGTTCGTTCAGCTTTCCGAATCGCGTCCCGCACTACGCGTGATGTTCATCTCGGGGCACAGCGACGGCATCGTGGACGAGGAGGG
>CAYMUE010000296.1:0-1340 GCA_964393505.1 uncultured Polyangiaceae bacterium
GATGCGGTCCGTTCGCAGCTCGCGGCGGCCACGCCCGGGCACGAGATAGCCCATCACGCGCGGCGGGTCGAGGCTCCTTTCCACTGCCGTGATGGAGAACGGAAACCGCTCCGCCGCACGGCCCGAAGGCCGGTAGCGCACGATCACCGGATCGCCCCCCACCGCCGTCTCGCACGCTGCCAGGATCTCCGGACGGGCCCAGCCTTCGCCCACCCGCACCTGCCACAAGTCCCGGGCGCTCCTCGGCTTGAGCTCCTGCACGATCCGCGCGAACACCCCGCGCATCGTCTGGACGTCACCCCCGGCACGATGCTGTCGATCCACGCTCACCGAGAGCGCCTTCGCCAGCGACCCCAGCCGGTTGCTGCGGAGCCCGAACGCCCGGCGCGCCAAGGTCAACGTGTCCAGATACCACCGCACCTCGCGCGGCCGACCCGCCCGCTCGAGCTCCGCCTCCAGGTACCCCACATCCCACGCTGCACCGTGCGCAACGAAGACCGCCCCGTCCAGCACCCTCACCAGCTCGTCGGCGATCTCCGCGAAGACCGGCGCACCCGCCAGTTGCTCCGCGCCCAGCCCGTGCACGTGCGAGGCTCCCCCCACGCGCGCACCCGGCATCACCAACGTCTCGAGCCGGGCCTCCACCTCGCCGCTTCGCACGCGCTCGACGCAGACCTCCACCACCCGATCGTTGCGCGGGTCCAGCCCTGTGGCCTCCACGTCCACGAATGCCAGCGCCGTTCGCTCCAGCGCCTCGTCCCATTCCCCCCCCGACGGCGGCGCCTCGTCGATCACGCGCGCCCGATAACGCGTTCTCACCGCATCGGCGCACCGCGCATCGTCGCCCGCTTGCGAGCCCGCACCCTCGCCCCTCACGGCGCCCCCACCCACTTCAACACCCCGTCTTCGCAGTACGCCGTCAGCTCCCAGACTCCCTCGCGACACGCGAAGAAGTCCTCGCAGCCCGTCCAACACGCCGACCCCGGACACGACACAGCAAGGCTCACCGGACAGTCCGTGTAGAGCAGCTCGTCCACGCAGCTCCCACTCGCGTCGCGGTCCAACACGATCGGCGCATCGCCGCACGCAAACCCGTCCGACCCGGCATCGTCCTCCTGTGCAGCGTCGTCCTCGCTTCCGTCGGGACGATCACACGTCTCCACATGCTCCCATCCGGATTCCACGCACCGATACAGCGCCGCGCACTCCCGATCCAGGCAGGTCCCGCCGCCTGTCGTCGGGCAGCCACCGGATGGGATCTCGCCACACTCCCCCGCCTCGCCGAGCTGCTGGCAGCTCCACAACCCGCAGGCGGCAAGCCCTGCAGCAACAACCAGCTC
>CAYMUE010000296.1:1440-5230 GCA_964393505.1 uncultured Polyangiaceae bacterium
CCGAAGGACGGGCCGACGTTGGTGAGGCCGGCCGCAGGCTTGGGCTTGGGCTTGTTGAAGGCGAACTGCCAGACGAGACCGCCCGCCACGCCGGCTACGCCGATCCAGGTGAGCGCACCGCCCACGTTCGCCTGCTTTCGCCCGTCCTCACCGAGATCCGTCGCCTCCGCGGAGCAGTCCGTATGGGTCGGGCACTTGTCCTCCGCGTCGGAGACCTTCGACTTGCCGCCGGCGTACACCAGCAGGCCCACCACGGTCAGCGCTCCACCCGCGCCTACGACAATCCACGGCGCGATCGAACGCTTGGGAGCATCGCCGCCGGGCGCACCGGTGCCCGTCGCGGTCGGCGCCGCCGTGCCCGTCGGCTGTGGTCCCACCGACGTCGGCGTAGGCTGTGCGTGCTGACCCGAGGCCGTGGCTGTCGGCTGCGGACCCGCGAGATCCCGCTCCAGGTTCTCGATGCGACGCTGGATCTGCGGTGCGTCGGAAGCCTTCGGCTCGCGCTCCAGATAGAGCTTCAGCGCCGTGACCGATTCGCGCTTGTCACCCGCGAGCTCGTAGGCCCGCGCGAGGTTCACCAACAACAGGTGCGCCGTGCAATCGCGCTTGTAGGCGTCACGCCAGTACTGGATCGCCGTCCGGTAGTCCGCCTCGTTGAAGGAGACCTGACCCGCGGTGAACAGGCTCTTGGCGGCCTTCTGATCCCCTTCGGTCGGCTTGCCCTGGCAAACCGGGTAGGGCTGCGGTTCGGGGGCGGCCATGGTCGCAAAGGAGCCGAGCACGAGAGCACCGCAAAGCAGGTATGTCCAACGTCGCATCGACCATCCTCCCAGACGGCCTCCCGCAGCCAACCGCGCTGCTGGAAGGCGTGGGCTTCTTGCCTATCACAAGCTGGCTCCACGCTAGCACAAACTGTTGGAGGGAAGCGACTTCCACGCCTTCCCCTCGTCATTCGCCTCGCACTTACCGAACTGCGCTACTCTGGCCTGACGCGGCCGCATCGCGCCCCCGGCTCCCCCCTTCGAGCCGCCGCCCCGCGTGAGACCCTGGCGCCCCGCCCCGCCTCTGGGCTATGGCTGCGCTGCCAACCCCCTCTTGCCCACGGTGCCCCATGCTCCCCTCGTCCAAAGAGCAGATCCTGGTTATCGACGATGAGGCCAACCTCCGACGCGTCCTCGCTGCCCAACTCGGTCGCGAAGGCTATGAGGTCCACATGGCCGAGGACGGTGAGAAGGGCCTGGCGCTGCTCCGCGAGCACCACATCGACCTGGTCATCACCGATCTGCGCATGCCCAAGGTCGACGGCATGGAGGTCCTTCGTCAGGCCGTGCAGATGGACCCCGACCTGCCCGTCGTCATCATCACCGCCCACGGCACCGTCGACAACGCCGTCGAGGCGCTCAAGACCGGCGCCTTCGACTACATCACCAAACCCTTCGACCAGGCCGAGGTCAAGGCCATCGTCCGCAAGGCTCTGCGCACCCGCGACCTCGCTTCCGCCGAATACTCCGCCGATGCCGTCCAGCCCGAAGGCCCTGCTCGCTATGGCATTATCGGCGACTCCAAGCCAATCCACGAAATCTACTCCGTCATCGAACGCGTCGCAGATACCCCGACCACCACCCTCATCACAGGCGAGAGCGGCACCGGCAAGGAACTCGTCGCCCGCGCCCTGCACGAGAACTCCTCCCGACGCGACAAGCCCTTTATCCGCGTCAACTGCGCCGCCATCCCAAGAGACCTCATGGAGTCCGAGCTCTTCGGCTACGAGCGCGGCGCCTTCACCGGCGCCGTCAGCTCCAAGCCCGGACGCTTCGAACTCGCCAACGGCGGCACCCTGTTCCTCGACGAAATCGGAGAAATCTCCGTCGAGATGCAGGTCAAGCTCCTGCGCGTCCTGCAGGAAAGCGAGTTCGAACGCGTCGGCGGCATCAAGACCATCCGCGTCGACGTCCGCCTCGTCGCCTCGACCAACCGCGACCTGCGCAAGGAGATCGCCAACGGCGCCTTCCGCGAGGACCTCTTCTACCGCCTCAACGTCGTCCCCATCCACCTGCCCTCCCTGCGCGACCGCCGCGAGGACATCCCGCGCCTCGTCCAGCACTTCATCACCAAGTTCAACGCCCGCCTGCACAAGAACGTCGAGTCCTGCGACAAGGACGCCCTCGACAAGCTCTGCGCCTACCTGTGGCAAGGCAACATCCGCGAGCTCGAGAACGTCATCGAGCGCGCCGTCCTGTTCTGCGACGGTGCCCGCATCCTCACCAACGATCTCCCGCCCGAGGTCCGCGGCTCCTCTGCCAACGCCACGCCCATGCCCCCCATCGCCATCGACCCGTCCACCGGCCTCGACGGCCTCAAGGAGCAGGTCAAGGCGGTCCGTTCCCGCATCGAGCGCGACCTCATCCTTCGCGCCCTCGAGCAGACCTCCTACAACGTCACCCACGCCGCTCGCATGCTCAAGATCTCGCGCAAGGGCCTCCAGCTCAAGATGAAGGAGCTCGGCCTTCGCGATCGCGACGACAAGAGTGATGCCTGATCCCGTCGCGCTGCTCCGCTTCCTCCCCATCGTCGCTCCCGCCCTCGTCCTCGCGGGATGCCGCTCCCGCTCCGATCCCCCTGACGCGCCCGACGCCGTCGTCGTTGTCCTCCCTCGCGCCGAGCCGCTCCCCGACCCCCGCAAGGGCATGGTCTGGATCCCCGCCGGAACCTTTGTAGCGGGCACTCCCATCGACCGCGTGCCCAGAGTCCCCGATGTCGAGCCGCCTGGGATCCCCGTCTCGCTCAACGGCTTCTACATCGACCTGTACCCCTTTCCCAACGAGCCGGGCGCCATCCCCACCACCTCGATCTCACGCGAAGAAGCCGGCGACCGCTGCATGGACCTCGGCAAGCGCCTGTGCACCGAGCTCGAGTGGGAGCGCGCATGCAAGGGCCCCGACTCCCTCGTCTACGAGTACGGCAACACCTACCGCGCAGAATCCTGTGCCTCCGGCGTCTCCGGCCCCATCCTCCCCTCCGGCTCCCACGTCGCCTGCCGCTCCAAGTTCGGCGTGCACGACCTGCACGGCGGACCCGCCGAGTGGACCGCCAGCGATTGGGGTCGCTCCGATCCTCGCCCCCTCGTCACGCTGCGGGGCGGCACCGGCTCCCCCGGCGATATCGTCGGACGATGCGCTCACGCCACCGCCTCGCGACCCGACCTGAAGCGTCCCAACATCGGCTTCCGCTGCTGCGCCGGCCCCGCCAACGACGCCGTCGTCGAGCTCGAGGTCTCCCGCTCCGACGACTCCCTCGTCTTCCTCCGATTCGACTCCGCGCTCGCCGACAGCCTCGCGCGCACCGTCCCCGCCGCCGAGCTCGCCCGCGTGGCAGGCGCCCCCTTCGTCATCGACCGCATCTGGCGCTGGTACCCCGCAGGTAACGAGGAGCTGCTCGTTGCCGCCGGGTGCGCCCGTGCTGGACGAACCGCCGTGTGCGGGGTCACGGTATCTCGTCCCCCTGCCGATGATCCCCGCCCTCTCGCTTTCGCCGCTTCCGCAGGTTGGGTTCCGTTGCTCCGTACCGCCGACGATCGTCGCGTCCTGTGGCTCCACGGCGTTGACGACCGCGGTCAGTTTCGTCGCAGGATCGAGTACCAGTGGGGGCGCATCGGTGTGGGCGATCCAGACCGTGCCGGGGAGCCCAAGAAGAAGAAGCGCAAGAGCTGATGCTCGCGCGACGCTGCCCTTCCTACTTCGCTGCGGGCTTCTTCGCTGCGGGCTTCTTCGCTGCGGGCTTCTTCGCTGCG
>CAYMUE010000297.1:0-5168 GCA_964393505.1 uncultured Polyangiaceae bacterium
TCCTCAAGACCGGCCTCGTGTTCTCCGATGCCATCACCACCGTCTCCGAAACCTACGCTCGCGAGATCCAGACCGAAGAGCTCGGCTACCGACTGCACGGTGTCCTCGCGTCCCGCGCCCGCAAGCTCATCGGGATCCCCAATGCCGTGGACTACTCCCTGTGGAATCCAACGATCGATCCCGCGATCGTCGCGCGCTACGATGCCGAAGACCCCTCCGGCAAGGCTCGCTGCAAGACTGCTCTGCTCTCCGAGCTCCACCTCGACATGATCCCCGAGCGCCCCATCGTCGCCTTCTGCGAACGCCTCGCTTCGCAGAAAGGCTTCGATCTGCTCATGGACGCGCTCCCCAAGCTCGTACGCTCCGACTTCGCTCTCGTCATCGCCGGCGACGGCAACCCCGAGCTCGTCCAGCGCGCCCAGGCCGCTGCCGTGCACAGCCCCGGCCGCGTCGCCTTCGTCCACAAACCCGCCGATCCCGTCCTGCACAGGGTCGTCGCGGGCGCCGACATCATCGTCTCCCCCTCGCGCTTCGAACCCTGCGGGCAGTTCCAGCAGTACGGCCAGCGCTACGGAGCGGTCCCCGTCGGACGCGCGACCGGTGGACTCGTCGACACCATCGTCGATTGCGATGCCGCTCTCGACACCGGCTCCGGCTTCCTCTTCGACGAGCCGTCGCCCGCATCTCTCGCGGGAGCGCTGCAACGCGCCTTCGCAGCCTTCGCCTCCCCGCGTTGGCCGTCCCTCCGACGCCGCATCATGCGCCTCGACGTGGGCTGGGATCGCTCCGCCCATCGCTACGAGCAGCTCTATCGATCCATCACGGCCTGAAGCTCCGCCGGGAGCTCCCTGCGCCCTCCCGCCCACTGCTCCACCAGATCCATCGCACGCGAAAGCCAGCTCGCTCGCAACGCAACGCACGCGAACGCGATCGCCTGGTGCGCTAGCAGTGTCCCTGCGACTCCATGGCTCGCCGAGCCGATGCGCTTGCCCACCTCCCATCCAGCGATCGCCAGGAGAAGCGCTCCCGCCGCCCTCGGCCACCAGGCCACCGCGATGCCGATGGGGTGAGCCTTCGCCATGCCGAACGCGATCGCGATCGCGTCCACCGCTCCCACTCGCTTGTGCACGATCGTCGCGCGCACCAGATCGTGCACGATCGACACGACGAGGATCGTCAGCGCGGCGAGACCGATCACCGTCACGCTCGCCAGGTCCCCTCCGCGTGCGCCCAGGCTGCTCTCGAGCGAAGCGCGGATCGCCTCGAGGCCCAGATGGAACACCCATCCGATCCCCGCCGCGAACGACGTCATCACGAGCCAGCCCACCGTGATTGGCCATAGATGCTGCCCGCATCGCGCGAACACGCGTGACGTACTCTCTCTCTCCTTCTCGTCGAGGGAGACCATCAGCAACGTGCTGGTGACCAGACCGACCGGTATCATCGCCACGATCAGCAGCAGGACCTGCAACCCAACGCCCCGGATCCCCGTCGCGTGAAGCCGGATCGTCTCCGACAACATCAGCCCGCCGTCCTCGAACAACACCAGATCCCCGCCCGGCCACGCCCCCACCGCACCGCCGGCGATCGCTGCAGCTCCGTAGCCCGCGATGAGCCCTGCCGCGGCCTTCGTGCCCCAGGCGATCACCAGCCAGGGCAAGTGCCGCAGCGGAGCAGACCAGGCAGGAATCCTCACGGCGCACCGCCGATCATCGCCATCGTCGCGGCGAACGACATCGCTTCCCATACCCGCGTGGCGCTCCGCTTCCCTCGCGTGCTCACGGCGTTGTTGGTCAGATCCTCGTCGAGCAGCACCGTGTGCTCCGGATCCACCACCATCGCTACGATGCGGCTCGGCCCTTCGTGCGTGACCGTGTGCGCCTCCCCGGCTCCGTCCCAACGATGCCGCACGCGGGTGCCGTCTTCTGCGATGAGCTCCACCTCCACGGGGAAGACCAGCGAGCCGCGACGAGCGACCACCGCCGTGCAGCGGTGCCCGGGCGCAGAGGCCTCCGTCTCGGTGACGATCGCGCGTCCCGACGGCTGATCCATCGCGCCGTAAGGTCCCCGCTTCGCATCGCATCCGAGCGACTGCGCCGCGTAGTCCACCCCCCCGCGCTCGAACAGTGCCACGTGCAGTTGCCTTGCGGCCTCGGCGCCCGCAGCCCGCTCCACCGCGCGCTCGAGATCCTCGGGCACGGGATGCTCGAAGCGGTGCTCGCGAGCGTAGCTCCCTGCCGCCGTCGTGATCTTGCCAGGCCAGACCCTGTCGAGCGTCTCCAGTATCGTCGCGGTTCTCGCGTACACGAGCGTGCCGTAGCTCGAGGCCGTGTCGAAGTCGTTCGCGGGCTGCGCGATGCGCTCGTCGTTCCCTCCCCACAACGCACCGATCCGCATCGTTGTGGCCGCGCTCACCTTCAGCCTCCACAACGCCCCGATCGACCCCGGCCCCCACTCCGCGTCGAGTGCCTTCAGCTCCGCCCAGGAGCCCAACCCCTCGTCGAGAAACGGCCAGCGCTGCTCGTTCGACGCCACCAGCCCGTAGAAGTACTGGTGCGCGAGCTCGTGGATCGCCAACGCCCGGACGTACCCGATGCTTCGTGGGACGAACCATGATCCCCCGGTCGTGATCATCGTCGGGTACTCCATCCCACCGGCTTCCTCCGCCCCACGCGGCGGATGAACGATCGCCAGCGTGGGGTAGGGGTACCTGCCGTAGCGTTGCCCGAAGTGCCTGAGCGCCACCTCGGCTGCGTCGAGCTGCTGCCGGGCGACCTGCTCGAATCCGCGCGGGTGCCAGCTCGTCACCTTCACCCCGTCGGCCTCGCGCTCCTCGACCGCGAACTGGTCCCATGCCGCAAACGCGAAGTCGTGGATGTCCCCCTGCGCGTAGCGCTCGACCCGCTCTCCTCCCTCCATCCGCTCTTCGGAGCGCACACCGGTCGCCGCGAACCGGTACGCCGCGGGAGCCCGCAGCGTGACGTCGAACCGCCCGAAGTCCGCGTAGAACTCCGCCAGGTGGTGGAACGGGAAGTGGGCGAACGATCCGTCTTGCTCCAGCTTCGCGATCTTGGGGAACCACTGCGCGACCAGGTGGAAGCTCCCGTGGTAGCCCGTCCGCTCGACGATTGTCGGCAGCTTCGACTCCCACGCGATGTCGAAGTGCACCTGCTCGCCGGGCATGATCTCCCGGGTGAGCGGCACGCGCATGTCCGTCGTGTCCTTGCCCCCGGTCGGATCCACCGCCTGCGCCCCGGGCCACAGGTCCACGTTCGCATCCTCGCGCAGGGAGAACTTCCGGACGTCGATCCAGCCGAAGTCGGCCACCGGTCCCGAGCCTCGTCCTGCCCCGGGCGTTCGCTCGCGAAGGAAGGCCGACTCCGTGTTCTTGAACGCGTTGAGGTACAAATGAACCCACAGCTCGCGAACCGGAGCGGTCGATCGGTTGCGCCACGCGATCGTTCCCGTCCCCTGGACCACGTGCCGGAACGGATCGAGCCGGGCTTCGAGCGTGTAGTCCCCGACGCTCTCGGCATGCTCGCGCATCGGCGTCTCCGACGGTGCAACCTCAGGGCCGATCGGGGCCGCAGAGGCGGGCGTTGCGCTGTTGAGCGAACCGATCGCGAGCGCGCACGCAGCGGTCAGGATCGACCCCGCGATCGCCTCCCATGCCCCTGCCGACAGCCTCATCGGCACGCCTGATCGCGCTCAGCGCTCGCCACTCCCCACCACCGTCCCCTTCACCGTCGTCACGTCGCTCCCCTCGGACAGCTCTCCCGCCCACGTCCCTTCGAACGACGCGATGCTCGCCTCGCTGTCCACCACCGCATCGGCGGCTGCCGTGAACGTCCATCCTGCGACCGAGAACGACGTCGCGGACCGGTCTCTCGCGCGACGCCACATCCTCGCCACGGCTTCCTCGCAGGCCGGGGCGAGACACTGCGCGTCGCAGGTCGCCAGCCCGTTGTCCCACGAGGTGATCTCTTCGGCCAGCTCCTGGCAGGAGACCGCGGTGCGAAGCGACGTAACCGCGTCGGCTCCCGTCGCCTCCGTTGCCGCGGAGTCCGCCGCCTTCGCCAGATACCGGCTCGGCAGCACGAACACCGAGCCGCCGATGTGAATGGTGTCGCCCGGATCTGCGCTCAGGGTGACCGCGCTCTCGAGAATGGGAACCGCGTCTTCCGCTCCGATCCCGCCAAACGACTCCACGACGAGCTTCGGGTGCGAGGGCGTGGTGGCCGACCCCTCGAGTCGCCCGCCGAGGAGACCGCCTGCCCGCAGCGGCAGCGTGCCTTTGACGAGCCACCCTTCCAGGTGCGAGGTCAGCTTCTTCCCCTTCGCCGCGAGGTACTCCGCCGTCTTCAGGTCCCAACCACCCGCCTTGCGCGCCTGCGCAAACTCGTCGGGCTCGGGGAGCCGCCCGCCGATCTCGTCGAGCAGCGCGCTCGCCTCTGCCTTCCCGTCCGTGAATGCCGCTACGAAGTCCTCCGTCGACGACTCCAGCCACGGCTCGATCGTCGTCCCCTCCAGCACCATCGCGATTGTCGTCTGCGTGTTCTCGAGCCGGATCGGCGCATCCGCGACCACCACCGTCACCGACTCCTCCGCCCCCGCCACCAGCTTCGAAACGTCGGTGCATCCGCCCACCGCCACCCCGGATCGCGCGGTGACGGCGATGGGGGTGCCTGCCGGGACGCTGTGCAGGGTGATCGGGGAGCCGTCGTCTCCGGACGCCCACAATGGTCCGTCCGCCGGAGGAAGCCCTTTCTTCTGGGCGCAGGTCGTGAGCGCTGCCGCGGACACGATCCAGGATGAAGTCGTTCGGGGACCGACGTATTGGGGAACGACGCGGATCGACGCGAAGCCGCTCCCGCTGACCGACACGGCGATCTCCGCGGACGGTCCGTCATCGGCGACCGCGCGGACCCGGAAGGTCGTGGCGGACCGCGGCGCCGTCAGGTTCGTCCCCGTGCGCCCATCTGCGTCGGTCACCCGGAGGTCGGCCTCCAGGGAGGCGTCGAGGGAGTCTCCGAGCAGCGAGAACCGCACGCGATGCTCTCCCGGGGGCTCCACGACGACCTGCAGCGCGTGCAACTCTCCTGGGGCGAGGGTGAGCGTGGAGTCGGGATCGAATCGGATCGCCTCGGCGATCCCGGGCGCAGCGGATT
>CAYMUE010000298.1:0-5142 GCA_964393505.1 uncultured Polyangiaceae bacterium
AGGTGGACGCGGGCGGATCCGATCTTGTTCGCGGGCGGGGATGCGAATCTGTATGGGTACGTGGGGAATGACCCGGTGAACACCGTGGATCCGAGCGGGCTGGTGGTCGGGGGGGGCGAACGCTTGCTGCAGCGCTACGACGAATATGGCGAGGGCATGGACATGTGGGCGGCCGTTGCTTCCGGTTCTTGGGCGGCCGCAAACCAGACCTGGAACTCGAGCGGCGGATTCGGTGAACGGCTCTTCACCGGGGTGCACCTCGGGTCTGCTGTGTCAGCGCTCGCACTCTACGCCATGGTAGGGGGAGTCCGCTCAACACTGCTGAATCCGATCTGGATTGGTGGGGTGAAGTGGCCAGGCGGGTGTCCGGCCGACGGGAGCAAGCTGCTTGACAAGGGGCGCGGGCCCAGGGGAGTGGCCCGGATTGACGCACCGGAGAATGGCATTCCTGGGTCTCAGTGGCATGCGCACTCAGGGGGAAAGGGTTCGGCTGCAGTGAACGTCGACGGCACAGCTCATCATGGGGACAATTCTTGGATCACGTCGCCAATTCGAGAATTTCTGCGAGCCTATGGATGGAACCTATGAGCCAGCGTCACTCGTCGCGATCCCTGCTCTTCAATCCGAGCTTGCTCGCCGGATACCGTCAGCTCTTGCGGACTGAGGGATGGACCCCGGGCGCGTCGGGCGCTGATCCATCGGAGTGTGACACCATCCCGCTCTTCTCGAGGTACGCCCATCTGTCATTCCTTGACGACTTGCGGATCGCGGACAAGGAGGCTGCTCTACTAGCCATGGCCTTCTGGTATTGGCTCGAAGTTGAGACGACGCTCGTTTCCAAAGGGCACTCGCTCCCCTACGTCAATGACATCTCCTTCATGGATTGGGACTCCACCGAGGAAGAGCTGCCCAAGCCGGTGTCGCTATTTTGTGCGAACGCGCGATTACTCCAAAGGTGCAGGCAGTGGTCCCCGCGCTCGAACCGCTCCAACGCCTTGTTGGCCTCGCTCCGTCGCCTGGGATTGGACGAGTATGCAATCGTCCACGAACAGCCGGTGGATCGCGACCTCGATTGCACAGTGATCGACTTCTGGCTCGGCTCTAACCCGCACAAGACGATCAGATGGGAGTCATTGCGAGAATAGGCGGTGATGCCACGCTCAAGAGCGACGGTACGAGCTACACGTACGACCGTCGGGGTCAGCTCACGGGCGCGACGGTCTCGGGGCAGACGGTGACCTACGAGCTGGACGCGATGGGACGCCGCGTGGGCAGGTCGGCCGTGGGCGGGTTCACAGCGAGGCGCTACCTGTACGGAGCGGGGGCGCAGCCGTTGGCGCAGCTCTCGATGGCGGGGGCAGTGGAAGCGCAGTACGTGTACCTGACCGGTCGCCATGCCCCCGACGTGATGGTCAAGAGCGGCGTGGTCTACGCGCTGGTCACCGATCACCTGGGCAGCGTGCGCATGGTGGTCAACGTGGACACGGGCGTGGTGGCGCAGCGCATCTCGTACGACGCCTGGGGCAACGCGAGCTACGAGGTTGGCACCTGGGACGTGCAACCGTTCGGCTTCGCGGGTGGGCTGTACGATCCGCTGACGAAGCTGGTGCACTTCGGGGCGAGGGAGTACGACGCGGTCACGGGGAGGTGGACGCGGGCGGATCCGATCTTGTTCGCGGGCGGGGATGCGAATCTGTATGCGTACGTGGGGAACGACCCGGTGAACGCGATCGATCCTTCCGGGCTGGTTATCCCGGGCTCCGGACGCATGGTTGAAGAGAGACGCGAGCGCCAGCGGATGTGGGAGGATCTCGTTTCAACGCTCTTCTCCGGGGTGGGGGCTGACTGGCGGGCGGGGAACCGTGGGAGGGCGATTGGAGGCGCACTTTCCGGAGCTGCGCTCGGCGTTCTCGGGGCGTTCGACATGCTGATGAGCGACCCGAGCGTGCAGATGGCGTGCATGGGGATGCCTGCCTTCAGTGCGGAGCAGGCGGCAGTCGTTGACCTCGCGAAGCAGGCACAGCGTGCTGGCATCAGCGTGCAAGAGGCTGAGACGCTCATGCAATGGGCGAGGGAAGCGGGGGTTCCGTTCAGGAACGATATCAACAGCTCGCACTGGGTGGGTGGTGGTCATATCCACGTGGGTCCCGTGAACCACATTCCGGTGACAAAATGAACGCCAGCACAACGGGGATCATCGTCGTAGACAGGATGGCCTTCCTCGCGGAAATCTCCGCTCGAGGGGGTATCGGACGCTCCTCTGCAATCGGACTAGCCGATGCTGCAGTTTTCAGAAAATACCGAGGCTTCGATGGAGTCGTGTGGCCGGCCCCGGCAACGGGCTTCGATCTGGTCAACGGGCGCGCCCCTGTCTCCTGCTTGGATGCCGTCCGGGAATACGTTTCAGCCACGCGCTGTCCGGAAGATTGCGATATTCTCCTGATCACAGACTGTGTCGCCGAACCACCACACACTGACACGGAGGTTCGATGTCTCGGGTTTGAGGTGGGATATTTCGATTCCGAGGTCTCTCATTTCTCGTCACTTCTGAATGAGGTCATTTACGGCGTTGAAGTCGGAATGACGTCCTTCTGCGCGCGCCTGAATGCCTCGCTGCTCCTGAATTCGCTTTCCCAGGTCAGCGAGCTGCTCTCGGCACGTGTCAAGCTGCGATCGCTGGGAGCGGACCTGGAGGAAGGAGAGCGGTTTCGGGGTTACGCGATATACTCGATGAAGGCTTCCCCTTATGAGCTCGCCCTGGCACGCCCTTCCGGCTGAATCGCGTCAGGACATCTCGCGCGATGTCGGATTCCTCGGCTCAAGCTCGGCTACGCGAGCGCGAGCGGCTTCCTGACGAAGGTGACCCAGAGCAACACGGCGAGCTCGGACACGCGGGTCATCGAGTACAAGCAGCACGACGGGGTCGGGCGCCCCAGGGCGGTGACCCTGCCCGGAGCGCATGACCTGGGACTGCAGTATGATGCCAACGGCAACATGACCTCGGTGACGCCTCCCGGAAAGCCCGCGCACAGCCTGGAGTACACCGACGTCGACCTGCTGTGGAAGCACACCTCGCCCGGCGCCACGCTGCCAAGCCGGCGGGGAGCGACAGTGGCGCAGGCACCGTCGAGCCAGCGAGCCAGTAGGCCTTCACGGCGCACAGCATCGGAATCCGAAACCGGCATGCGCAAACAGCCGGAACTGGGAGGCATAGGCGTCTTCGGCACACCGCAGGCGATACGCGGTGTCTCCGTATCCCCCCCCGCGAGTGCGGCAGGAGTCGTACTGATTGGTCTGACCCGAGCACGAGTCCTCCCATTCCCAGACACTGCCGCTCAGGTCGTAGACCCCTTCGTAGCCTTCCTCCTGCGAAACGCACCCGGGAAACGTTCCCACGGGCAAGGGGCCGCTCGGCGAGCTCTCGATGTCGCCGCAGGTCTTCGGCTGGTAGCCGTCAATCTCGCCCTGCTCCGGATTCCCTCCGTAGGGAAAGTTGTGGAGTCCGCCGGAGCTGCACGCGTTGAACCACTGACTTGCAGCAGGGTCGGCCCAGGCCTCGGGGGGATTGGCGCCGCCTCCGATCGCACCGCAGAGCCGCTTGCCCACTGCCCTGCAATATGCGAAGGCATCGCACCAGTCCACGCACCCCATCGGGTGCTGCAGCGTGTCCGATGCTGGGGGCCACGCCTTGTCCCCGCAGCCCTTCTTGGGAGCATTCGACACGGGAAGAAAGGATGCATTCCAGTCACACCACGGAACCTGGTCGCTCGTTGAGGGCTGGGTGGCCAGCCAGGCGGCGTACTGGCCGCGGGTGACCTCAGTCGCATCGATTGCATAGCCCTGCGGGAGGCTGACGAGCTTTGCGACGCAGTCATGGCCTTGCCAGCACTGCTCCAGAGGACCGCATGACGAGCATGCGCCCGCTGTCCCTGCTGTGCCGCTGGAACCGCCGAAACCTGCCATTCCGCCGTACCCTCCGCCGCCCGCTCCAGCGCTGCCGCCCACTCCACCGGTCCCGCCCGCGGCAGCGTCCCCCACGACGGCCACATCGGCGCCCGCGTCCGTCTGCGAGCCAGCCGCCGCTTGCTCATCATCGAGCTGGACCTTTCCGCCGCAAGCCGCGAAGGAGGCGATCGTGAGGAGAGGCATGATTCGAGAGCCGAGGCCGAGAAGACTCGGTCGGGCGCCGGCCTTGCGCGGGTGAAGGCGACGAAGGCTCGCTTGATTCATTGGATATCGTTCCTCGGGGGTTGGCAGTTGAAGACCACCGTGGCGCGATAGGACTGCGAGACGTCAGCGGGGTCGGGCAGGGTGATCTCGCGGGCGCATCCTAGCTGATAGTTGGCGTGAAGGAGCTCTGGCCACGACGCCAGTGTCGCCGAATGATTGGGCCAACGAACCGTGGAGATACAACTCGTAGACCGGCAATCGACTTCCTCTACTTCGAAACGCGCCGCGCTGGACAGAGTCCCAAGGTCCGCGCGGAGGGAAGCCTCGCTCGCTCGCGCCCAGCGAGCGTCGCGGCTCTGCCGCTGGTGCGCAGCGATCGCATTCTCATGTTGAGCCAGCCTCGCCAAACCCCCCGTGGCTTCGTCGTCCAGTGCGACCGGGTCCTTGATCGCGTAGTCGGGATTGCGCTCGGGGGTCGACGACGCCGTCGCGGGGCCACCCGACTCGACCCGCGAGGTCGCGGACGCCAAGTACACGGTTCGGACGACCGGGGGCTGCGCCGGCACGGCGGCCTGAATCCGCGTCGTCGACGGAGTCCGGGGCGAAAACACCAGCGCCCCGACCAAACCGGACGCAACCCCAGCAACCACCGGAAGAACCCATGACAACACTCTGGATACCACGCCAACGACTCCGTCGCGTCAGTTCTTCTTCACGTACATCCCAAACACGCTGTTGTAGAGCGGGGTCGCTCCCGGGCAGAAACCATCAAGGTACAGCACAACGTACGGCATGTCCTTGGAATTGGTGCTCGCCGTCCACGCCGATACGCTCGGGGTGATGTCGTAGTACCCGGCGGTCGACGAAGTGCCGGCCGTGCCGCACGAGCCTCCGGGGTACGACCCTCCGTAGTACGACAGGCAGGCGTATGCCGTGACCTTGTTTGCGGCGCACTGGGACCCGACGACGTTG
>CAYMUE010000299.1:0-5138 GCA_964393505.1 uncultured Polyangiaceae bacterium
ATCGATTTCGGGGCCAGACCGCCATCCCCAATTCGGAAGCCACCGGCAATGAGGGTCTGCGGCCCCACCCAGTTCAGCGGGGCATGGACCCACCCCGACGCCGAGGACGCAACGTGGATCGCCGGGGACGTCGGCGTGCCCGCCGGCACTTCGACCTCGAGCTCCACCTGCACCGGAGGACGCGGGTCGGGTATCGAAGGGTCATACGAGAAGTCGTAATCGAGTCCGGCCGTGTCCCCGTGAATCACCACCAGCGACAGGTCGCGCTCGTCCCACCACCAGCCCGACTGGGATGCCAGCAGCGTCTCCCAGTCCCCCTTCTGTGCAACCGGCTGCCCGCCCGCCGCTACCGCCGTCGGCGCATGATCCACCCGGTGGACACGCAGAATCATCGACCTCAGCGGCGGAACGAACGTTCCCTCGCGAGCGCTTGCCTGCAGCTCGCTTCCCGTCGCCGTGCGCGCGTGCGTGAACGTCACCCGCGAGTACTGCGCCGATTGCTCGTGTCCGAAGCCATCCCCCGCGTCTTCGTAGAGCACGAAGCTCGCCGGCTGCGCCCCCGGATACAGGTCCACCAGCAGGGGGTCGTCGTCGGACTCCCCCGTGTACGCCTTTCTCCGCTCGCGAATCAGAACCCCTCCCTCGCGCACGTAGGCCGGCAGCGCCGCACGCGTCACGCCCGTCTGCACCGTCGTCGGCCCCTCGAAAACCGCGCCCGAGTGCAGCTCGAACCATCTTCCCCCGGGAAGATAGAGCGTTCGCTGATCGGTTCCGTGCTCGACGATCGGTGCGATCATGAACGAAGGCCCCAGCAGGGCCTGGTCGCCGAGGTTGACCACGGCGGGGTCATGGGGGAAATGGAAGACAAGGGGGCGCAGGATCGGAGCGCCGCTTCGCGCGGATTCGTCGAAGAGGCTGTAGAGGTAGGGGAGCAGCTCGTAGCGCTGTCCGATCAGGTCCCTGCTCAGGTCCTCGACCTCCTGCCCGAACTGCCACGGTTCCTGCGAGCCCACGCCGCTGGTGACATGTCCCCGGAAGAAGGGGGATATGGATCCCAGCGCCATCCAGCGCGCGAACAGCTCGGGGGTCGCATTGCCCGAATACCCACCCACGTCGCTCCCCACGAAGGGCAACCCCGACATCCCCATACCAAGGAGCATCGGAAGAGTCCCGCGCAACGACTCCCAGGTGCTCGGAGCGTCGCCCGTCCACACCGCCGCCCAACGCTGGATTCCTGAATACCCCGCTCGCGTGAGCACGAAGGGGCGCCGCTCCGGCGCCGCCGCCACCATTCCCTCCCACGTCGCGCGCGCCTGGTGCAGCGCGTACACGTTGTGGACCTCGTCCATCGAGGCCGGTTGCCCGTCGCCGGCCGCCTGCACCTCCCCGGGGATGGTCGACCCTCCCCCGCTCTCCGGAAAGAGCGTCGGCTCGTTCACGTCGAGCCAGATCCCCCGAATCCCCCTTGCCACCTCCGTGCCGACATTCGCTCCCCACCAGGCCCTCCCCGCCGGGAGCGTGAAGTCCGGGAACGCCGACTCTCCGGGCCACACGACTCCCGTGTAGATCCCTCCCCCGGGCATCGGCAGGAAGGCCCCCTGCGCAACGCCCGAATCGTATACATCCCAGCCCGGATCCACCTTGATCCCCGGGTCGGCGATCACCACGACCTGGAACCCCTGCGCTGCGAGGCTCGCGACCAGCCCGCTCGGATCGGGAAACGTGGCCGGATCCCAGGTGAACGTGCGAAACCCCCGCATGTGCTGGATGTCGAGCCACAGTGAATCGGCGGGGATCTTGCGGGAGCGGAACTCGGAAGCGAGGTCCTCGAGCTTGGAAGCAGGCGAATACCCCCAACGCGACTGGTGATATCCAAGGGACCAGCGCGGGGGAATGCGCATGCGGCCGGTGAGCGAGGTATATCGACGGATCACCTCCGCGGGCTCCGGCCCCACAATCACGTACTGGTCCAGCCATCCGCCCGACGCGTGGATCTCGTACGCATTCGCCTCGGCGGACGCCATGTCCATCTCCATCCGCCATGAGTTGTCGGTGAACACGCCGTATGCGACGCCGTCGCGCAGACCCATGAAGAACGGAATCGACTGGTAGAGCGGATCCTGATCCGGCGCGTAGCCACCGAAGGCAGGATCGTACGCGTCCGTGTTCCGGAAGGTCATCTTCGAGCCGCGCTTGTCCAGCGGACCGGTCCGCTCCCCGAATCCGTAGAAGTGCTCGTCCGAAGGAGTCGCACGCCGCAGTGTCCAGCTGCCGTCGGTGCCGCGCTCCCAGCCGCCGGCAGCGTCGTCCACCAGCACGCGCCCGAGCTCGTCAGCGATCCGAACGCGCCCATCGGCCGAGAACTCCGCCCGATAGCGCGCGGCGCAGAGCTGTACTCCCACCGCACTTCCCGACACGAACACTTCCGGGTCCGCTGCCTGCGGCGCCGTCACCGCGAACGAACGCGGGTGTCCCGGCGCCCCCGCGGCTGTGGGAAACAGGCGCAGCATGCCGTCCGCGAGGGCCGCTGCGCGAACGTCGAGCTTCGAGGCCTTCACGACGAGGTGCCACGGCGCCGGTCCGATGGTCACCCAAGCAGGCAGCGCCTCCGGCTCTGCGCAGTGCGCGAAAGGGACACCGGGCGCGTCGCTCCCGGTGTCCGCATCGGGAAACCCGTCAGACGCGGCGTCTTCGCTCCCGTCCTGTCCACCCGTTTCCACTCCGGTCTCACCAATCCCGCCGTCCGTTGACCCCTCGACACCTACATCCACCGCGGCATCCTGACTGGCAGGCGCAACCTCGGGTCGAGAGGCATCTTCCCCGGAGCATCCTCCGAGAAGCAGCGCAAACGTCATCCAGCGACCAGGATTCATGGTGCGGACGAGTATCGTGCGTCCGATCCGCAACGTAAAGCTGCGGGGCGAGCACTCGTCCGGGCGCTTCTCGTGTGAGGTGGTCGCGGCGAGAGCGTTCCACGACCATGACGCGCCATGCCGCGTGCCCGGGGGGATCGCACCGGTCTCGGCCCGGACGCACGGGGCGCGGGCGCGCCCGAAGTGCTGCACGGGCACGCAGACCGCGCTACCCTGCACCGCGGAGGCTCTCATGCGTTTCCAAATCGATCGAAGCGTTCTTGCACTGCCGCTGCTTGCTGCGCTTGGCGGGACGGCGAAGGGCTCCTACCTGGAGCTGACCGACGACGAGCTGCACTGCAAGTTCGGATTCCTGTTCGACGAGGCGATTCCGCTATCGGCAATCGAGGGGGTCGAGGCCAACGTGCGGTGGCCGTGGTATGACGGAGTCGGCTGGCGTACGAACTTCCGCGGGAGGGTTGGTCTGGTGGGAACGCTGCGCAACATCGTGTGCATCAAGGTTGCACCGGGTCGCAAGGCACACCTGTTCCTGCCGCTCCCTCTGCGCAAGCTGTACGTCTCCCTCGAGGACGGCGAGGGATTCGTCGCGGCACTGCGTGAAAAGCTCGCGGCGCGCAGGCAGCCCGGCCAGGCCAGCTAGAAAGCAAGCTGCGAGATCGGTAGCCCGCACCTCGCGACACCGAGGTCACGGACAGCAGTAGATGGTCGTATCCTCCTGCCGGAGGTACAGTTGGAAGCAGCCCTGGGTGCGAATGGCGTCGAAGCAGAGGTCCAGCTTGTTCTGGTCGGGGTGCTCGTAGGCGACGTAGTGTTTCGATCGGTCGACCGACATGACCGGCGACCTTCGTCCCTTCTCGCACTTGGCGTCATGGGCGGGGCGCCGCTGGGCCGGAGTGATCGCACTCGTGATGCAGCGTGTGTTCTCGAGCCCTCGGCAAGCCATGTCGTGCCCCGCTTCGCAGCCCTTGTGGAACGCGGTATCGGCGGCGCGCATGTCCTTCGCGGTGCCAATCCCCTTGCCGTACAGGTATGCCAGGTTGTTGCAGCTCAGGCCGTGCCCGGCGTCGCAGCCCTTCTTCAGCAGCGCGAAGGCGCGAGAGGGGTTCTTCGCCATGCCGCGCCCTGAGATCAGCGCGTCTGCAATGCGCACGCAGGCCGGCCAGAGGTCGCCGGAACACCCCATGTCGCAGTCTTCGCCGAGCTCGCATTCCGACGCCTTCTGATAGAGCGTTTCGAGCATCTTGCAGGCGAACTTGTTGTCCCGCTCGCACGCCTCTCGATACAGCGCGGTGCCCTTCGACGGGTTGCGCGCAATGCCGGACGTCGTCCCATCCCAGTGCTTCCCGCCCAGCGCGATGCATGCATAGGTGTTCGATCCCTTGCACTCGCTCTCACAGGTCTTCGTGTCGGAGCACAACGCCTCTGCCTCACGCAGCTTCCGCTGCATGTCATCGGGAGTCTCCTGAGCGCCGGGGAGGTTGTTCTTGACTCCGGCGACCGCTTTCACAGCCAGACAGGACTCCTTGTCACCATGCTCGCATGCCGTCGCGAGCAGGTCGTTCGGCCTCGGCTGGCCGTCGCGCTGGGAGAGCTTGCCGAGGACCATCACCCCGCGCTTGCACGACGCGTTGTCTCCGCGGTGACAGGCTTCGCTGAGCATCCTGGCCGCCATTTCCTCGTTCGGTGGCTCCTCCTCCAGGGCCAGCTTCGCCCCAAGCACATGCATCTGCGTCAGCGCCTTGCAGCCCCCTTCGTTGCCGCATTCGCAAGCCTTCTTGAACAGCGCACTGGACCGGGCAGTGGCCGGACCCAGAGGGATCGACCCTCGAACACTCGGTGGGCCCGCGAGGCCCATGGTCACCAGACCGAAACACGAAGCACCGTTGCCCAGATTGCATCCGCGGTCCAAGAACGCCTTTGCGGCGGATGCCGTGTCGTCGCCCTCGCACCAGGGACGCGATCCATTCGCAGGCCGGCAGAGGGCTCTCCGGAGAGGCACAGCCCCCTCGCCCCTCATCAGCTCCCGCCCCATCAGCTCACAGGAGCGGGCCTCGCCGGCGACGCACTGGCTCTCGCAATCGGCCCCTGGTCGACAGCCGCCGGGCTTGTCCATCAGGGCATCACACGACAGGCTGGCCGGGTCGACCGGTGCCACCTCCTTCATCGGAGGCTCCTCCTTGGGGGGCGACCGGTCGGCCGGGCCGAAGGCCATGCCCCCGGGAAGGCATCCCGGGAGCAGCAGCAGAGCCATCACGGCCCCAGCCC
>CAYMUE010000300.1:0-5105 GCA_964393505.1 uncultured Polyangiaceae bacterium
TCGCGGAGCCCGATGGCAAGGTGGTGCACGCACTGCTCATCCCCGTGGCGTATAGCTCGCGCAACCACCTGACCTCCCCGAACCACCCCATCTCGAGCCCGCTCCCGCGCCCCATCCGCGCTCGCACCGGTGGGATCTGGCCTCCCAAGCGCCCTTCGCGCACACCTCGGCGCGGCCGTACCCGGCGTCTCGGAAAGGCGGTATGGTGGTTGATGGCCCGAATCGCCGGGTGGAACGGGCAGTAGAATCACCGACGCGGCATCCCTCGCCCGGGTTCCGCAGCAAGGCTTCGCGCGGCTCGACGAGCAAGGCAGGGCGCCGCAGCGGCTGTTCAGCGACGACGAGCAGGGTTTGATTCAAGCCCATCGTGCGATCCACAACAACAGCTCTGTGGCGTCTGTGACCTCGGTGGTGGACTCCGGGAGCTTGATGTCCGGATCCCGTCGCACGTGAAGGTTCCTGGCGAGCCGGTCCCGCCGTGGCGAACCTCAAGGCCGCGCGCAGCGAAACCCGACGTCTTTGCTACGAATCGACGGGTCGTACCCGTAGCGGTGCGTGGACCGGACGATCAACTCGCTGCTGTAGAGCCAGCTCCCGCCGCGCTGGACGCGGTCCTCGAAGGTTCGCTCCTTGCCGTAGTCCTTCGAGTACCCCGAGTCGGTCCACTCCCAGACATTCCCTGCCAGATCCTTCACTCCGAAGGGACTATCCCCCGACGGATAGCTCCCCACCGCGCAGGTCCCATCGGTCTTGTTCCAACATAGACGTCCCCCGGGGTCAGCGTTCCCCCACGGGTACCTCCTCCCGTCCGTTCCCCTCGCCGCGTACTCCCACTCCTCCTCCGTCGGCAGACGCTTCCCCGCCCAGAAGCAGAACGCCGTCGCGTGATTCCAGTCCACACAGTTGATCGGGTGCTGCGCCCTGCCATCCTCCCCCAGTTGCAGGTCCCCAGGGCCACGGGACTCAAGCACTTCCCCGCTTCCACACACGCCGCGTACGCCGCCACCGTCACCTCGAACCGATCCAACTCGAACGCCTCCACCTTCACCTCGTGGATCGGTTTTTCGTCGAAATTGCCGTCGATCGCCCCCATCTGGAAGGAACCCGCTGGGATCTTCACCATCTCCCCGGTGACCGCATCGCTCGCAGACGGGACGGCGGGTGCAGACACCGACGCAGTGGCCGCTGCCGACTTCCCTGTCTCGCTCCTTCCACACGAAACCACCGCGATCGCTACGCCCGCCAACACCAGCGCGAGCCCGCCCAGGCCGATCCCTCGCTTCACGAGATATCGCCCGCCCACCAGGTCGCCGATTCCCAGGACCGATCTCTCCATGCCATGGATCGGTAGCAGGTCCCGCGCTGCGCTGGAAGGGGCGACCCGAGCTGGCTCCCGGCGCCGGACAAGGACGGCGCCTGCGAGTCCCACGACTGCGGCGAGACCTGTGATCCCTGCGAGACCGGCAGTGGATCAGACCCTGGCTGTCTGCAGGAGGCCGGAGTGTTCCGCTGCACCTGGCAGCACCTGTGCACGCAGACCATCGATTGAGCCGGGCCGTGCGCCACGCGGAACTACGGCTCTCGATCTCACGTTGCCTACGGACATCTGTGGAGCTGCTTGCACTCGCTTGTCGCGCGGCTCCAGTCGAGGGGGCAGTCCACCTCCTTGCGAGGGAAAAGGATCCGAATACAGTCTTCCTCCCCCGTCTCGACATCAGTGCAGTAGCTGCACTCTGGAGACAGCTCCGGATACACGGAAATCGTGCACTCCTTTGCGCCCGGGCACTTGCTCTCGTTGGCTCCGCACGTCTTCAACTTCGCATATCCGGGGGGGCCGAACTTGGTATTGTACATGAGACACGCGGAACAATCCCACGTTTTGTTCTCGATTTTGAGAACGCAGTCCTGCACGCAGGCGGCAATGCTGTCGGAGCTGCACACGTTGTACGCGCCCTCGAGCTCTGGTTCTTCGGCGACACAGAACGCGGCGCATCGCTCCTCGGACGACGGAGCCGCGTCGGCGCCAACCTGCCCGCCGGCATCAGCCTGCCCGTTCCCCTCGTCCGAATCATCCCCGCAGCTCGCCGCAGACAGGGCAACAACCAGGGAGAAAACGATGGTCCGAGGCCTGAACCACAACATTCTTTGGCTCCAAGGAGTCCGCCAGACAGCCAGGTGTCACGCAGCGGGCGGACAGCCTGCGTGACAGCGCGACTGTCTCACACAGCTGCGCGCAGGGCAACGGGGAAGAGATGTGCCCAGAAACGAGGAGAAGACCGCCCGTTCATCCTTGCCCGCCAGCGCCGGCCGAGGCGTCACACGCAACTGCGCGAAATCAGCTACCCCGGCTCTCGCCGAAGAGCGGGAGCAACTCTGCTCCTGTCGAACTGGCACGCAGCGAGCCCCGCGTGATCGATAGTACTTGCATCCTCACCCCACCCACTCCCCATCGAGCTCTGCCTCCACAGGCCGGTGCTGCGATGTGCGCCTCATCAACGACCAGCAGCCCCTTGCGGGCGCGCTCGCCCAGATGGGCAAGCGGCGGATCGCGATACTCGGGCCGCCGAAGCAGTGCATGGGAGATGATCAACCTGCTGTGCGTGCTCCAGGCATCGCACCCGAAGCCCCGTTCCTGACGGCGCCACGCCACTGCCGTGTCATCACCTCGAACCGCAGACCGAACCTGCGCTGCATCTCGTCGCGCCACTGCAGGCAACCCGATGCCAGGCAGAGCGCGAGCACGTGGCTCGCCTGCTGCCGAAGCAGCAGCTCCTGCAGTTCCACGCCAGCTTCGATGGTCTTGCCGAGGCCGACGTCGTCATCGATGAACAGGTTTGCTCGAGGCTGCTCGAGGCTGCTCGAGCGCCTTCATCAACGGCGCGATCTGGTGGGCCATGAGCTTGATGCCTGCACGGAGGTGCGCCTGGAAGAGGTTCGGAGCCGCGGCGCTGTCCACGCTCGACTTCAGCGCGTGCAGGTGCGCGCCGAAGTGCGCAGGGGGGATCGAGCCTGGACTCATCGCCCAGACCGTGCGTCTCGGGCCCGACCACGCGAGCGCCGAGCTCGAGGTCCCACAGCACTTCGAGCTCGCGTCCGGGACCGTCGTCATCCAGACAGACGAGCCGCACGACCGCTGACTCGCCCGCGTTGCCCGGCGCGACGTCCTCCGCGAGCCACAGGCGATGGCGCGCGTGCACGATTTGCCCCTTGGCCGGCAGGTCCTCGGCGCGTGCAGTAGGCGCCTGTCGGTGGCGACCTTGGGATCAATGCCAGCAGCTTGAAGCACCACGCCCTGCAGCTCGACGCGCGCTCGTGCTTTGTAGGGGAGGCCATGGCAACGACATGCAGCCCGGAGCTCATCACGCCCGAGCTCCTTCAGCAGCCTCGGGTGCCCACCCCGGAGCTCGAGCTTGCGCACGAGCCTGTCCTTGCTGGTGGTCGCGTCACGGACCTCGCAGGCGAACAGGCGGTGGAGGTCGAGCAGCCGTGGCTGCGCGAGGGTATCGAGGACGGTCTCGAGGGAGGGTGCCGTACGTAGGCGCTGCGATGGATGCCATGGTGCTCGCGTACGCGCTGGAGCATTCGGAACTCCAACGCCGAGGCATGGTAGACCCATGCGGAGCGAGGTGAGCGAGAAGGAAACGGTGAAGAACCGAGACCGGACGAGAGTCCAGCGGGTGAGGCGGCCAAGAGCTTGCCGGTCACCGGCAGCCGTTCTCCGCCCCGACATCAGTGCTCGGCCGAGAAGATCTTCCCCTCCTTGTGCGCGGACCAGTACAGGTGCGTATCGTCGAGCGTCAGTTGACTCTGAACTCCGATCAGCCCCGACGCGAAGGAGCCTCCGCTCGTCCACACCTGCGGGGCCCCGGACTGCCCGCTGTCTCCCCACTTGAGAACGTTCCCGTCTTTTGTGAGGGCAAAAACGTCCGACCCGTGCACCGCGACTCCCACCGGCCTGATGCTCGCCTTCTCAAACAGAACCTTCTCCGCGCCGTCCGTCTTTGCGTAACTCGCAACCCCGTCCCAGTCCTCCTCACGCACCATGAATACGTGCGATGGCCCTGAGACGATTGTGTCGCCGTCCCAGAACGAGGCGATCTTCACAGCGGTACCGGTGGTCTTATTGACTTTGACCAGTCCCCCCATGCCGGTGACATAGGCATCGGTATCGTCAACGGAAAGCGCCAAGCCCCCGTAGAGTAACTTGGTCTGGGCCAGGACCGTCAAGGCGCCACCGGCCAAGGGCACCTTGCCGACGGCCGCGCCGTGATTGGGAGACTCCGGATTGGTCTCGTAGGCCACATAGAGCTGATCGCCACTGATGGCGAGGCCGAATGCGTCACCCGCGACGGTGGCGAACACGCCAGCATCAGTGCCGTCCTTGCGGAAGGACCGGACCTCCGAGCCGACGCTCACGTAGACACGACCTTCCGTCGCCTGGTCCACCACGAAGAAGTACACCGTCTCCGTTGACTGGAAGAGCGAGGTCGGTGTACCGCCTCCGGCCTTGGGCGCCCGGAGTATGCTGTCGGTCTTCATCTCAGCCCAGTAGACCCAGTCCTGATCGACCTGAATGGCCCACGGATTGCCGCATCCTGTTGCAATCACCTTGGCGACGGCGCCAGCGTCCCCTTGCTCAGCGTCCGCCGTAGTTGCGTCGTCCGGCATGGCATCGGAATTCGTCGTATCCTGGGTGGCATCCTGTCCGGGAGCGACATCGGACCCGCCGTCGTCGGCACTCGTTTCCTGCGCATCATCCACACCGGCATCCGAGGTGTCCGAGGGCGGTGGTTCACTATTGGAGGAATCGCTCGAACAGCCGGAAAGGGCAAGCAGCGAGAGGGCGGAACAGAAGCAAAGGCGAGTCAAGCAGGTGCGCATCGGAGCCTCCAGGAGAGAAGATATGAGCATTGGATTACCACGTTTCGCCGAGTTGATCAAACGGCACAGCGGCCCGAGGCTCACGAGTCACCCGTGCGCCGCCCATCCTGACCCCACACAGCACGGTCCACGTCAGATATCTCATTCTCAGCTCGCGTATAGCTCGCGCCCACCTGACCTCCCCGAACCACCCCATCTCGAGCCCGCTCCCGCGCCCCATCCGC
>CAYMUE010000301.1:0-5094 GCA_964393505.1 uncultured Polyangiaceae bacterium
AGTCCCCCTTCGTCGTGGCGAACTTGACCTTGTACTTCGCAGGAGCCTTCTCCTTCGCGTCGGCCGGCTTCAGCAGCGCCGGAGGCACCGGCGCCGCGCTCTGCTCCGGGGCCGCAGCCACCGTCGGCTGTGCCGTGGCCAACGGCTCCGACGCCGTCACCTTGGGAGCCACGGTCTGCGAGGGCGCTGTCGCCGCACGAGAGGGCTCCTCGGACTGCTTGTCGCAAGCCGGAGCGATGGCGAACGTGGCAAGGACGGTCAGAATCAGCGGTAGCCGGCTGCTTCGCATGGGCATCTCTCCAGGGTTCGAACGCGGCGCCTCGGGGTGCCGCAGAAAGTCCGGGGGATGGTACGCGCGGCCCGGTCCGGGTCAAGCCCCGATGCGGGCCCCGTGGGCCCGGACTTCCCCAGCATGCCCCCGCGCACGCGCCTGGATCGATCCCCGCGATGCCCCGATCGACGCCGCGCACCGGTCCGTCCTCCTGGCCCCATGCAAGAGCTCATCGCCCTGCCGGAAGTCCGAACGGGCGATCATTGTTCGTATCACGAACAATCTGCAATCACTGCTGCGCCCTCCCGCGGCGCAGCGCACGCCCCCCCAGGATCGAGCGGATCCCCCGCGCGCGATCTCGCACCTCCTGCTCTCAGGTACTATCGATTTCGTGACACTTCCTTGAGGGTTCGACAGCGCGATGGTAGTTCATCGCATAGCCTCCCTGCCGTGCTGTCCCAACCGCTGCCGGGAGACCCAACGCTCGCAATCCACCCCCGTGGTGCGTCGCCTCCGGTGACGCGCCCCGGACGAAGGAGAGCCCATGACTCGCAAGAGGGTGTTCATCGTCACCTGGCAGGTTCGCGACGGTATCCGCCTCGTGTACCGCTTCCGCCCTCTGATCCCCGACGTCGCCGAGCTGCAGCCCCTCGAACACCTGATGCTCGAGAACGCCACCCGCGCGATCCGGGCCAAGGCCATGGACCAACTCGGCGGCCTGTCCATCGAGGACCACGTCATCCGCCCCGCGCTCCTCGCGCTGGTCAAGCAGGAGCTGGAACAGGTCTTCCGGGGAGATGCGATCGAGGTCCTCGACGAGCCGACGGTGGAGAGCCGAATTCGAAAGGGCGTATACGCGCAGCGCGATCGACGGGTCGCCTGCCTGAACTGACTCTCGCGCCGTCGCTCACGCGAACAACGTCGCGAGGAACGCCAGCTCCAGAAAGAGCCCCAACGAGATCACCATCGCGGCAAAGACCCACTTCGCGTAGATCGTGTACGAGCGCTTCTTCCTCCCGTCGAGCGTCTCGAGCGTGCGAATCTCCAAGTAGGGAGTCGGGGAGCGACGGTACCAGCCTCGAACGACGACGTCCTCGCCTACGAGTGTCCCGGCTCCGAACACGCCGAAGATCCACTCGAGCAGACGTAGGGGCTGGCGGTAGTCGAGGAAGATGAAGCCGCTGCGGTCCTGCAGCACCAGGTCCTCCGACCAGATGAGGCCGGGCACGCCGCGCCCGATGATCCGGCCACTCAGCGTGGCCGGCACCGGCCGGACCTCGCTCACCTTGATCTTGCTGAGCAGGGCCCCAACGCTCGTGTCGGGGAACTCGCCGCTGCGATAGGCGAAGAGCAGTCGCAGCACGTAGCCGAAGCCGAACCCCAGGACCGGGAGTCCCACGCCCGACTCGGGAGCATCCAGCGCCACCGCCACACCCGCCACGGCCAGACCGCCGAGCGCAAAGAGCCATGGAGCAAGCTTGAAGAACACGTCCACGAGGAACTCGTCCCAGAAGCTCTCCGGACGCTTCAGGTTGAACTCCACCAGCGGCGGCTGGTTCAGGTGACGCGCCAGCTTGCCGAGCGCGGAGATCCGCTTCGCAGGCAAGGGGTGCGTGCTCCCCAGCTCGTAGAAGAAGGCCCATGGGTTCCAGAGATCCCACTGCATTGCGGCCACCATCGACTCGGAGCTGAACGCATTCGGCCCCCGGAAGCTCGCCATCGCCAGCGACACCGCCTTGCTCCCGTCGAAGATCCCCATCGCCTGCGCCGCACGCAAGCGCTGCGACTTCGCCCTGGCGCTCGTGCGCTGGTGCTGCGGCGCCTGCTCCACCATCGGATCCGCCGCGACCAGGCCGTAGGCGATCTTCACCAGCGCGCTCGCCAGCGCGTTGGGGTTGTTCGTGACCACTCCACCAAAACGATCCGCGTAGTACTCCCTGCTGCGACTGATGAACAACACCACGTAGGTCGTAAACACGTAGAGCAGGAAGGACGCCAGGGCGATCACCAGGAACGGAGGCGCTGCTCTCCTGGCCCGCAGTCCGATGTCGAACGCGAGCCGGAACACGTAGTAGAAGATGAACGGGATCATGCTCGCGAGGGTCATCACGAGGATGTCCCAGTGCTTCGCGTGTCCGAGCTCGTGGGCCACGACCGCCTCGAGCTCCGAAGGCTCGAGCATGCGGATCAGCCCCTCGGTGATCACCAGACGCGCGTTGCCCGGGACATGTCCATAGGTGAACGCATTCGGGGCAAGGTCCTGGACAATCCCCACCCGCGGCGCCTTCATCCCGTTCTGCGCGCAAACCCCCTGCACGAACTGAGCGAGGTGCGGCGGCAGCTCCTCGTACGCGACCCACCGCATGCTGTTGAACCACCGCAGGGTCACGTCCATGAAGAACGGCCCGATCGCGTACTGCACGAGGATCGTTCCGCAGGCGAGCACCAGCCCGAGCAGCGGCGTCACCCCGCCGGCGGTCGTGAGCACCACCATGAAGGCGAACAGCAGCGCGTACAGGAACAGGAGCACGCCGAGCGAACGGATGAACAGGTTGGGCAATCCCGGCAACGCAGCAATCGCCGCGTAGCGATGAACCTCATTGGGACTCGCCGCCTGAGGCTGGAAGGAGTGGGGCGCAATCGGTTGCACCCCCGCCAGCGTCGATGACATCTCCTGCAGCTTCGGCAGCTCCTGATTGTCGAACCACAATCCCCTGCAGTGCGAGCACTCGTCGACCTGCAAGTCCGCCCGGAGCAGCCCCCCCTCCCACATCGAATGCCCGTCCTTCGGACACCGAATCGCACTCTGCCTCGGCGCAATCAATCCCCCCTGGTAGTACGGATCCATCGCGCCCTTGCGCACGAAGTAGTTCACTTCCCCGTGATCCAGGAACACCCCGTTGCAGCGCGGGCACACGTCCACCAGCACGCCGTTCGCTGCAGGCGTCGCCGTCAAACGAACGCTCCCGCAACGCGGACAGCCCGGCACGAACGGAGTCTGCGGCCCCTGATTCATCTCGACCTCCAGGTCCGCCCATCGTACGCGAGCCCCCAGGGGTTGAGAAGGACCCCACGCCCCGTTCGCGGCCACGCCGCCCATTCGAGCCGACAGCACGAAGCACCTCCGTGCACGAAGGCCTCCACTGTCCCTTGCGCGCGCAGGCACCTCGCGCGACCATGGACCCATGAGCCCTCTGCGTGCTTCTTCCGTCGCCTTCGCCTCCCTTGTCCTGCTCACCTCGATGACCCCGCTGTCGTGCAGCGACAGCGAGGACTCCACCGCCAACCCATGGGGAGACGGAGGCGATCTGAAGACCGACGGGGCCTCCGGGACCGCAGGCGGAGCAGGCGCCGCGATCGATAGTGGCGCCGGAGGCGACGCGCACGCGGGTTCAGCGGGCGAGTCGGCTGCGGGCTCCGCAGGCGCGGAGCAGGGCGGCTCCGCAGGCTCTGCACAAGGCGGCGCCGCCGGAGGCTCCGTGGCCGATGCCGCTCCCGACGTGCCCGCCGATGTCTCCTTCGGCTACGACGCACCCGTGTACGACTCGGCCCTCACGCAGGACTCCGCTTGCGCCGCGACGACCGCGGAGGCCAAGCCGATCCCCCTGGACCTGTACCTGATCCTCGACTCCACCGGCAGCATGGGCACCGACTGCAACGTCGGCTCCACCACCGCCTCCAAGTGGTGCCGCGCCGTCAACTCCATCGCCGGCTTCGTCAACGATGCCTCCTCGACCGGCATGCGCATGGCGCTCCAGTTCTACAGCTCGAACATCAACGCCACCTGCTCTGGCACCTACTACGCCAATCCGAAGGTCGCCCTCGGCCTGCTCCCCGCCAACGCCGCCCCGATCGTCAGCGCCCTCAACGCCCAGGCCCCGGGCGGAAACACGCCGACCGAGGCCGCGTTGCACGGAATCGCGTCGTTCACCAAGAACAAGCAAACCGCCGGTCGCGTGATGATCGGCATCCTCGTAACCGACGGCAACCCGACCGACTGCAGCACGAGCGATGCGACCCTCGCGAAAATTGTCGGCGACCACCTCGCCGCGACCGGGATCAAGACCTTCATCGTCGGCATGACCGGCGCCTCGAGTACGCGTCTGGAGACCATCGCCGTGGCCGGAGGAGCCCCCGCCCACGCGGACTACTGCGAAGGCGTCGCCTCCTGCCACTACTACAGCGTGGGCGACGGCAACCCGCAGGCGTTCATCGCAGCCCTCAAGCAGATCCAGCAGAGCGCCATCGCCTGCACCTACCAGATGCCCACGTCCGACGCCGGCATCATCGATCCTTCGAAGGTGACGGTTCAGTACACCCCCGGCGGCGGCGCCCCCCAGGATCTGCAGCACGTCGATTCCAAGGCACAGTGCGTCGCCAACGGCTGGTACTACGACAACAACGCCGCACCGACGCTCATCATGCTGTGCCCGGATGCATGCAAGACCGTCCAGGCCGACACCAATGCCAAGGTGGAAATCCTGCTCGGCTGCCTCGGCTCCTGAGCCCTGCCGCCCATCGCTCTCGACATCGAGCTACGCGATTCGCGCTTTGGGCGCCCCAGCCGGCTCGAATTCCAGATGCCCTTCACACGCCCTCACCGGCACGTGACGAACGCCCCCCGGAACCCGCGGCGGTGCGGGCAGTCGCACGTCGAGCGCCGTGGGGCGCCCCCCGGGGAACATCGACGCGCGGACGCCCGGTAGGATCGAGGGGGATCTCCCCTCGGGACGACTCGCCGGATTGCCGATCAGCTGGAGACACTGCTTCACCGTCGCCTTCAGCGTCGATGCCACGCCCCAGCCCAGCCGCGCACAGGCTTC
>CAYMUE010000302.1:0-5083 GCA_964393505.1 uncultured Polyangiaceae bacterium
TCTCGGACTCCGAGGCGATTTACGTGCTGCAGAGAGTCGATGGCGTGCTGAACGTGCTGGGCGGGGCCGTTCCCAAACCCGGGTCGTTGCAGGGCCCCATCAGCAAGAGCATGCTGATCCCCGTCGGGGGAATCATGCAGACCCAGATCGCAAGGGTGATCGGACCTGCGGAGGAGGACTGCTCGGAGCCGGAAGAGTCGTGCATCCCGGGTGTGTCGGCGTCCCTGGTCCCTCCGCTGGGATCGGAGATCGTGGGCAATGAAACGGGGACAGCCTACGAGTCCGGTTGGAAGTACTACCTGGAGGTTGCGCGGGCTACCGCCGACGAAGCAGATCGCCTGGGTGAGGAGCTCGTGCGAACCGGCCTCGAGATCGACGAGCGGATCGACCAGTCCACGCGCAACCTCATGGATCTCTGCGGGGCAGATGGACGAAGTTGTTCGAGCTTCAAAGACACGTACGTCACGCTCGGGGACAAGAAAGCCTGTCTCTGGATCCACAACCAGAAGCTGTGCGGCGGCAGCGAGACGGTCCCGTGCCCGTTCATAGCTTCAGACAACGAAGCAAGCTGCGCAACGGAGATCGCGTCGAAGTTCGGCGGAGCCGTCCCGGCCGGACTCAAGCCCCTCGACGCCGTGCCGCTTGGAATGGCGCCGACGCCGGAAAGCCTGGGTGACTTCCCGTCGTGCAAGATCATCAATGAGCTGCGCGAAGGCATCGACGAACCGACCCAGCGCGAGAAGAAGATCCGAGAGCTTGCGAGTTCCTGGACCCTGGCCCTCGCGGCATCGGCCGCCGCCGGCTTGAAGTACACTGAGGCGTTCGCGGACAACTACCGCCTCGAATACGCCGGACAAACGCTATTCGACACGGAGCGACACGTCCGTCCATCGCCCAACAAGGACGCCAAGCCGCCATGCACGGCGAGCGCTGCGACCAGTGACGACGACTCGAGGTTCTGGGGGAGGAAGATCGCCTGCTTCGTGTCAGGGGAACCGGGGCGCTGCAGCGACGACAACATCGGAAAAGACGGTTGCAGCGGCAACTTGGGAGACGACACCTACCACGTCAACGCCGGACAGAAGACGTACTGGTCTTTTGACACCGAGCCCGATGCCCTGCGGAACAGATGGGCATGGGGCTTCGGCCATCTCCGCAGGTCGATGGCAACCCTGGGCCTGATCACAGGGCAGCTCGGAAACACCATGACCCTCGCCCGGGTGCTGCCGGCCGCGATGGTTCCTGACTGGGACACGTCCCAGTATCGGCGAAACCCCGCTACGGGACCCTGCGAAGCAGCGCCGGGAACGTTCGGAGACCTCGCCTGGATCGAGCACTGCACTCCGCCGGGGTGCCCGTCGTGTCGGGAAAGCGTGCGCTGCATCCAGGTAACCGGCAAGGGTAGCGCGATTGGGGACGACGCCCGCTCGACCCTGGGGCGGCCGGTGAACGTGAACGGCTTCATCGGGAACTTCATCGCCTGGTCCAGCCGCCCCGAGTTCGCAGGAGACACACCGGCAAACACCTCATTCCCTTGGGTCTGCCAGCCGGGGGGCGGCGGCTGCCTCTGGATGGGAGGCGTGGACCCGCAGATGGTGTACTGCGGAATTCCCGATGCCGAGTTCGGCTCGGCGCCGTCGAACTGGACGAACTGGGGCGCGCTGCTGCCGTCCGGGTGCTGGTCCGACGACTGCCAGACAGCCAGCGGGTGGGTCGGTGCCACGGTCACCAACGACATCGGCGCGACCTACGGGACCGAATGGGACGCCGCGCTCGAGGAGATGTGGTCCGTGCCATCCGGCAACTTCTGCAGCGAGCCACCTGCGGACGACTGCCAGGACCCCAAGAAGTGCTGGAAGTCCGCGATCTGGAGGGCGTTCTGCCGGCGTTTGCCCGACCCGGGCCTCGACGTGCTCATTCAGCGCCCGGAGTTCATGCAGTATGCGCACTTCAATGGCATCGAAGAAACCGGCGATACCTACGTGGATGCAATGACAGCCGGCCGATGGATTCAGCCAATCCCCGGCGACTCCCACACCGAGAACTGGCGTCACGCAACCGTCGCGTATCTCTATGACATGCGTGACCAGCCGTACTTGTCCCATGAGCATCAGCGGCCGCTGCAGTACGAGATCAACGCCCGGGGAATCGTCGATGCCATGGATCTGCTGTGCCATGCCACGAGGAACCAGACAGGCTTCGTTCCGGACTGCACCGTCTTGCTGTCCGAAGGCAATGAGCTGGAGGACGCCAGCCTGCTCGAAGGCTACCTGAATTGCGTGCAACAGCGAATCCGCGCTGTGGGCGGCGCCCATGTCACAGGTCCTGTTCCGATGCCGATCGTCGATGCATTCGTAAGGAAGATGCCGATCGCCGGTACCACTGGACTCGGAGGAGCCTATCTCGAGGCGATGGCGGAGGAGCGATCTGCGCTCGAGTCCATCGCCATGCACTATGACCACATCGCTGATGCGCTCCAGAGGATGGGATACCTCCAGGCAAAGCTCAAGAATCTCAAGAAGGCGCAGGAATTCGACGAGGAGGCTGCTGAATATCGAGCGCTGGAAGACTCTCTCGTACATCTCGCGTCAGCCATGGGCAGTTTTGCACAGGCGTTGAACATGGGGACATCCATGACCGGGATGGCGTCCAGTGGACTCAACGGTGCAGCCGGCGTTGCGCACATCGCCGCCTGCGAAGCAGGCATCTACGCTGACAAGCTTGCCAGCTATGCCGAAAGACTGAACCACCAATCGGAGTTGTGGGATCTGCTGCAGAGCATGCGGGACAACACGGTCACAGCGCGCGACAGCGTTCGGCAGCTTCTCGTGGAAATCGACACGTTCACGAACGCCGCTGCCAAGGTCCGTTTGGTCCAGGCCAAAGGCGATCGCGAGGTCGCTTCCGCCACGCTCGCCGACTACTGGGATTGCGAAGATCCTGCAGGATGCCCGATCCCGTACAACACCGCGTTGCGCCGCACGTACAACACCAAGGTGATCCGCTATCAGAATGCACTCGAGCGGGCGAGGAGAGCTGCGTTCGTGGCCAGACGCGCCATCGAAGTGCGCTTCGGTGTGAAGCTCTCGCGTATCTATGAGCCGATGTCGTTCGTGCAGGCACCGAACACCTGGGCCGACGGCGTTTGCCAGATGAGCGGCATCAAGTACGACCAGATCCGGGACGCCGGCGGCTCCAGCGAGTCGATCGACTTCTCCGGTGGCGCGTCAGGTGACGACTACGCTGACGACTACATCGGGGATTACGTCTCGAAACTCGAGGACTTCGTTCGCAGCTACCCCTTCGACTTCCCGCTGATGGACAGCGATGACACCGCTGTGCTGTCCCTCTCCGAGGACCTCCTGAAGGTGTCCGGTCAGTGCTTCCGGCCCGCGGACAACCTCCTGCGATGGTCGTCCGACTTCGACCAGCCCACGGCCTGGAGCATCGGCGATTGCGGGAAGAACTTGCCGGCTTCCGACGGAGGGGCGGCCGAGACGTGGCAAGGTTGTCTTTCAATCATGTCCGCCGAGTCGGTGGATAGAAGCCTCCTCCCGGCCTCCGCAAAACCGTTCCTCGTGCGCAACGCGCGATGCACTCCGATCTCCGGCGACCATGGTGCAATCCCTTCGCTGTGCCCGGAAGACGACGACTTCCTGTCTTCGGGCGCGCTCTACCAGGAGTTCACGATCGCGTCGTCCGGCATGCACCGCGCCTCGGTGTACCTGATGCAACACTCCTTCGGCCCGGTTGCGATCGAGGTGGTGCGCGGGGACTCCGAGGTGCTGGTGAGCCAGACGGCCAATGCGGACTTTATCTGGATGAGGAATGAGCTCCCCTTCCTTGCCGCTGCCGGTGACCGCGTGAAACTCGTAGTCAAACCAAGTGCGCACGCAACGACCGTTCCGGAAGTCCCGGACCAATGGCCCGGCGTCTATGTCGCAGCGGCTCAGGTGGAGTGGGTTCCGACCGAGGGCCTCGACACGCCCGGACCGGCGACCGCGTTCCAGAGGACGACCGCCGACAGGCTTGTGCTGGACCCGGTGTGCCACAAATTCGCGGGCCCGGAGCTGCGTCGCAGGTTCGTCCGTCACTGCGAGCGGATTTGCCTATCCGGGGTCGCCACCGAATGCCCCACCCCCGAGGAGCAGGCAAGCGCCACCGAACGTTGCTTCCGCGAGGCATCGATCACCTTGCCGATCGAGGCCGTCCAGCAGGGCGCCCTGTCAGGCTCCGGCCAGCTCGCCGCAGGCAACTTCAACTACCGTCACAACACGGTTGCGGTCAACATCGTGGGAAGCGGCGTCCGTGACTGCGACACGGTTCCGGGGTCGGGCTGCTATCAGAACGCCTTCGTCGAGTACACGCTCACCCACGATGGCGCCACGAAGGTGTCAAACTGGGAAGGCGGCTTCCTCAACGTCGACATGCCAACCGCTCGGATCGAGCACGGCAAGGCGGTCGCCGCGGAGCGGGTCATCACCAATCCGCCGTCGAGCTCCGACTCGCAGCTCCTCGAACCCTTCACCAAAACCGATTTTCGCGGCCGTCCAATTCACGGGAACTACGTCCTGCGAATCTGGGAGAGCCCGGGTTTCGACTTTGACCGCGTTGAGGACATCCAGCTCGTGTGGCGGTATCACTACTGGACCCGTCAGGACAAGTTGAACTGAGCAACGGAGTCCGAGTCCGGCAGGTCCGGCTCGAGGCTCGGAGCAGGAAGCAAAGCGATGCTGGTCGAGCCTCCTGGTGAATGGTGATATGGTGAGCCCCATGCCCGCGCGAAACAAGGGATTGCAGAAGATGAGTCCAAGCATGCACCGCTTCCGCCGGCATGCCGCCCCCCCGGCCCTCCTGGTCCTCGCCGCCTTCCTGCTGTCCATGACCCCGCGGCGCGCGAAGGCCGACAACGAGCCGCCTCCCCAACCCGCCGCGGAGTCCGCCCCGCAATCCGCCCCGGCCGCCGCCGCGGAAGACGAGATCCAATCGGCCTCCTCCTCTCCCGCCACAGCCGAGCCCGAGCCCGATCCCGATCCCGATCCCGAACCCGGTCCGGCGATCGGCGCGCAGGGCCAGTTCATGT
>CAYMUE010000303.1:0-5051 GCA_964393505.1 uncultured Polyangiaceae bacterium
GGAGTTCGCGGCGCGGGGGCTCGCGGCGAAGCGGTCCTTCGGCCAGTGCTTCCTGGCAGATCCGAACATCGCAAGAATCATCGCGCAGGAGGCAACGACCCCGGCGGGCGGGACGACCCTCGAGATCGGGGCCGGGACGGGCGCGCTCACGGCGCCGCTGCTGGCTCGGGCCGCACGCGTGATCGCGATCGAGCGTGATCGCGATCTGGTGCCCGTGCTGCACGCGACCTTCGCGGGCGCGATCGAAGCGGGGCGGCTGGTGGTCGTGGAGGACGACGCGGTATCCGCCGACTGGGCAGCGCTCGTGGGACAGGGGCCAGAGCCGCGGATACTGGCGGGCAACATCCCCTACCAGATCACCGGCCGCATCCTGCAACGCGCGGTGGAGCACGCAGAGGCATTCCAACGTGCTGTGTTCCTGGTTCAGAAGGAGGTGGCGCAGCGGCTGGCGGCGAAGCCCGGCACCAAGGACTACGGGGCCATGACCGTATTCGTGCGCTCCCGCTTCGCGCCGTCCCTGCGGGTCGTCGTCCCGGCGTCGTGCTTCCGACCGAAGCCGCGCATCGACAGCGCGGTCGTGGTGCTCAAGGCGTCGGAGCCGGTGCCCGGGTGCCGCGGCTCGACGTTCGAGGAGCTGGTAGCGTGCGCGTTCTCGAAGCGCCGCAAGACGTTGCGCAACGCGTGGGCTGGCGCAGCGGGGCTCGAAGGGACGGAGCTGGAGAGGGCGGCGAAGGAAGCGGGGGTGGAGCTCGACGCGCGCGGAGAGAGCCTGACGGTGGAGCAGTTCGGGCTCATGGCGAGGGCGATCGACGCTCGCTGAGACGGGACGAGGGAGCGGCTCAGGGACGGAGCACGAGGCGTCGGACCTTCTCGAGGAGCTCCTCGGCGCCGAACGGCTTCTGCAGCGAGTCGGTCACCCCGGGAAGCGTCCCCTCGGCGTCGTGCGTGTCGATGGCTCCACCGGTGGTGATCAGGATCGGCAGCGATGGTCGCAGGCGCCGCAGCTCGCGAAGGGTCTGCTCGCCGTCCATCACGGGCATCATCCAGTCGAGGACGACGCAGACGATTGCATCGTCCCCCGACGCATCCATGTGCTCGCGGAAGAACTCGATTCCCGCCAGACCGTCGGAAGCGCACTGAACATGGAAGCCCGGCGCGCCCAGCATCTGACAGGTCACGCGCTGCACCAGAGGGTCGTCGTCGATCACGAGCACCGTTCCGCGCGCATGCCAACGCTCCGAGACCGGAGCCGGCTCGCAGGACTCCTGCAGGGTGGGGAGCGGCAAGGCCGGCAGGACGATCCGAAAAGAGCTTCCCTCTCCAGGAGCGGAACGCAGCTCGATGGCTCCGTGGTGCGCGCGGACGATGCCCTGGACCGCGGCGAGGCCCAGGCCGCGTCCCGCGAACTTGGTGGAGAAGAAGGGCTCGAGCACGCGCCGGCGGGTGGCCTCGTCCATCCCTGCGCCGTTGTCGGAGACCTCCAGGAACACACACGAACCGTTCAGCTCACCGGACGCCTCGACCAGGGCATCGAGATCGCCGGAGGTCCCCGCACAGGGGCCGGTGGACAGGCGGATGGTGCCGGGCCGCTCGCCCAGCGCCTCGGAGGCGTTGACGATGAGGTTCATGACGATCTGGCGGATCTGGGAGACGTCCGCTTCGATCGGTGGCAGGTCGACGGCAAGGTCGCAGTCGAGCGTGGCCTTCTTGGAGATGGACACGCGGAGCATGTCGGCCATGTCGCGTACAGTCGCGCTGAGATCGATGCGCTCGACGAGGAACTGACCGCGCCCGGCGTAGGCGAGCATCTGGCGGCACAGGTCGGCGGCGCGACGCGATGCGGTGGAGATTTCCTGCAGGTAACAGCGGGCCTGAAGCTCGGGAGGCAGGCGAAGCAACGCCAGGTCCGCATTGCCGAGGATCGCCGCCAGGATGTTGTTGAAGTCGTGGGCGATGCCGCCGGCGAGGACGCCCAGGCTCTCGAGCTTCTGGGCGTGAAGCATCTGTCGCTCGAGCTCGCGATGCCGCGCCTCGGCTTCGATCCGATCGGTGATGTCGCGCCCCACGGCGAGGACGCGATCGACGCCGTTGACGGAGGCGCGCTTGAGAGCGACCTCGATCCAGAAGAGACGGCCTTTCAGGCTGCGAGCTCTCCAGGTGAACAGCTGAGGCACGCCGGCGGCGGCCTGACGGATCTTGTCGCGGGCGACGTCGCCGTTGAAGGGAGGGTTGCCCTGGCTTAGACGCCCCACCTCGGAGCCGATGATGTCTTCGCGCGCGGCCTCGTACAGCTCACACGTGCGCGCGTTGACGTCGATCAGGACGCCGGTGTCGATGTCGTGCAAGAAGATCGCATCGTGCACCGAGTCGAAGATGGTGCGGAAGCGGGACTCGCTCTCCTGAAGGGCGCGCTGGGCGACCTCACGCTCGGCCATCTCGCGCATCAGGCTCTCGCGGAAGGAGGCGAACTCCTGTTGCAGACGCGCGCGATCCTCACGAGAGCGCGTTAGCCTTCGCTGGGCCAGCGCCGCCCGATCCTCCTCATCGCGCACCATCGTGAGCAAGTCGAGCCACATGGGCGCCAGCTGTTGCAGAGAGGACTCGAGCGCGCGGGGCACCACCACGTGGAGGAGCGGGCCCATGAGCTTGCGCCATTCGAGGCCGGCGCCCGGCGTGAACACCAGGCCCGGAACCCGCCCCGCATGCTCCCCCAGCGCGGCAAGGGCCTGCGGCGCGGACTCGGCGTACAGCGCGAAAGGATCCCGACGCACGTCCTTCGCCTCGAGACGCGAGCAGGTGCGGAACCCCGGGGGGCCCGGCTCAACGATCGACAGCAGGCGTCGGGGCATCCGCGTCTCCAAGGAAACACACCACGATCGTCACGTTGTGGAAGTGCGTCGGCGAGTAGCCGCCGTCTGCCTGGCGAATCGGCCCGATCTCGCCGAAAGAAGGCACCCCGGCCAGCGGGATGCGCTCGCCGAGACGCTGGTAGATCCGCGCTACCTCATCACCCGCACGATCGTCGAGAATCCACCTCCGACCCGCGCAGCTCATCACCACGGCTGCCTTCGGAGCGCCCGCTCCGCGAAGCGCGAAGTCGAGGACCTCGTCCACGCCGCGCAACACCTCGTCCTGCGACGCCGCCGGACACACCAGCACCTCGCTGCCCATCGGGATCGAGGCGTTCGTCGTGATACCCCCGCTCTCCGCGTCAATGCGCGTCGGCGAGCGCAGGAAGAACCTCGGCCCGTCGGTGAGCGCAAGCGGCACGACCCCCAGATCCACCTCGCCGATGGACTTGCCAAGCTGCTCTCGCACGAACTGCTGCGCGGGACGGCCGCTGATCTGCAGCACGGTCTTGCCAACCACCCGCTCCACGGTGCCAGGCCGCCCCGTAGGGGCGTAGCCGCTTGCCCCGTGCAACGACACCCCCAGGGATCCAACGCCGAGCAGCAGCCCCACCGCATCGTCATAGGCCCGACCATCGAAGAACACCACGCCGCGCCGGAACCTCCGATCGTCTCCCGCAAGGCACCCGAAGAACGGTCCTTCGAGAACCTGCGCGATCCCCTGCACGATCGCCGCACCGTCTGCCTTCGAGCCATCCGCCATCACCATCGCGAAGCAGGGCGCCTCGCCCGCAGCAGCGAGCGATCGGCGAGCGCAGTCGTTCGCCGACGCGAAGGAGTCAGCCCCCACCCCCTGCACCAGATCGATCGTCCAGCGCACCGCGCCTTCGGTGCTCAGCGCAAGCGCAGCCACGCCCTGCTCGAAGACCCCGTCGCGCTCGCAGACTCCATCGCCCGTCCCCCCGAAGATGCGCACGTCGCGGGTCCCAAGACCATCGTAGAGCCCCTCGAACAGCTGGCCGAAGTCCTCCCCGTAGTCCACCGAAGAGAACAGCAGCACCAGCTCGGGTCGCAGGTCGGCGAGCGCTTCTCCCACTTCGCATCCCGCCCGATAGGCGTCCGGCAGGACACTGCTCACTGAACCGCACCGCAACATCGGACTCCCTCCCTGGAGCAGGCGCTGCACGTGACAGACGCCCCGCGCCTTCGCACGACGATCTCCGGGGACCGGCGAGCCGCTCCCCGAAGGGTCAGCCTACCACGGGTCCGACCGGAGCCGATGGTACAGTTTTGTGCGGGATCTGCGGCTCAGCGCTTCTTGTTGCGCAGGGCGGCCAGGTGCTTCTGGAAGGCGTCGTCATGGGCCTTGCGGGCATCGGCGATGCGCTTCTCGACGTTCTCGTCGAGCTTGCGCGCAGCGTTGATGGAGCTCTCGAGCTCGGTTTGCGCCCGCTGCAACCCTTCGAGACGCTGGTGCGAAGCCTGCTTCTCCGCGTCGGTCCGCCCCGACTCCGCCTGGAACGCGCGCTCCGCGGCCATCGCGTCGGGGATCGCCTTCTTGACGGCCTCCGCGTCGGCGAGGAGCCTGCGAAGCTCCAGCTTCTGCTCCACCAGCCCTATGTTCGCCAGGTAGCTGGCCTCGGCGATCTCGTCGGACTGCTTCTCCAACGCCGCAGCGTTCTTCTTGCCCAGCGTCTCGCGATACGCCTCCACCACGCTCTGACCGTCGTTCGCGGCGCGCATCCGCTTCTCGAGGGTCTTGTCCACGTTGTCCTTCAACGCGTGCGAGATGGGCCCCGTCACATCGACATCGCAGCCCTTCTGCTTGACCACGTACTGCGCCGTGCCCGCCACCTTCTTCGTCAGCTCGGGACCTTCCTGCTCGAAGAACCCGTGCTGCGCACGCACCGATCTTCGCGCCTCGCGATACGCATGGCTGCGACCGGCCTGCTCGGAGCGCTCGGTGACCTTCACGACGACCTCCCAGCTCGGGTCCGTGAGCTCGCCGGGATAGCCGGACAGGCTCGCGTCGAACTTGCGCAGGTTCGTCTCGGTCTCGTCGAGCTCCTTGCCGACAGCCTGAAGACTCGACGGGAAGCCCGCAGCATAGGCAGGTTGAGCCGCCGAGCTGGCGACCTGCGGCTCCGGGATGTTGTTCGCGCACCCCGATGCGAGGAACAGCGCGGAGAGGCACAGCAACAG
>CAYMUE010000304.1:0-3220 GCA_964393505.1 uncultured Polyangiaceae bacterium
CGACGCCCTGCGCGACGCCCTGCGCCGTCGCCGTCCTGATCATCTCGTCGTAGACCCACTGCGCGTTCATGATGGCTTCCTCTTCCTTGGTGCGCTTTCCCGGCTGCATCTGAACCTCGATCCGGTAACGCGCCAGCAGCGGCGTGGCGAGAATGCGCTCGCGCGACGCTGCGGGCAGGGTCTTCAGATCCTGTAGCGCGAGCGCGAACGTTTGCCCAGCGCCCAGCAGGCGCAGCAGCAAGGTGGCCCGGGTGCGAGGCAACGACGAGATGACCACCACGTGCAGCCGGCAGCCGGGAGCTGCGGTCAGAATCCCCGCCGGGACGTGGCGCATCGGCCGAAGCTCGAAGGCAGAGACAACCTTGCGAGGGACTCCGGCAGACAGGATCCACAAGGCGGGCGGCGCCTGTGTCGCTGCCCCCACGCGGCGCTGCTCGGCGAACATCGACAACTGCTTCGCCACGCAGTCGAGCACCTCGCTCACGCACGGAGGCTCGTGGAACGGTTCGATCAGCGCCTGCCCGTGTGCCAACAGGCCGGCAACGCCAAGGCATCGACGCACCCGCGGAACCGCAGTCGAAGGCGAGAACCAGAGGTCCACGGTTTGGGGCTCAGCGCTGGTTTCCCGCTCGGTCTGCACTTCGCCGGCGGAAGAGAGCAAGCCGGCGAGGACCTGCTTGGCGAACTGATCGAAGCGCGTTCTCATCTGACCGGTACATCGGCCAGTCGCGAGCCCCGGTTGCGTCAATTCGTTGCGGGGCGCAATCCTCCGTCCTCCCGTCCCCGTTGGACTCACTCGCGCCGTGAGACAGCGGACTCCCATACAGTCACCGTCACGGTCGTGGTCACGATCCCCACGACGCCCACGACCACGACTGACGGATCGTCTCCCCCCTCGCTGTCAGGTCCTGCCGCCTCCCGTCGTAGTCCCCGACGCTCCTCCCAGACTCACCTTCGCCCCGAAAGCCGCAGGCTCCCATGCTCGAGAGCGCCGCACGCCCTGTCACTCCGTACCGGATGCCCCCCAACGACCACCCGGGCAAGACCCTCCTCCATCTCAACGAGAACCTCTTCGCCGCGACCCGCGAGGCCAATGCCGGGGCGATCGGATCGGTGCCCGCGGCCTGCTTCTCCGACCTTCATGCCTACCCCAGAAACGGCGCCGCCCCCCTGCAATCGGTCATTGCCCTCCACCTCTCCCTGTCCGATGACGCAGTCGTCGTCGGTCCCGGAAGCACCTTCCTCCTCCAGCTTCTCGGTCAGCGCCTGCTGCACGAAGGCGACACGATGCTCGTGCCCGACCCGAGCTGGGGATTCTACGACACCATCGCCCAGACCGCAGGAGCTCGCCTCGCCCGGTTCCCGCTGCGCGAGCTCGAGACCGGATTCGTCTACGACTCCGATTCCATCCACGCTCACATCGAGCAGCATGCCCCCAGCCTCGTCTTGCTCTGCTCTCCCAACAACCCGACCGGCTCCAGCCTCGCCCCCGCGGACGTCCGCGGGCTGGTGGAGAGACACCCGGACACCCTGTTCGTCTTGGACCAGGCCTATCACGGGTTCGTTGACGACCCCGGCCGCGAGGTCGTCGAGGCCGCGGTGCGACGTCACAACCTGGTGCTCGTGCGCACCTTCTCCAAGTTCCTCGGGCTCGCGAACCTGCGCATCGGCTACCTGATCTGCCACCGCTCGACTGCCGAGCGGCTGCGGAGTCTGACTCCGGTCTTCGGGCTCCCCTCGTTCGTGCAGACGGTGGCCGCCGATCGGATCGCCGACCTCGAGCTGCATGCGAGCGTCCGACGGGAGTTCAACGAAGTCAGAGCCTGGTTCTGCAGGGAGCTGGAGGCCATTCCCGGTCTCACGCCCTGCCGCACGGAGGCGAACTTCGTGCTGGTTCGCCACGACTCACGGTGGCATGACCTCGACGCGCTGCTTCTGGATGCGGGCTTCGTCGTCAAGCGCGTGCAGCTCCGCGGCGCGTCCGCCTACCTCCGCATCACCCTGGCCGACCGCGCCACGATGGAGCGTGTCGTGCAAGTCATTCGAGACGCGCGGGGGAGACCCGTGAGTCTCATCGTGAGACAAGGCAACGAGCAGGACTGGCCGGCCATTGCCCGGCTCAACCACGACATCTACTGCGCCGAGCTCGGGCAGCACCGCACCAACCCCGAGCGCGTGAAGGTCGATCGCCTGCACGGGAGCAACGTCTACTTCGTGGCCTACGACCGCGACCGGCTCATCGGAATGGTTTCTATCACCAGGCCCGGCGCGGCGACGATATCGACCCTGCAGCGTCTTCCGCCGGATCACGAACTGCGTGACCGCACCGGCGACGCAGCCGAGGTGCGGCTGCTCGCGGTCCGACCGGAGTACCGCGGACGCGGTGTGTACGACCGAATCGTGCTCGCCCTGATGCGCTACTGCAATCAGGAGGGCATCCACAGGATCCTGATCTCCGCCATCCGGAACAACGTGCGGCTCTATGCCGCCATGGGCTTCCGCACCGTCGGCGAGCCGGTCCAGGAAGGTGCCGCGGTCTACCAGCCGATGCAGCTCACCCGTGCGGACTTCGAGGAGTCGAAGTACCGTCGGAGAACCCTGGCCTGCTTGGATTCGAATTGAACGCGGACAAGCTCTTCTTCGACCTCGACGGCACGCTGCACCGCGGCGACATGCTCGCGAGCTACGTGGTTCACGTGGCGGTGCGCAATCCGATCCGGACTGCGCTGTTGCTGCCCTGGCTGCTGGTGGGATCGGCGCTGAACACATTGCGGCCCGCGGATGCCTGGAGCCTGAACTGCATCCTCGTCCCGTTGACCTGGCTGAGCAGCGAGGCCCGCAGAGCGCGCGTCGATGCGGAGTTCGTCGCGAGCTTCCAACGGCGTCTGCGACCTCATCCCCGGGTCATGGCCCGGCTCGAGGAGCACCTCGCCGACGGAAGCGCCGTGTTCATCGTGTCCGGCAGCCCGGAGCCCCTGATTCGCGCGGCGTATCCCGAGCTGGCGGCCAGGTCCGGCGTGCATCTCGTCGGCTCCACGATGCGGCGGGGGCCCCGCGCGACGTATCTGCTCGACCGATGCATTGGCGAGGGGAAGCTTCGCATGCTGGAGCAGAGGTTCGGCAGGGGCATCCGGTTCGAGTGCGGCTACAGCGACAGCGCGAGCGACGCGCCGGTGCTCGCGTTGTGCCGCCGCGCGTTCCGGGTGACGCGCCGGGGAGA
>CAYMUE010000304.1:3320-5039 GCA_964393505.1 uncultured Polyangiaceae bacterium
ACCCCGAAGGCCTGGGCGGACAGGGGGGCGCGACGCAGCCCAAGACCTGTACGACCGATGCCGAATGCCCGGACAGGAGATGCATCGGGGGAAGCTGCAAGAGGGTCCTGAAGGTGGGCGGAATCATGGTGGGTGTGAGCACCTACGGCGAAGGTCGCACGCTCAGCCACGAGGAGGGAATCCAGCAGGCCGCAGGGCTTCTGGGCTACGTCGACTACAGGTTCGCAGAGGGCATGCTGGGAGAGCCGGTCGAAGCCGAAGTGGACAAGATGATCACCCAGGAAGCCCGCAAGGTGATCCTCTTCGACTCCTTCGAGCACCGCGTCCAGGCCGAGTGGCTGGCGAAGAAGCATCCGGACGCGAAGTTCCTCGCCTTCGGTGCGCGCCCGGTACCGCCCAATCTCGGCGCGTTCGACGCCCGGACCGAGCAGGGCTGGTACGTCGCGGGACAGACTGCCGCCGTAGTCTCCACCAGCAAGCGCCTCGGATTCGTGGGCGACATGATCACGCCCGAGTCGGTCCGCGCCATCAACGCATTCACGCGTGGGGCGCAGAGCGTGGAGCCGTCCACGAAGGTCGAAGTGCGCTGGTTGGGATTCTGGTTCGACTACAACACCAGCAGGACCTTCCACTACAAGCCCGTCTTCGCCGGCCCCGCCTCCGCGGAAGCGTCGTACTTCGCCGAGGAATACGCCGCTGCGTTGCTGATCGACGCAGGCGCCGACGTCATCGCCCACACGGGGGAAACGCGACGCGTCAATCGCATGGTCGAGCAGGCTGGCCCGATGTTCAAGAGCGACGGTGTGACGCCACTCCGGGTCCACACCTTCGCCAGCCACAACCGTCTCGGCTACCAGGACGGCTCCACCCATCAACCGATGAAGACCACGATCGGGGCGGTCTACTGGAACTGGACCCCGGTGTACTCGCGCCTGTTCGAGGACCTCGCCGCAGACAAGTGGACGCCGTTCGACATCAACGCGCCCATGACGGAGCCTCTCGGCAGCAGCGTCGTGGGCCTCTCCCGCAATCCGGACAGCACGGCAGGCCTCGACTCCGCCGCGTTCGAGTTGCGGCTGCTGGGCCAGGCGAAGGCGGGCTACGGCTCGGTCTTCAAAGGGCCCTACGAAACCACCGGCCAGCGTGCAGCAGTGCCTGACGGCCAGGGGCTCGACGACAAGGAGCTCCGACAGATGTGCTGGTTCGTCAAGGGCGTGGTCGAGAAGGTCAATCCCATGCTCCCGGCCTCCGGCGATCACGACGCGCTCGTTCCCACGACGGCTCACCCCCCACCTACCGAAGAGAAACCGGAGTCCGGAACCTGGGTGTTTCTCACGCTGCCTGGCGTGCCTCGCGGTGTCACGTGGCAATGCGACCTGAACCAGATCCCCGAATGAACTCCGGGAGACCGGCCCGGCTCAGGGCGTCTTGGGAAACGCGCTGAGATACCCCGCCGGCACGTTCACCGCCGGATGACATACCGGCATCGCCCCTTGATAGACCAGCCCGTTCGACTCCACGAGGTACACTTCCGGGCTGTTCTCGTCCTTCACATACGCTCCCATCACCAACCCCCAGCGCATCATCGGCGGCGTGGGATCGTCGAACACCCAGCCCCAAAGCCCTTGCGCGAGCTGCGCTGCACTCGCTTCGGTGCTCCGTCCCGACGCCGCACCCATCGTGAAGCGAGGATCGCTCCAGTCGTCGTTGGCTCCCGGG
>CAYMUE010000305.1:0-5033 GCA_964393505.1 uncultured Polyangiaceae bacterium
GAGAAGTTCCACATGGAGTACTACGTCGCGGGCACGCGCTCGGCGACGCGCGACGCGGTGTACTCCGACGACCTGAAGAAGATTGAGGGATGCAAGGGGGCCACGCACTTCGTCTACAACTACAACCTCGGCGCCTTCGGGCTCGGCTCCGCCAAGTCCCTGACCGTCGAAGGCGGCGGCAGCGTGTACGGGTTCGGCGCCGAGGCTTCGAAGAAGAGCGAGACGAAGGCCGAGAAGAAGGGCGGCGACCTCGCGACCTGCAAGTCCGACTCGGCCAAGGAGATCGAGGGGTGCAAGGTCCCGGTCCGTCTGACGCTCCGTCAGATCAAGGAGGGGGAGAACCCCGAGAAGACCGCGCAGAAGGCGGAGGATACTCCCGAGTCGTTGAATGCTGCGGCGAAGGTGGATCAGAAGATCGAGGCCCAGGGCAAGGCCGGTGAGCTGCTGCGCACGGCCCAGACCAAGATGAACGCGAAGGACGGCGCCGGCTGCCTCAAGGAGCTCGACGCCTACGACAAGCTCGACGCCAAGCACCAGTCCACCGATCCCAAGTCCGGCACTCCGGCCCACTTCCGCTCCGTGTGCCTGATGAACTCCGGCAAGTGCGACGCCGGCAAGGCGCTCATGCGCAAGACCCTCGAGGCCGGTGGCGCTTTCGCCGGTCCCGAGCAGATCGACAAGACCGTCGAGGCCTACGCCGGAATGCACTGCCAGGGCGGCAGCATGTCCCCGCGCGATCAGATGCTCAAGGCCCTCACCGACCTGCAGCAGGGCGCGTATATGGCGAAGAAGGACGTCGCCTTCTGCCAGAAGGCCTATGACACCGCCAAGCGCCTGCAGCCCACGGTCAAGCCCAAGGACGACGACGACACGCGTCTGAAGGATCTCGACCGCACGCTGTATCACATGGGCGCGGCCTGCATGGCCAAGGCGGGCGACTGCAATGCGGCGTGGAAGGTGTTCGTGGACGGCTATCCCAAGGCCACGCTGGAGAAGGTGAAGGACGAAAAGCAGAAGGCGACGATCATGAAGTCGACCTTCGAGTCGCTGATCTCCAGCTGCAAGGGCAAGATCTGAGGAGGAATCGATGACGACCCGGCTCGGCGTCCTCGGCATCATGGCAGCAATCGCACCGGTTGCCAGCGTCATGGCGTGCAATCCGGCGCCGGGCCCCGCTCGTCCCGCTCCCAGCGAGACTCCCGCGCAAACCGCCCACGGAATCGCCCCGGAGCGTGGGAATCCCGCGACTCCCTACCAGCACGTCGAGCCCGCTCCCGCCGCCTCCGGGGATCGCGCCCTTCGCGTGATCGAAGCGGGCGAGCTCATCGACAGCGCGATGCGCAAGCTGAACAAGGACGACGGCGTGGGCTGCCTAGCGGATCTCGACCGCGCTCGCGGGCTCGATTCGAAGACCGAAGCGCGCGCCGCCATGACCCGCGCCATGTGCGAGATGGCCGCGGGCAAGTGCCAGACAGGAAAGCAGCGCGCCGAAGCCTGGTACAGCGACAACAGCAGGCTCACTCCCGATCTCGTCGCCAGGTCCGTCGAAGGCGTCGCCTCCATGTACTGCCGCGGCGGTGACATGAATCCTCGCGACCAGATGCTCCAATCCGTCTTCGAGCTCTCCCAGGGTGCTTATACCTCCACCCGCGACCCCGCCTGGTGCAGCGCTCGAATCGCAACGATCCGCAAGCTCTCGCCGCAGGTCTCACCCCGCGACGATCGCGACGAGCAGATCAAGAGCGCGTTCCTGGTGTCGTGCACGGCGGGCTCCACCTGTCTCGGACGCGCAGGGGATTGTGCCGCCGCCTGGAAGAACTTCCAGCAGCCCGATTGCCCCGTGACCCGCGGCCTCTCCAGCATCGCCGATCCCGCAGTCCGCCACAAGGCCCTGGCCGACTCCTTCGAGTCCATCGTCACCGACTGCAAGGGCAAGCCCCGCTGAACCTCGCGCGGGGACCGAATCCTTCTTCGGCCTGCCGGCTCCAACGTGCCGAAGACAGGAGAAGACGGTCATGGAGATGACGATTTCGTTCCCGGGTGGCAAGCGCGTGGATGCTTCATTCGACGGTTACACCGTGAAGACCGATCAGCCGCCGCTGGGCGGCGGAGATGGTTCCGCGCCGGCCCCGTTCTCGCTGTTCCTCGCGTCCCTGGGAACCTGCGCTGGTATCTACGTCCTCGGCTTCTGCCAGGCGCGAGGAATCCCCACCGACGGGATCAAGCTCGTGCAGAGGCACGAATGGGATCCTGCCACCCACAGGCTGGCGCGAGTTCGGATCGACGTGCAGGTGCCGCCGACGTTCCCGGAGAAGTACCGGGAGGCCGTGCAGCGCGCGGCGGACCAGTGCGCGGTGAAGAAGGCCATCGCGAGTCCGCCCGACTTCGAGATCCGCACCGTAGTACACGGCTCCGCCCCCGAAGCCACGCTCAGCCTTGGATGATCAGGGCGACGCCCCCCGTTCGCTTCCCGCTCTCCAGAACGACCGCCCGCTGCTCCGTTGTCTTCAACCCTGATGACGATGGGCGCGGTCGCGTGTAGCCTGCGGGCTCCAATTCCGGATCATTCCCTCCCACCACGGAGACAGAGCCGATGGCGCACGATTCGACCTCTTCCGCTGCCGATGCCCGGACCACGGACCCCGCGCTCGTGGGGCTCGAGCCTTCCTCGATGTGGCGCGTCTTCGGCGACCTCGCACGCATCCCGCGCGAGAGCGGCAACGAGGCGGGCGTGCGCGCCTACGCCCAGGACTTCGCCAACAAGCGTGGCTTCGCTTGCGAGGTCAACGAGGTAGGCGACGTCCTTCTGCGGGTCAACCCCGATGCTCCGGGGCCGGTGGTGGGGCTGCAGGCCCACATGGACATGGTGTGCGTATCGAGGGACGGCGCTCCCTACGACTTCGCTCACGAGCCGATCCACCTCGTGCGCGAAGGCGACTTCATCCGTGCCAAGACCACCTCGCTGGGCGCGGACAACGGAATCGGTGTCGCCTACGCCCTCGCCCTCGCCGAAGAGGTCAGCGGCCCTCTCGAGGTGCTGCTCACCGTGGACGAGGAGAAGGGATTCGAAGGGATCGAGGGGGTCGCGCCCGGCTGGCTTCGCGAGAAGTACATGATCCACATAGCATCCGAGGAAGAGGGCTACTTCCCCATCGAATCCGCAGGTGAGAGCGACTTCAGCGTGCGTCTCCAGGCCGAGCGCGCCCCCGCTCCTGCCGGCCTCGCGGCGCTCGAGGTCTCCGTGGACGGCCTCAAAGGGGGCCATTCGGGCGTCGAGATCCATCGTGGCAGGACGAACGCCCTTAAGGTACTGGGACACGTGTTCTCCGCGGCCAAGGCCTTGGGCGGCGTGGTCTTCGGATTGACCGGCGGCACTGCCCCCAACGTGATCCCCTCCGCAAGCAAGGGGGTCGTGGGACTCCCCGCGAGCCAGCTCGATCGATTCCGAAGCGAGCTGTCCGCGCTGCAGCGGAAGCTCGCGACCCAGGAGGATCCGGGGCTGAAGCTCGACGCAGCCCCCACCACCGCGTCCGGTCTCCCGCTCACCTCACGTGCTTCCGATCGACTCGTTGCCTTGCTCGACCAACTCCCGGGCGGCGTCATCGTCGCCTCTCAGCTCGATCCCACCCAGCCCTTCGTCTCCAACAACCTCGCCATGGCGCGCGAGACCCAGGACGGCCGAATCGAGCTCACGCTGATGAGCCGCTCGCCGTCGAGCGCGGAGCTGGAGAAGCTCGAGACCACGTATCGCGGGATTACGGAGGGCAATTGGGCGACGGTCGAAGGCGGCAGGGTGGTGCCCGGGTGGGCGCCGAACTACGATTCTCCGCTGCTGGCGCTGTTCCAACGCAAGTATCGGGAGCAGTACGGCAAGGAAGGGAAGGTCTTCGAGATCCACGCGGGGCTGGAGTGCGGTGCGTTGCAGTCGAAGTACCCGGGCATGGACCTCATCAGCGTGGGGCCAGACATCACCGGGGTGCACAGCCCCGACGAGAAGGTGTCGATCGAATCGGCCAGGCGAACCTACCACCTCGTGCGCGAGGTCATTCGCGAGCTGCACGCATCCAAGCAGTAGGTGTTTCTCGCGGGCAGGGGCCGGGGTGAGCCGCCCTCAGGACGGCTCGCCCGAAGGGGCCTTGCTCGCGAGCGTCATGATCTGCTGCATTCGTTTGAGCAGCCCCGACGGGTCCGGCACCATCCCTTCGGCCAACAGCGCCTGATCGAGCAGGAGCTCGGCGAACACCTGCACGCGGTCGGAGCCCGTCTCGCTCTCCACGATCGCGGTCAGGTTCTGCACGAACGGGTGGTCGCCGTTGATCTCCAGGATGCGTTTGGGAGCCTCGACCTCGCGGTCGAGCAGGCGCATCACCCGCTCCATGTTCGCGCCGATGTCTCCCTCCTCGGAGACCAGGCACGACGCACTCTCGGTGAGGCGTTTGGAGAGGCGGACGTCCTTGACGCGATCGCCGAGCGCGACCTTGATTGCCGCGAGGCACTTGCCGACCCGGTCTTGATCGACGGCGGGGGGAGTCTGTTCGGCGGTCTTGCCGACCCCTTCGAGGTCGACCTCGCCGTGGGCGATGCTCTCGAGAGGCTTGCCCCCGAACTCGGTGAGCGCGCCCACGACCCACTCGTCGACCGGATCGCTCATCAGCAGCACCTCGACGTCCTTGCGCCGGAACACCTCGAGGTGGGGGCTGTTGCGCACGGCCTGCAGGGAGGGCCCGGTGAGGTAGTAGATGCTCTTCTGGCCTTCGGCCATGCGGGCCACGTACTGATCCAGGGAGACCTTCTCCTCTCCCTCGGTCCTGGTGCTCGGGTATCGCAGCAGCTTCGCGACGGCCTCGCGGTTGCCGGGATCGGACGAGACGCCGAGCCGGAGCATGCGTCCGAATCCATCCCAGAATCTCTCGTACTTCTCCGGCTCCGACTCCGCCATCTGCTGCAGGGTCTTGAGCGTGTTGCGAGTGAGCTGCTTCTGGATCTGCTCGAGAGCTCGGTCATCCTGCAGCATCTCGCGTGAGACGTTGAGG
>CAYMUE010000306.1:0-4979 GCA_964393505.1 uncultured Polyangiaceae bacterium
CGCGTATGCTCTCGAATCTCGTCCGCTACGATCGCGCGCTCCGCGCGCTCCCGGGCGGGATCCTCGGCGCCGTTCAGCCGACATGTCCGCTGGTGACGTCCGAGCACCAGCACGCCATCGGCGTTGCGAGCGACAGTGCCGAGCAGAAGGGGAATGGAAACGCGTCCGGTGCAAGGCAGCTCGACGAGACGGACGCCGTCGGGCAGGGGGCGGGAGGAGAGGCCGCAGCGGGTGCAAGCGAAGACGGTCACCTGGGTCATGACACGCCTCCCTTCGTGGAAGCCGGGGCTTGCTCGAGCAGAGCAGGCCACGCGAAGGTCTTCTGATCGAGGGCGCCGGAGGGGCAAGCGCCGACGCATGCGCCGCAGCCGCGGCACGACTCGGGGGCGATGACGGCGCCGCGGACGCCGTCGGAGCGCAGGGCGATGCGTGCGACGTGGAAGGGGCACGCTTCCTCGCAGGAGCCGCAGCCCATACAACGGGAGTCGTCGATCACCACCACGTGCGTGGGGAAGACGCGCTTCCAGATGCGGAAGTCGGCGTCGGTGCGCTCGGCTGGGATGTTGTCCGTGGGGCAGACCTGGGCGCAGGCGCCGCAGCCGATGCACTCCGTGGGAGGCTTGCCGGCGAAGGGGCCGACGTTCTTGGTGGCGCCGCGATCGAAGGTGGTGATGGCGGCGGTGGCGAAGGTCTCGCACACGCGCGTGCACAAGCCGCAGACGATGCACTTGTCGGCATCGGACTGGACTGCGAAGCGCGACTCCTTGCAGCCGTGCTGGTCGGCGAGCTTGCGGATGGCGGCGGAGCCGGGGACGCGCGCGACGAGCAGGTCGAGCTCCTGGCGTCGGGCCTGCATCACCTTGGGGCCGCGAGTGTCGACGACGATGCCCTCGGCCACGGGGTAGAGGCACGAGGTCATCAGTCCCTTCCAACCGTTCCAATCCGGGTGAGTGACTTCGACCATGCACAGACGGCACGCGCCGACGGGCTCCAGATCGGGGTGGTCGCAGAGGGTCGGGATCTCGATCCCGGCATCGCGCGCGACCTGCAGCAGATACGAACCGGATGGGGCGCTAACCTTGCGCCCATCGATGGTCAACGTGACCATGTCCTGGCCGGGGCCGTTCATGCGGCACCTCCTGGGAGCACCACGATCGCGTCGTGGTTGCAGACGGACTTGCAGACTCCACATCGATCGCACTTGGTCGGATCGATCAGGTGTTTCTGCTTGAGCTCACCGGTAATGGCGTGCGTGGGGCAGGCCTTGCCGCACAGCAGGCAGCCGGTGCACGCGTCGGTGATCTCGTAGCGGATCAGCTCGCGACACACGCCCGCCGGGCAACTGCCCTGCAGGTGCGCCTCGTACTCGTGGCGGAAGTGCTTGAGAGTCGAGAGCACCGGGTTCGGAGCGCTCTTGCCGAGGCCGCACAGCGAGCACTCCGCCATGTGCGCGCCGAGCTGCTCGATCGCTTCGAGATCCTCCACGGTGGCCTTGCCGCGCGTCACCTTGCCCAGCAGGTGGCTGAGCTGCGGAAGCCCGAGCCGGCACGGCGAGCACTTGCCGCACGACTCCTCCATCAGGAAGTCCACGAAGTAGCGCGCGACATCGACCATGCACGTGCGGTCGTCCATGACGATCATGCCGCCCGAGCCCATCATCGATCCGACCTCGGTGAGAGCGTCGAAGTCCACGGGCAGGTCGAGCATGCTCTCGGGGATGCACCCGCCCGAAGGCCCGCCGGTCTGCACCGCCTTGAAGGTGCGTCCGGGAGGAGGACCGCCGCCGAGCTCGAAGACCAGGTGCCGCAGCGTGGCGCCCATCGGGACCTCGACCAGGCCGGTGCGCTGCACCTGACCGACGAGGCAGAAGACCTTGGTGCCTTTGGAGCGAGCGGTGCCGACGCCTGCGAGCCAGTCCTTGCCGTGCTCCACGATGCCGGGGACCAGGGCCCAGGTCTCCACGTTGTTGAGCACCGTGGGCGAGTCGTACAAGCCTCGCTCGGCCGAGCGGGTGTACTTCGAGCGGGGCTCGCCGACCTTGCCTTCGATGCTGCGCATCAGCGCGGTGGACTCGCCGCACACGAACGCTCCGCCTCCGCGTGAGATGCGGATGTCGAAGCGCATCGACGTGCCGAGGATGTTGTCGCCGAGCAGCCCGGCCTTGCGGCACGCCTCGAGCGCGTGCTGCAGGCGCGTGACCGCGAGGGGATACTCGTTGCGCACGTAGATGTAGCCCTGGCGCGCGCCCAGCGCGAAGGCGCCGAGCATCATCCCCTCGATGACCTGGTACGGACTCCCCTCGAGCACCGCGCGATCCATGAAGGCGCCCGGATCCCCCTCGTCGCCGTTGCACAGCACGTACGGGGCCTGCCCCGTCTTCTGCGCCGCGCGAAGCGCTGTCCGCCACTTGCGCGCCGTGGCGAATCCCGCGCCGCCTCGCCCGCGCAGCCCCGCCTGATCGACCAGGTCGATGATCTGATCGGGCTTCATCCCCGACAGCGCCCGCGCCAGCCCCGCAAAACCCCCGTGCGCGAGGTAGTCGTCGAGACTCTCGGGATCAACCTTGCCGCAGTGCTCCAGCACCTTGTGAAGCTGGCCCCGATAGAAGGGATCGTCGGAGCGCCCCTGATGATCGCCCATCAGCCGCTGCACACGCGTGCCTCGGATGAGCGACTCCACGAGCTCGTCGGCGTCCGTGGCCTTGACGCGCGTGTACAGGACATCCTGCGGCATCATGTGCACGAGCACGCCTTTCTGGCAGAGACCCTGGCAGCCGTTGAGGCTGAGCAGGTGGTCCGCGGGCGCGTGCTGGCAGGGAGTGAGCTCGACGCGGAAGGGGAGCCCGCGCGCTTCGGCCGCCGCGCGGATCGCTGCGTGCACGGCCTTGGAGCCCGCGGCCATGCAGCCCGTACCGCCGCACACCTGGATGCGGCTTCGCAACGCCGCGTTGGTGGAGCGCGCCAGCTCGATCCGATCGAGCAGCTCGCGCGGCGATCCCAACCGGTACGACGGCAACGGCGGAGGAGCCGACGGTCCGGTCGCGGTATCGGATGGCGTGTCCTTGAGGAGCCGGGCGACACGAGAGGCCTTCACCTCGCGGTGGTACTTGTCTCCCATGACCACGACCGGGGCCATGGCGCAGGCGCCGACGCAGTTGACGGTCTCGAGCGTGAAGCGGTGATCGGCGGTGGTCTCGCCGACCTGGATGCCGAGCTGCCGGCAGAGCTCGTCTTCGATGAGCTGCGCGCCGCGCACGTGGCACGCGGTGCCCTTGCACACCTGGATGACGACTTTGCCGTGGGGTTCGAGGGAGAAAGCCTTGTAGAAGGTCGAGACCGAGAAGACGCGGGAGCGGGGGATGTCGAGCCGATCGGCGACCCGCTCGAGCGCCTCGCAGGGCAGGAAACGGAACTGCGCCTGGATGTCCTGCAACACCATCACCAGAGACGCTTCGTCCCTCGGGTAACGGCTCAGGATCTCATCCACCTTCGTGAGATCGTGGTCCATGGAGTCTCTCCAGGCCGGGGGCATGAGTCGCAGCAGGCTCGGCATCCCGGTCGGCCGGCGTCATACCAGGGCGCGAAAGCGGGGGCCAGCGCAAGCATTTCCGCGGGCGCTCAAAATAGTCCGCAACCGCGGCACGCCGCTGGCCGAAAGGGGAGCGTTCCCACCGACGCCTGCGGCAATCGCGCCGCCTCGCAGCATGCCGGACGGGAACCGGAGAAGACCTCGCTCACACACGAGCCAACCAGGAGAGACTGTCATGTCGAGTACGAGGATCGATGGAAACGCAGCAGGACAGAGCGCACGCAGGCTGGCCGAGGCCGCCGAGCACGAGCGCGCCAACTGCAAGTCAGGCCAGCACCCGAAGAGCGTGGACCCCAAGAACGAGCGCGCGCTGGCCGAGCAAGCCATGGAATCGTGGATCCACGAGACGTCCTGCCGTCCCTCGAATGGGGTCACGAGGGATCCGCGGGCTCCGGCTCCGCGTCCCATGCCGGTCGCGCCCGGACAGGTGCCCAACCCGGATCACTCGACGGAGCCGCAACAGCCGAAGCCGTTGAAGGAGCAGTTGGTCTCCGCGGCGGTGTGGCACCTGGCCGCGATGGTCGCGCCGGCACCCGTGGCGTTGACCTACCTCGCGACGCACGCGTACGGCCATGATGGCGAAGGCGCCGGAGCGGTCTTTGACGCTGCGACGATGATCCACCGGCCCTGATGCAATGGAGGGAGCCATGGAGTGTCTGTCCCGCGCATTGCTCAAGCTCGCACTCCTTGGGGTGCTCCTGCTCGGCACTGCAACCGCCTACGTGATTGTCCTGGACTCGCCTCGGCTCCTGTCGGTGGCGGATCTGGAGCGCCCGGAGGTTTGATCTCAGCCGCGTCGCCGCCTGGACACGGCGAGGAGGAATGCAGCGACCATCGCGCCGAGCAGCTCACCCCGTGGCGCGCTCCGCCGTGTTCCGGAAGCCATGGAGCAGCTCCCCGAATCCGTCGTTGCCCAGTCTCCCGCTGGATTCCCGCCCGCGTCTTGCCCCGAGGCAGCATCCTGGTTCACCGTCGCGTCCTTCGGCGGGGCCGCGTCCGGCTTGCCCGCCGCGTCCGGTGTCACCACCGCATCCGGCTCGATCGCCGCGTCATTCGGCGCCTCGGCGTCCTCCGCCACGGCGGCATCCTCCTCCACACCCGCGTCTGCGGGCGGAGGGGGCGCCGTCTCCGTGCAACACTGGACGCTCGAAGGGCCCTGACAGTAGCCGGGCGTGGACTCGTGCCCGCCCAGCGCGTCGCATTCGGCGGCGTAGAGACACACGCCAGACTTCCCCGTCGCCGTCACCGTGCAAGCTGCGGGGGCCCCTCCCGCCGTGCAGCACTGGATGTTGGCGGGCCCCGGACAGTAACCGGGCGTGGATTCGTAGCCCCCGATCTCCGCGCACATCGCGGTGTCCATGCACTCGCCGGTCTTGCCGGTCGCGGTCACC
>CAYMUE010000307.1:0-4944 GCA_964393505.1 uncultured Polyangiaceae bacterium
GCCAAACCCACCACCCAGCTCGTCGCCAGCCATCAGCTCAAGGCCGAGCTCTGCACCATCAAGGGCGTCTCCTTCCTCCACGAAAGCTCCATGTCCGTCCTGCGCGCCCTCGCGGTCGTCGGCGATCAGATGATCGTCTCCGACGACAAAGGCACCCTGCGCGGCCTGACGATCGAGCGCGGCGGCGGCTGCACCCTGAGCCACGACCCGGCCTTCGGCCAGGGGGGGACGCTCAAGCTCGACAACGAGATCAAGACGCTCTCGCACGACGATTCCGGGCGCGTCTACGCGTCCAACGGCATCTTCGCGACGTTCGGCATCAAGGGCCACAAGCTCGAGTCCAAGTGGACCAACAAGATGGCCTACCTGGAGATGCACCCCAGCGGCAAGTGGGGGCTCGGCAGCTTCGCCAACGCCGACGTCATCAAGACCACTTTCGAAGGAGGCGCGGTCAAGACCGAGCCGTGGGTCCTGAAGAACCTCGGCCGCCCGGGTCAGCAGGGACCGTTCAACAACGTCAACTCGATCGGCTTCGTCGGCGATCAGGTGCTCGTCGGCGGCGTGATGTCCGAGAAGGTCGACGGATGGGAGCCTCGCCAGGTGGTGGCGTTCGACGCAGCCGGCAAGGAGAAGTTCCGGTTTGGTGCGACGGGCAAGGGCGGGGGCGACGACAAGTTCGGCTGGGTCCACGCGATCAAGGGGTGCAAGCAGGGGATTTGCGTGCTCGACGCCAACATGCGGGCGCTGACACTGTGGACCAAGGACGGCAAGTTCATCGGCAAGGCGGACCTCAAGCAGCTCTTCGGCGTCAACTACCCCTGGATCCCTTCCTTCGAGATCGAGAAGGGCGGCGTCGGCTACTTCATCGTCGGTCAGGATCGGGTCAATGCCGGCGGCAAGAGCGCAGGCGTCGCCGAAGGCCTGATCTTCCGCGTCTCCGGGCTCTGATCCCTGCCCGGGCAACGCCCCCGTACTCCTCACCCCCCCGCTCATCCTCTCATCGACCGTGTTTCTTCGCGCAGGTCGTTGACCCCACCCCGGTCTGCCCTATGAACCGCCCGTGAATCGTGCCGTAGACGCGCTCCCGGGTCCCGACTCCTCCCTCGCCGCTGCCCCGGGCACCGTCGTCGACGGCAAGTTTCGCGTGATCGGCCCCATCGGCGAAGGCGGCATGGGCACCGTGCTGCTCGCACGCGACCTGCTCCTCGACCGCGACGTCGCTCTGAAGCTCGTCCGCTCCGACATGCTCGAGAGCGGTGAAGTCGACGCGCTCTTCCTCCACGAGGCGCGCGCCATGGCGAGCTTGCGACACGAGAACGTCGTCGCGATCCACGCCTACGGTCGCCACGGACGCAACCACTACATCGCCATGGAGTACATTCCCGGCGTCACGCTCGAGCGATGGCTCGATCAGCACCAGCCGGTGGACATCGACGTCGCGATCGGGATTCTGCGCCAGGTATGCCTTGGCGTGCAGGCCATCCACGCGGCGGGCTCGGCGCACCTGGATCTCAAACCCGCCAACGTCCTCATCGGACAGGGGTTCCGCGTCGCCATCACCGACCTCGGACTCGCACGGCGCATCGAAGAAGCCTCCCGCGCCGACCTGCCTCGCGGGGGAACCCCCACCTACATCGCCCCGGAGCTCGCCTACGGACCCAGCGCCTCTCCGGGCCAGCTCGCGCGCGCCGACGTCTACTCCCTCGGCGTCCTCGCCTTCGAGCTGTTCACGGGCCGCGCGCCCTTCGACAGCGAGTCGGTCAACCGCATCCTGTACCTGCACGCCACGGCGCAACCTCCCACGCCCAGCGACCTTCGACCGGAGCTCCCTCCGGCTTTCGACGCGCCCATCCTCCGGGCGCTTGCCAAGGACCCGGCAGACCGCCCCGCATCGCCTCTGGAGCTCATCGCGCTGCTAGAGTCCGCGCGCAACGCACCCGCTATCGCGGGGTCTGCGCTCCGCATCCTCGTGGCGGACGACGACGACATCTTCCGCGCGATTGCCCGCTCTTCCCTCGACCGCGCGTTCCCTTCCGCCGAGATCCGGTGCGTCGAGGACGGCGCCGCCGCCCTCGATGCCGTCGAGGCCTTCCGTCCCCACGTCGCTGTCCTCGACCTGCAAATGCCCGAGCTCAACGGCATCGAAGTCATCGCAGCCATCCGGGGAGCGGCCTCCCGCTTCGCGCCGAGGATCGTCGTGGTCACCGGCGTCGGAACCGCCGCCGACTGGAAGCTCATGACCGACCTCGACGCCGACGCGTTCCTCGTCAAACCCGTCGCGCCGGCCCAGCTCCAACGCACGATCGCCCGCGTGCTCGGGCGCTCCGATCCCCCGGCAAGCCCCCATCGGTCCCGCGTTCCTCCGGGGTGACCGAAAGCTCGAGGTCCCGGATCGCAGGCGGGCGGGGACCGGTGAGCTCGTCCTGTGGGGCGCCCGGCGCAACAACCTGCCCGACATGGACGTTGGAATCAGCGCGCCCACCGGAAGCCGATACCGCGCACAGTCTCGAGCCGGCGCCTCGCGGAGCCGAGCTTCCTGCGGAGATTCGCTACGTGGATATCCAGCGTCTTGCTCCCCTGCGTGCCGTCCGCGCCCCAGAACCTCATCAGCAGCTCCGCGCGACCGACAACACCCTTAGTTCACGAGCACCGAAAGGATGTCGAACTCGGTGCCGGTCAGGGACAGCTCCCTTCCATCGACGGTCGCGGTGCGGGTCGATGGGGACATCAACAGGCCTCCGGAGGCACGGGCGGGGAGCTTCCGGGAACGGGACGGAGAGATGCGTCGAAGTCGCGCTCGCAGTCTGGAGAGCACAGCGTCGCTCGGCCAACTGTCGGTGATGCAGTCGTCGGCGCCCATGTCGAGGAGGCGTGCCTGCAGGACGGCCGAGGACGGTGCGTTGACGATCACGAAGAGACAGGGGTCGTTGCGGGAGCGCACGAGCTGGCAGAGCTCACCGGCGTGGCGGCCCGGAAGATTCCAGTCCTGGACGATGATGTCGAAGCGACGTTGTCGGAGCAGAGCCGCCGCGTCTTCGAGCGATCGTGAGCAGACTGCGCGGCAGTTGCACAGCTCGAGGGCGACCTTCAGCAACTTGCAGTTCAGCTCGTCGGAATCGACAGCGAGAGCGGGATGAGGCACGTCGCGCAGGCTACCGGCCGGGCCGGGCGGGGGCAAGCGGATCGCCTCGGGAGTCGAGAGGCAACCTTTGCTGTTCAAACACGTTCTTGAGAGGCGGAGGCTTCCGGGTCGGCAACGACCGTTGCCGTTTGGAGGCGAACCCGTTTCGAGGCGGAATGCAGACTCTTCCAAACCGAGAAACAGGTTCCGCGTCGGCGCGAGACGGGTCGAGCCAACGTCACTGCGGACCGGTCCCCGTGTCCGCTTGCTTCGGTCGTGTCCAGGCGCCGGCCAGGACCGTCACCGGTTCATGAGCGGGTGACCAACTCGACGTCGACATCCACTGCAATGGCATGACCGCAGGCGTCCTTGTCGTGGCGAGTCGAGACGGTCACCGTAGCCGGCGCGTATCCCGGAGCGTTGGCTGAGATGACGGCCGGGTTCCCGGCGGGGATCTCGAACACGTAGGTGCAGTCGGACATGGACTTGCGCGCCGAGGTGACGCCAACTCTCACGTCGGTGTCGCAGAGCGCGGCCCTGGTGTCCTTGTCGAACCGTCGCCTCCGCATGCGGGGAGGAGCATGAGCAGCAGCAAAACGACGGCAAGACACGAGCGGCGCCGTGGCATCTCTCTGATCAGTTGAGGCAGCATCGGAAGCCCACTGGGTCAAGCCCTTCTCCCCGGCTGCCCAACATCTCCCATCCACAGGAGGCGTAGCCCTCCGGGCTCATGCCGGACCCGCCTCGAATCCTGCAGTAGTCACCAAGTCCGAGGTCGCCTTCGCAGGAGTCCTCCCACTCCCACACGTTTCCGCTCAAGTCGAAGACTCCCGCGTAGCTGACCTCGGTGGATTGGCATGCACTCAGCGACCCCACCGGAGCGTACCAGCGTCCCCCCGGGCTGGATCTGTCTGCGTCGTTGCACAGCTTCCCGTCGTCGTAGGCGTGCCCATAGGGATAGGCGTACTTCCCTCCTGAGCTGCAGGCTGCATACCACTGGCTCTTGGTCGGATCGTCGAGGTCCTCCATCGCGTTGGGCCCACCCCCGATCTTGCCGCACAGCCTCTTGCCCACCGCCTTGCAGTACGCAAACGCATCGCACCAGTCCACGCAGACAACCGGGAAATTGCCATCCTCACCAGGCGGCCATTGGCATTGCGGCGTGAAGTCCGTGTTGAACGAACACCAGGGATCCTGACCCGCTGTGGAGGGCAACGTATCGAGCCACGCCTGGTACTGGCACCGGCTCACCTCCGTCGCATCGATGCTGAACCCCTCGGGCAGCGCCACCATCATCGACGGCGTCGCACCGGTGCAGTCCTCCGGAGCCGCACCGCCACTGCCTCGAAGCTCTTCCGACGACGAGACGTCGCCTCCGCACGCGGGGAGGAGCATGAGCAGCAGCAAAACGACGGCAAGACACGAGCGGCGCCGTGGCATCTCTCTGATCAGTTGAGGCAGCATCGGAAACCGAGATCCTGTGCGTCTTGGCGCCTGGAATAGAGGCTCTTATCGCACGAGGCGAAGCCCTCCGGACTGAGCACCGAACCGCCTCTGATCCGACACAGGTTTTCGCCTCCACTGACAGCCTCGCAGGAATCCTCCCACTCCCTGGCATTCCCGCTCAGGTCGAACACTCCGGAGTACCCCACTTCCGAGGACTGGCATCCAGGAAGCGACCCCACGGGTAGGAAGCGATCACCGTCTTCCCTGTCCGCATCATTGCAGTACTTGCCCTGATCGTACTCGTCTCCATAGGGGTAAGTGTACTTGCCGCCGGAGCTGCAGGCAGCATACCACTGGCTCTTGGTCGGGTCGTCGAG
>CAYMUE010000308.1:0-4921 GCA_964393505.1 uncultured Polyangiaceae bacterium
AGGTCTCGCCCGGATCGGCCCCCTCCTGCCGCGCCCATGCAAGAGCCGCCCACCGGTGGCGGTTGTTCTGGTCGGGCATCTTCGGGCATTACGACGACGCGACCGTCAACGCCTTCATCGGCGAGCACGGGGTGTACTTCACCAACTCGATGCTGTGCTTCGGAGGGAGCACGGACCCCAACGAGCACTCTCGCGGGTACGTCGAGTGCTGCCGCCCGTTCATCGAACGGCAGATCGAGATGGTGCGGCCCGACGTGCTGGTGTCGTTCGGCGACATCGGGGCCTGGAACGCGGCGAACATCCTGCTGGAGCACGACTCGGAGAACCAGTTGCTCCGCAAGCTGGCGAGACCGGATCGCTCACTCCACGAGATGAAGAGCATCGTCTCGGGGGGGAAGGTGTCGGACGGGATCCCCGTCGCGTTCAAGGGTCGAGCGGTGAAGTTCTGGCCCCTGTACCAGCCTGCGCGTCGCCATCTGCACGGGTTCGAGGGGGACTACGACGTGCTCAGGAAGCTGTTGGACGTCCACGGCACCCGGTAGGTTCGCAGCCCGCCTCCGAGCTGAATTTGTCGAAATGGGGGCTAGACATGGCGACTGGCACCCGGCGATCCCACGGCACAGGGCGGACTGTTGACCGTCATCCAGCGCAGCTCGGGCGACATGCGGCTCAATCCGCACCTGCACGTTGTCGCGCTGGATGGTGTGTACGTCGCGGGCCTTGACGGCCAACCGGTCTTCCGCGAGCTGGCTCGCCTGAAAACAGCTGAGGTGGCCGACGTGGTTCAGATCGCGAAGGTGCGCGTTCTCAGAGCGCTCGAGCGCCGTGGCGTGGTGCGGGTCAGCCCCGAGTGCCTGGAGGTCGACGATGTGTTGTCGGCCCGCGACCCCGTGCTGGCGCAACTGGCGGCCGCCGCGGTGGCCGGCTTGCCCCCTGCCGGTCCGGCCGAGCGCAAACGCGCCCCCGTGCTCTTCCCGGCAGGTGGCGAGCCTGAAATCGTCGGCGAGCTCGTGGTGCAAGACAATGGGTTCAACCTGCACGCCAAAACCTACGCAGGTGCTCTCGATGACGAGGCCCGCGCCCGCCTCCTGCGCTACGTTCTGCGCCCGCCGCTTTCGCAAGAACGCCTCGCCATCCTGCCAGACCACCGAGTCCGCCTGAGCCTGAAGCGACCATGGAGGGATGGGACTTACGCGCTCGAGATGGACGCGCTCGCCCTGTTGGCCAGGTTGGCCAGTGCGGTGCCACCCCCAAGGCAACACCAGACCCGATATGCCGGTGTGCTTTCCGCCGCGGCCCAATGGCGGCCCCTGATCATTCCGCCTGTCCCTGCTGACCCGTCTGCAAGTGAAGAGGCGACTCCACCGCCCTTGAGCACCCCCGCTGAACTTGCCCATAGCAAACCCGGCAAGCCACTCCCTTCAGGAAACAGATGTCGCTACATCAGATGGGCCACGCTTCTGCGCCTGACCTTCGGCTTGACCGTCGACAAGTGTCCCGCATGCGGGGGCGACATGAAGCTGCGAGCACTCGTCCGCGACCCTGAAGGTATCGAGCGCTTCCTGCGCCACGAGAACCTTTGGTCACCACCCCCAACACGCTCGCCCGCCCGGGCCCCGCCCTACGACCGGTCCGTCACCCGTCTGCAACCAACTCGCCAACAAGATCTCTTCCCCGAGGCATGACCCCGTCCGCCGGACCAGCGCTGGGACACGGGCGTAGCCTGCCCGGCCGACGGCAATGGCCAGGTGGCACACACAAATGGCACCCCGAGCGCCCCTACGCCCGCCGGCTTTCCAGCCCCTCCCGAGTCATTCGCGCCCGCCGAACACCTGTACAAAATTGCCTATGCTGCTATGCGTGGCGGCTCAAATCGATTACGGACTTGCGAATGATGACGGCACCGTCGTGGAGCTTGTTGACTCCTTCGGGAATGAAGAGAGACACGAGGAGCTCGCGAGACACCGCGGCATCGATCGTGTGCCCCTTGTGGGCCCCGACGAACTCGTCCAGGTTCGCATCCTGCTCGAAGGTGACGAGAGCACCGATACGATGCCGAGCGAGCTCCGTCGCTGCCTCGACCACCTCGTCGATGACGCGAGTCTCTGGACCACGGGTCAGGCGCGAGAAGATCGCTTGGCTACCGATTCGTTGTAGCCCGCGACGGATGTCGTTCTGGAAGACGACGACGATGATCAAGAGCAGGCTGCTCAAGAGCGCGCTCATGACCGTCAAGACGGTCACCAAGTCGAGAACCCGGGCCATGACGTACACGAGCAGGATCATGGTCAGTCCGACCCCGACCTGCACGGCGCGCGTGCCGCGAGTCACGAGCAAGGCGCGATAGCACGCGTAGTACACAATCGCGATATCGAGGATGTCGCGAGCGAAACCGCTGACGGTCCGTTCGGAGAAATAGCCTAGGATGCCGTCGAACACACGGCCTCCTTCGATGATTGACCACCGCGGTTCTGTTGGAAGAAGCGCTGCGCGCGCATCGCTTGACGGACGATGCGGACGTCGTGGACCCTCACCAATGCAGCCCCCGCATCAGCCGCCACGAGACAAGCTGCGATGGTAGCGCCCAGTCTCTCGGCAGGAGGACAGTCGTCGATCACGGTCAAAAACGACTTGCGACTGGGGCCGACAACCATCGGAGCACCCAGCGAGCGAAAGTCCCCCAGTCGCAACAGAACCTTCAGCGACTGCTGAGCGTTCTTGGCGAAGCCAATGCCGGGATCGAACAATACGTCTGACTCGAGCATTCCACGCTCGACCGCGGTCGCGCGAACCCGTGACCACTCGGAAGCGACCTCACGCACGACGTCGACGTACCCGTCATCGGGGTACTGGGAGAACCCTGCCATGGCCTCCATGGCTCCGCGCGCGTGCATGATGATGAGCCCCCCGTGGTATCGGGCAACCACCTCAGCAAGCTCGGGACGCGCGAGGCAGGAGACGTCATTTATCACATGCGCACCCCAGCGCAGCGCCTGCTCGGCGACCGCGGGATCGGATGTGTCGACCGAGACCCAACAGCGCTCCGTCTTCACTGCATACTTGATCGCCGTCTCGAGTCGCTCTAGCTGTGTCGAAGCCGGAACGGAGGCTGCACCGGGTCGGGTGGATTCGGCACCGATGTCGAGCACGAAGGCCCCCTCGTCAAGGAACTGATCAATTCGCTCGAGCACCGCTGCGCCTTCGTACCGTCCCCCATCGAAGAAAGAGTCCGGGGTCACGTTCAGCACCGCCATCACCGCAGTGCCTTCTCTGCGGTTCTCTTGGTCTAGTGCTTTGCGGAACGGCCCCACCAGTCAGGCCTACCAAATCCGGGCCGAATTCTCAACGTGAGATGGCCTCTCGGTGACACTCTTCACTGCGACCCGGGGTGCCCTATCGCAAGAGGCCGACGAGCCCTGCCATCGTGACGGTTCTGCGACACGATGACCGCTCGGCGGTCGCGTTCCTCGCTCATGCGTGGTCTCCCGAGCGTCACGCACGCCCGTCGGTCGCCGCACGGCGTCAAGAGATTGACCGTGAGCCATTCCTCTCGCCAACCCATCGACGCCCCAAATTTGCTGGAGCGTGACGAAACCACCCATATTGCCCGGATGCACGACGGAAGCGGGTTCGGCACCGACCTTGCAGAGCGTTCCCACGTGAATCGCTCTCTCGACGACAGTGCATCCCCCCTTCGGCTGCCCCGCCCCCCAAGATCGCCGGGACTCGACCTCAAGGGTGTCTCCCCCAGCGGCGAGGCCAACGGCCCGGCGGCAGCGGTCGGGGCCCCACCCGACGCTCATCCGGACTACGCCCCGCTCGCCGCGCCAGCCCCCTTAGCCGTCTCGGTTGGACTGCGTCGTGAGCTCAGTCGGAGCCGGCCGTCCCTCGAGGCGCTCCTCGGCGAGGCCGAGAGTCTAGCCAATGCCCTTTCTGTTAGCGATCCGCGGGGACGTCTGCTGCAAGTTGCACTGCTTCGTCGCGACTACACGCTCCTCGAAGCCATCCTCAGCTCCCTCGGTCGACTGGCGGCGACCCTGGGCACGGCCCCTCGGACGATCCGACCCGGAGCGAACCGGAACGCGGCATTGCGGACACACGCTTCCCCCAGACAGCAGGCGACAGCAGACGGTTCAGCCAAACGACCAAAGAGGCGGCGCTAGCCTGACGCCCCACGAGTCACAGACTCTGCCTGCGGCGCTCTTGCCACCTGTGCGCGAGGAACGCAGATAAGATGCCCCCCTCAGCGCTTTGGTCTTTTCGAGAAGGCCAAACGTGCCGTATTTTGACGAGTCAATGAAGTCACTCGGCAGGCACCCGAAGCCCGGCCTGCTCCAAACAGCGCTGCTGGTCGCGCTTTTCGTGTGCGGAGTCGATGCCGAGGCAGTCCCATCTGGCAGTGCGAACGCATCGCCAAATTCGGAAGCCCCCTGATGGCCGGCATGAGCGTGGTCGGCGATCTCTTCGGCGCGGGCAAGATGTTCCTGCCCCAGGTGGTCAAGAGCGCGCGCGCCATGAAGGCGGCGGTGGCCTACCTGCAGCCCTTCATGGAGGCGGAGAAGGCGGAAGGCCAGACCCGCGGCAAGGTGCTCATGGCCACGGTGAAGGGCGACGTGCACGACATCGGCAAGAACATCGTGGCCGTGGTGCTCGGCTGCAACAACTACCAGATCATCGATCTGGGCGTGATGGTGCCGTGTGAGAAGATCCTGGACACCGCCGTGGCCGAAAAGGTGGACGTGGTGGGTCTGTCAGGCCTCATCACGCCCTCGCTGGAAGAGATGGTGCACGTGGCGCAGGAGATGGAGCGCCGGGGAATAGCGCTGCCCTTGCTCATCGGCGGGGCCACCACCAACCGCGAGCACAGCGTGTAGCGGGCGCAAACGCCTGAGGTCCCCGAGCCCCCCCCCGCCTCGAGCCC
>CAYMUE010000309.1:0-4912 GCA_964393505.1 uncultured Polyangiaceae bacterium
GAGGGGCGGCCGCGGGGGGAGGCTGGGGGCACACGGGCGAGATGGAGGGGAGCGGAGAGGGGACCGTCAGGAAGGCAACGGAGGAGGGCGGGGAGGCCGTCAGCGGGGCGACGGAGGTCCCCGACGGGGGAAAAAGGCGTTGGCAATCCGCAGGTTAAAAAGCCCTTGCAGCGGGCTCGTTTCCTGCATAAGCGGAAACGACCTCAAGGAGCGCCGGCGGACGGAATCGAGCCAGCGTTGACGCTCCCCGACAGACGTGCGAATCGGCACCCGTTTCAGGGAATCAGGCGAAGAGAGGCGAACGATGCAGTTCAAGTTCCTTTCGTATGCAGCAGCAGCCGCTGCCGCGCTCGTGATCACGCCAGCGTTTGCGCAGCCCGAGCAGCCTGCACCGCCGGCGCCCACGCCTCCGCCTTCGCAGCCCGCGGTGGGAGCGACCGTGACGGGCCAGGGCGTGACGCTGGGGACGTCGGGGACGACGACGCCGGGGTCGGACACGGCGACGAAGAAGGCCCCTGTGCAGGCAGAGGAAGAGAAGAAAGAGAAGAAGGTGCCGTGGCACGGCACGACGTTCCTGCTGTCGCAGTACGCGACGACGCAGACGATCGGGCTGGGCGACGATCCGCAGAGCGCGAACCCGCTGTACGCGTGGTGGATGGTGTTTGCGCCTCGCTACTACTTCATCGAAGACGACAAGCAGACCCTGATGCTGCGTCTGCGTTTCGACGTGACGTTGGAGATGACCAACAGCGACTCGACGACGCGTCAGTCGGAGGCGGAGTTCGGCAACATCTGGGTGCTTCTCCCCTACGCGCGCACGCTGCACAAGGACGGAGCGTGGGTCACGAAGGTCTCGACCGGACCGCGCGTGCTGATCCCGAGCGCGAAGGGCGCCTGGAACGCGGGCACGCGCCTGATGCCGGGTTGGAGCGCGGGCTTCAGCCAGGGCTTCCCGCTGGCCGGCAAGGGCAAGGACTGGTTCCCCTCCGCGGGCGTCAACGCGTCGATCGCCTACACGAAGTACCTCAACAACTCGACGACGCCGTACAACACCGACTTCTCCCGCACGCGGACCGACACGGCGGGCCGCTCCTTCGTCAGCAACTCGTACAGCGGCTCGATGCTGTCCAGCCACCAGGTCCTGGCGAATGTCGGTGTGGATCTGCAGGTGACGGAGAAGCTGTCGGCGTTTGCTCTGAACTACTGGATCATGAGCTGGGCCTACAAGACGCCTGACGTCGCGGTGGCCACCCCCACAGGGGCGAAGACCCCCGGCTCGGTCGAGGATCCGCAGAACTTCCGCGTGCTGAACTGGCTGTACACCGGCATGGAGTACGACCTCATCCCACAGATGAGCGTGGGGCTCGGGTACTACAACCTGGCCAACCAGGTCGGCCCGGCCGGCACGCGGCGCAACATCCTCTGGAGCCCCGACGCGGTGGTGTTCTTCGACATCACGGCGAACCTCGACGAGATCTACTCGTCCATCGCGGGCACCAAGGACAAGGACAAGAGCCAGAAGCGTCCGGGGCTCGCCGCCATGAGCGCCGCGCGCAAGGCCAACGCCGAGGCGGTCATGCAGAACCGCCCGATGGCCTACTGATCCCTGCCCCCTTCCCCGCATCCCACCAAGTTCCGACCGTGTTGCGAGCGCATATTTGGCGTTCGGTCGCGGACGTGGTCTACTGATGCCGTGGTCGCCATTCGAACCTTCGCTACTGCGCTGCTCCCCGCGCTGATCGCGGCGAGCCTGCTCACGGCTTCCGACGGACTCGCCCAGGACAAGAACGAGGAGCCGTGCATTCCGGGCAAGCCCTGCTCGGCCGCGTCTCCCGCCAAGGCGCCGTCCCCGCGCAGCGCTGGCGCTCGGCGCAAGGCGAAGCTCAAGAAGATCGAGGGGCCGGTGGCCACCAACCTCGGGTTCCGCATGCTGCCCGGCGGCGCATCCGAGGTGTTCGTCCTCCTCAACGCTAAGGTCCAGCCCCAGGAGATCAAGACTCCCGGCTCGGTCACCTACGTGCTCCCCGGGTTCCACGTCCCGGTGCACAACAACATGCACGCGCTGCACACGCAGTACTTCAAGACGCCGATCGCGGACGCGCGCCTCGTGCAGGGGAAGGAAGACGTCCGTCTGGTGGTGCTCCTGCGCGCCAACGCTGCGCCGACGTTGTCGGTGGCGGAGTACGACCCCGGACGCGCCTACGAGCTGCAGGTGAAGTTCCCCGCGGGGGACTACCAGCCCGAGACCCATGAGGTCCTCCCGCCGCAGCATCGCCCCCAGCGCGACCGCACCACCGAGCCCTCCAAGAAGACCAAGGGCAAGAAGGCCCCGTCCAAAGCGCCGGGTCCTGCGGCCCCCTGATCGGGCGTGCGCCGCCTCACCGCACTGCTCGCCGCCGGCTGGATCCTCGCGGCCGGCGTCGCCCACGCCGCTGAGCCCGGGCCACGCGTGGACTTCCGCGCCGACCGGGTCGTGATCGACCAGGGCTCCGCGGAGCTGGAGGGGGCGGTCCACGCGACGTGCGGTCCCTACGCGCTCGACGCATCGAAGCTGCGCATCGCGACGTCGCCGGGCTCGGTCGAGCTCACGGGGCCTGCGACGGTGACGATCTGCCCATGCCCGACGGCGCCGGTCTCGATCCGCTTCGCCCGCGCGACGATTCGTCCGCCGTCGGATCTGGTGCTGCGGAGGCCCGCGTTGCGCATCGGAGGCACGACGGTGCTGTGGCTTCCGGCGGCGTGGCTACGCACGCCGGATCAGCCTGGGCTACTGCCGCCGAGGCTCGCGTGGCGCGGTGACGACGGGCTGCTGATCGGCCCCGGGTTCCACCTTCCCTGGGTGGATGCGAGCCGCGCGCCAGCGTCCCTCGATGTATACGTATCTGGATACACATCCGGGGGCCTCGAGCTGGACACCTCCTTGCGCACGCGCCGCACCGAAACGCGCCTTCGGTTCGATCACGCAGGAGACGCGTCGCTGCTCGATCTGCGCGCCGCCGGCTCCACCGGTCCCGCACCGGTCTCGGCCTCCTGGTTCGCCGATCTCGCGAGGGGCTTGCGCGCCCCCGCAGGGCTCATCGAGTTCGACCGCGCCCTTCGCGCCTGGGATCACGCCCGCGCCGAGGCGGTCGCACGCCCCTGGCGCGCCCTGTCGGTCGCCACCTCGATCGAAGCCTGGGGACCGCGCAGGACGCAGCGTCCGATGGCGTTCGGACCGGTCGCATCGCTATCCGGAGAGGGCGCCTTGGGCTCGATGGGATCGTGGCAGCTCGCTGCCTCCTCTCGCTGGCTCGCCGCGCCGGACACCCCTGCCGACCGGGTCTCGCGCGCGGTGGGCAGCGCGCACCTGATGACGTTCGCCGGCCCGGTGCGCGTGCGTGCGCGCGGACGCGGTGCAGCCGCCGCGCTCGATCTCGGCGGAAGCCGGGGACAGGATCTGTTCGCGTCGGGGAACGTGGACGCCGCGTTTCCGCTCGAACGCGGATTCGGTCGGGACGCGCTCGCATGGACCCACCGAGTGGAGCCGTTCATCGCAGCGGGTGCGATCGCTGCCAGCACGAGCGGGGAGTCGTTTCGCGTGGCGGGGCGTCCCGCTGCGATCGCGCAAGGGACCCGGTGGATCGCATCGACGGGAGTGCGAACGGATCTGGTCGCGCGGGGGGGAACCGCGGCAGCGCGTGCAGAGCTTTCGGCCGGGCAGCTCGGGGGTCACGCCGGCGAGGCGGGGTCGAGGGTGGCGACCGGGAGCGTGACGACGGAGGGGAGCTGGTTGTCGGTGCGCGCGGAGGCTGCGGCGGTGGACGATCGCGGGCAGCGCGGGAGCCTGCTCATCGGGCGCACGCGGCTGGGCAAGGCGCAGGGCGCACACGTGGCCGTTCGGGGAGCACACCGCGACGCGGTCGATGCGGTCACGGCCCGGGCGCTGGTCGTCACCGACCCGTTCGCGTTGGGAAGCTCCTGGTTGGACGCGTCGGGGACTTCGGTGGGTGCGGATGCTGTAGTGCCGTTGTTCCGTGGATACCGCGCGCAGGCAGGGGGAGACGCGGACGCGCAGACCTCCAGGGTGCTGGCCTGGCGGGCGGGGCTGCTCTACGCGCACCCGTGCGGTTGTCTGGCGGCGACGTCGTGGGTGTCGCACCGGATTGGGCGAGGGGGCGTGGACGCGTGGTTGTCGCTCGACTTGATCGCGCGATGAGGGACGTATGGGTTGGGGTTGCGAGGAGGAGGCGGTTCAGCGCGCGGGGAAGGCGGAGTGGATCTGGCCGATCAGGCCGATGAGCCAATCGAGCGTGGCGGGGTCGAACCCGCGCACGTTGAAGGGGACGGCAACGAGGCCGCCCTGACGCAGCTCGAGGATGCCCTTCCACCCGCCCTGCAGGAGCATTTGGCGAAGGTGCACGGGGAGCGCGGCGTCGCCTTCCTGCCGGGAGGGGACGGTGACATCGAAGCGTTGCTCGAAGGTCGGGTCACCGAGGGCGCCGCCGGCCTGCTTGCTGTTGAACAGCGAGCTGAGGCCGAAGCCGATCTCGTCGACGACGCCGGAGCCTCCGCCCTTGGATCGGACTGCGGCGCGCGCGGGGAACCTGGGGCTGGTGAGGAAGGCGAAGACATGACGGTCCTCGCCGGTGGCGCGTTTGACGGGGTCGTCTTCGAGGCCCTCGAGGACCCACAGCGCGGCCTCGCCAAAGGTCGCGCGCAGCTCGCGGGCTGCAGTGGTGATGCGATAGGCGTAGATGCAGGGGTACCAGCCCTGGTACCAGCGCAGGTCGGGGGCGTTGCCGAGCTGGTAGCCGCGTGCGGCAGCCCAATCCTGCAGCGCGCGATCGGCGGCGTACGGGTCGGGACCTGCGGGCTGAGGCCCTGCACCCCAGGCGGCTGGAGCCGCGGGGGAGGTGGCAGGGGGTTGGGCGGG
>CAYMUE010000310.1:0-4902 GCA_964393505.1 uncultured Polyangiaceae bacterium
CCGGCATCGCGAGCAGGCTGGCTGATGCTGGTCGAGATGCGATACCGGTCATTGGGGAGGACCGCGGACAGCGCGGTGCGCAGCACCCGTTTGTTGGGGAGCGTGGTGCTGTCAGGGCGCGACGGGGTGAGGGTGATCGCGTTGCGAGCGATCAGCTTGTAGGTGTCGTAGGCGGAAAAGGGCGGCTTGCGCAGTTGCGGCAACGGACCAATGCGAGGGTCGATGCCCCCGCCGGTGTTGGTCGCGTGCAGGACCATGACTTCGGCGGGGACCTTGGGTTCCTGGATCCCGGCATCGGCAGATGCCGAAGGTGCGGGCGCCGCCAGGGCAACGGGCACGCCCGCAGCGCCCATTGGCAGGAGCCAGGCGCCTCCCATCGCCACTGCCGAGAGGGTGATGCCGAAAACCAAACCAGATAGGTAGCGAACCGGAGTCATCAGTCCTCTCCGGAGTCATCGTCCGTGAGCCACACGACCGTCGTGGTGCCCGTGTCTGTTGGAACATAGAAGATCGTGCCTGCGTGAGCACCGAACTCGACCGCATCCACGCTCACACCAGGTTCCCTGTCTTCCGCTTCTGCAGGAGGCGTGGGAGCCGAGGCCACCAACGCCGAGCTTGGGGCGAGCTGCGGATCGCCGGAGGAGATCGCCTGGGGATCGCGGGTGGGACCGCTTGCGACGCGCGAGACGAGCAGGGCGATACCGGCTGCGAGGGCGAGCGCCGCCGTGGCCGCCGCGATGGGTGCGGCACTGCGCAGCGGGTGGACCGTCGCTTCGCGCCGGATGGGGACGACAGGCTGCGCGTCGATGCGCGCCATGACGTTGTCGACCACATCGCCTGCGGCGGACGAGGCCTCGGCGTGTTCGCGGATCCGGGCTCCGAGTTCGTCGAATGTGGCGACCAACGCGCGGGCACGGGGAGAGGTCACCAGATGGCGCTCGATCTCCGCCGCGCGGTCCGGTGCGACCTCGCCATCGGCGTAGGCCATCAGCTCGAGGTCCGAGGGGATGCGGTTGCTCATGATTCGCTCCCTCCGCTCGACGATGCCGTCAGGTCCCCGTTGCGCATCGACGGGTCCACGCCGGTCTCTTCGGCATAGCAGGAGGCGAGGGCACGCTGCAGCTTTTGGCGTGCGTGGAAGAGACGGCTCATGATCGTGCCCTTGGACACGTTCATGGCCTCCGCCATCTCTTCGTAGGACATGCCTTCTACCTCACGCATGAGGATGACTCCAAGGTGATACGGCGGCAATGTGTCGAGGGCCTGCTGCAGGCGCTCGGCAAGCTCCCTGCGTCCGGTCGACTTGAACGGGTCGGCATGCTCCGGGGTCGAGACCAGCGGAGCCATCGACTCGTCGGCCGGGTCGACGACGTCGGTGCGATCGTGAAGCTCGAGGTCGCGACGCCCGGGACGCCGCATGAGGTCGATCGAGAGGTTGGTGACGATGCGGTAGATCCAGGTGAAGACGCTGGAGCCTCCCTTGAACTGGTCGAGGCGGCGGTAGACCCGGAGGAAGGTTTCCTGGGAGATCTCCCGGGCATCGTTTTCGTCGCGCACCACCGAGAAGGCAATCGCGAAGACCCGTCGCTGATGGCGCTCCACCAGGCGGCGGAACGCCTGACGGTCCCCTCGTTGAGCAGCTTCGATGAGTACACGGTCTTCCTCAGCCTCTACGCGTCTTTGCTCTCGGTTGGACGCCGGCGCGGGGCGAGTATTCACGCCCCCCATGGCATCCTTGTCATGGGGAGAGCATTCCGCTCGATCGCCCCGCCCCGCTTCCGGGGTTTCCCCAACGCCCCTGCGCGGGGCCCCCTCGGGTCTGGACGATCCACTCATCTCGATGTCCATCGGCTCGCAGACTCCTGCCTGCGACCTGTCGCCTCTCACCGACGTCCCGGCGGAATCCCCGGCAAGGTCGGCTGCTCCTCTTCCTCCAACGCTTCCTGCAACGCGCCCAGCGTCACCCGCACATCGAAGGTCCGCGCCCCACGCGCCACCCGCACCGTCGAGGTCTTGTTGACCCCCGCGATGCTCGCCAACCACCGCAGCTCGTTCGGATCGCGGATCGGCTTGCCGTCAAAAGCGATGATCACGTCGTCGGCAGCAATCCCGGCACGATCCGCCCCGGAGCCGGGGCGGACGTCGATGACCCACGCCCCCGTCCTGTCCGGTCTGCCGAGACGCTCCGCCTCGACCGTGTCCAACGCGCGGACACTCACGCCCAAGGCGCTGCGCGTCACCTTGCCGTCCCGCACCAGGATCGGCAACAGTTGCTTCACCATGTTGATCGGGATGGCGAAGCCGATGTTGTTGGCGTTCGCCCGGATCGCCGTGTTGATCCCGACCACTTCGCCCTTGAGGTTCAACAGGGGACCGCCGGAGTTGCCCTGGTTGATCGCCGCATCGGTCTGCAGGAAGTTGAAGTAGCCGCTCTTGTCCAACCCCTGCACGTCGTCCTTCGTGCGCTCCTTGCCCGAGAGAATCCCGGCCGAAACCGTGTGCGAGAGGCCGAAGGGGTTGCCGATGGCGACGACCCAGTCGCCCACCTCGACGGCGTCCGAGTCGCCGAGCGCGAGGGCGGGGACGTTGCCCGGCAGCTCGCACTTGAGCACCGCGACGTCGGTGTGCTTGTCGGCGCCCACCATCTTCGCGGCGAGCGTCTGACCGTCGGCGAACTTCACCTGCACCGCGGTCGCCCCCTCGACCACGTGGTTGTTCGTCAGCACGTAGCCCCCGCGGTCATAGACGAAGCCGCTCCCTAGGCCCTCCATGAGGAGCGCCTTGCGGCCAGAGCGGAACACGCGCTCGACGCGGCTCAGGATCGTCACCACGCCCGGGTCTGCGGCCTTGGCGAGGCCCGCGAACGACATGGGTGTGGTCGCGGAGCAGACACCCGCCGGCGCCGCAACCGCCGGCGAGGGCGTTGCCCCTGCACCCGCATCGACCAGCACCGCGCCCGGCGGTACACCCGCAGTGGCCGCCGCCCCTGCAGCTCCTGCCGCGCCGCCCACGCTGCGCTTGCCGCAACAGCTCAGAGAGAGCGCGGTGCCCACGAGCAGCGGAACGAACCAACGAGCGCGGTGCCCCATGTCCCGACGCTCCCGAGCCATCCTCAGGCCGCTCACTTGCTCTCCTTGCTCGCCTCCACGTAGCGCATCCGCAGCTCGTACAGGATCTGCTCGAGCAACCGCTCCTCCTCCCCCGACAGGTTGCCCCGCGTTTTGTCCGCGAGCAGCGCCAGGATGTCGATCGTCTGCCGCGCCATCACGAGATTGCGCGACGCAGGATCCCCCTCCGGCGTGGAGACCTCCCCCAGATACACGAACGCCGAATGGCTCATCGACAAGATGAACGTCGAGAAGTCGATGCCAGGAAGCGCTTGCTCGTCCTGTTTGCTCGCGTGCTCGGTCATGTTCCCCTCGCATCCGCGCGGCGTGGGCCCGCACCGCCGCGCTGCAATCGCCTCGCGCGTCCACTCCGCAGAGCGGACGGCCCGACAACCCGTCAGACGGCAGGAGTCGCGGGCGGCTCCGCAGCCACCGGCTCCTCGGGCTCCGCCACCTCGCGCACGGCACCCGGGACCTGCACGTCCATCGGCTGCGCGTTCGAGGCAACATCGGGGAGCGCCGCGAGATACGCGTCCACGTCTTCCTTGCCCAACATCCCGGTGCTCAGGTTGCGCTCGCGCACGCGGACATCGTAGTCGACCAGCTTCTTCGGGTTGCTCATGCTCGGTCCCTTCGAATCGTCTTGGGCCGGCGGACACGCCTTGGATCATCGTCAATGCGTTCCCTACCGGGACCCCCGCATTTGCCACAGGCCCGCGGCAAGAGCAACCACCCCCCATGGACCTACCCGGATTGTTGCCGGTGCGCCCCACCCGCCCACGTTCACACCCCCCGTTTCGCGAGCCTCGTCCGCCCCCTCACTCCGTCAACCCGGTGCGTGCGCCGAATGCGGCTCAACCGCCTGCGTCGAATCGGGGGCAATGGGGCCCGGTGACGAGCTGCGCTTCGCCACCGTGCCGCCTGCCCCCCCCACCCCCAAGCGCGCCCCTCCCTGTGGCCTCGACCCGCGATCTCCTGTCATCCCCGCCACAGCGATCCTCGAGCACCAAGGCTGCCGATCGTCGATCGCTCTCATGGATCCATCCTCCTGCTGCCCGGACGGCCTCCGAAGCCGCGCGCCTCGCCATCCGAACGACGGGATCGGCCCGGCACGCGGGGCCGTCCGCAATGGTCGCCGTAGCTAGCCCCCGTACCGTCGATGGTCAAGTAGAAAGTGACTCATTGATGAGTTACTTGCGGTCTCTGCCGGCTCCCCGCCCACATCTTCCGGTCTCCCCGGATCTCGCTTACACCCTCTCCCCATGGCCACCGTGCTCCCCCCGCCTTCAGCCCCCGACGTCCTGTACGTGATGGACCTATCCGGCTACGTCTTCCGCGCCTATCACGCCATTCGTCCCCTCTCGAGCCCCAAGGGCGAGCCGACGCACGCCACCTACGGCACCCTCACGATGCTCCTGAAGCTCCTGGCGGATCGCAAGCCGGCCCTGCTCGCGGTTGCCATGGACTCCCGCGTACCTTCCTTTCGCAAGGACTTGCATCCGGACTACAAGGCCAACCGTCCCCCGGCTCCCGAGGACCTCAAGGTCCAGATGGAACGTACACGCGAGCTGATGGACGCGCTGCGGATCCCGGTCTGGCAGTGCGATGGCGTCGAGGCCGACGATCTCATCGCGACGGCGGTGGTGCGGGCACGTGAGGCGGGGCTGCGAGTTGTGGTCGTGAGCGGCGACAAGGACCTGATGCAGCTCGTGAGCGACGACGTGCTGATGTGGGACACGATGCACGACAAGGTCTACGGCGCCGAGGAGGTGGTGGCGAAGTGGGGCGTGCCGCC
>CAYMUE010000311.1:0-3365 GCA_964393505.1 uncultured Polyangiaceae bacterium
TCATCCCTCATGCCTCATCCCTCATCCCTCATCCCTCATCCCTCATCCCTCGTCCTTCGCCGGTTCCCGGCCGCTCCCCTGGACATTCGTGCCGTGCCTCAAACAAGAGTCTCCATCTTGACCGTTTCCCCGGCTCGCCGTACCTTTTCGCCCCCATTTCGGAACGTGCCTGGGGGGCACCGGAGGATCATCCATGGCGACGAAGATCGGGATCAACGGTTTCGGACGGATCGGCCGCTGCGTGGTTCGCGCGCTCGCCGAGCGCAACATCAAGGACATCGAGGTCGTTCTGGTGAACGACATCGCCGATGCCAAGACGCTTGCTCACCTGCTCAAGTACGACTCGGTCCATCGCACGTTCAAGCACGAGGTCAGCGCGACCGACACGACCATGACGGTCGCGGGACGCGAGATCAAGGTCACCAAGATCAAGGATCCCAAGGAGCTCCCGTGGAAGGCCGAGGGCGTCGACGTCGTCCTCGAGTGCACCGGGCTGTTCGTCGATGCGGCCAAGGCCAGCGCGCACCTCGAAGCGGGCGCCCGCAAGGTGCTCATCAGCGCTCCCGCCAAGGGTGAAGGCGTCAAGACCATCGTGCTCGGTGTGAACCACGACGAGTACGACCCGTCGAAGCACCACATCCTGTCCAACGGCTCGTGCACGACGAACTGCCTGGCGCCGATCGCGAAGGTGCTGCTCGACAACTTCGGCATCGTCCAGGGCATGATGACGACGACGCACGCGTACACCAACGATCAGAACCTGCTCGACCTGCCGCACCGCAAGGGCGATCTGCGTCGCGCGCGTGCAGCCGCCGTGAACATGGTCCCCACCAGCACAGGCGCGGCCAAGGCGATCTCCGAGGTCATCCCGGCGCTCAAGGGCAAGTTTCACGGCACCGCGATCCGTGTCCCCACGGTCGACGTTTCCCTGGTGGATCTGACCCTGGTGACGGAGAAGAGGGTCACCAAGGAGACGATCAACGCCGCGATGAAGCAGGCTGCTGCCGAGGGGCCCCTCAAGGGCATCCTGTATTACCTCGACCTCGAGCTGGTCTCCGGTGACTTCATCGGAAACCCCCACTCCTCGATCTTCGACTCAACCCAGACCCTGACCCTGGGCGACACGATGGCGAAGGTCTTCAGCTGGTACGACAACGAGTGGGGCTTCTCCAATCGCATGATCGAGCTCATCCAGCTCATGGCGAACAAGAAGTAGCTCCCTCGCGTCACCCTCGTGATCGTGCACGTGCACGCTTGCGTGCGCGTGCGCGGTCGTTCCGCGGTTGTCCGTCCTTCACCGGAGGCCAGACCATGTCAGCTCTCGCCGGAATCAAGACCGTCAAGGATCTCGAGCTCGCCAACCAGCGCGTCTTCATCCGCGTTGACTTCAACGTCCCGCAGGACAAGGCCACCAAGGCCATCACCGACGACGCCCGCGTGCGCGCCGCGGTGCCAACGATCCAGTATGCGATGGAGCAGGGCGCCAAGGTCATCCTGGCTTCCCATCTCGGACGCCCCAAGCCCGGCAAGCGCGACGCGACCCTCGTCCCGGTCGGCGAGTGCCTCCGCGACCTGACCGGCTACGACGTCTTCGTGCCCGACGACTGCGTGGGCGACGGCCCCAAGAAGCTCATCTCCGAGCTGCGCGCCAAGCAGGTCGTGCTCCTCGAGAACCTGCGCTTCCACGAGGAGGAGGAGAAGAACGACGAGGCCTTTGCGCGCCAGCTCGCCGAGCTGTGCGACTGCTACGTCAACGACGCCTTCGGCTCCTCGCACCGCGCTCACGCCTCCGTCCACGCGCTCCCCCGCATCATGCGCGAAAAAGCCTGCGGCTTCCTCATGGAGAAGGAAATCGACAAGCTCGGCAAGATCGTCACCGACCCCGACAAACCCTACGTCGCCATCCTTGGCGGCGCCAAGGTCAGCGACAAGATCGCCGTCGTCGAAGCCCTCCTCAACAACGTCACCGGCCTCTGCATCGGCGGCGCCATGGCCAATACCTTCCTGCGCGCCATGGGCAAGAACACCGGCAAGTCCCTCGTCGAGGAAGACAAGCTCGCCCTCGCCCGCACCATCATCGAAAAGGCCCGCGACAAGAAGGTCGAGCTCGTGCTGCCCGTCGACGTCGTCGTCGCCTCCGACACCTCCGCGACCGAAGGCAGAGTCGTCAGCATCGACGAAATCCCCGCCGACACCATGGCCCTCGACATCGGCCCCAAGACCCTCGAGCTCGTCGCTGCCGTCTGCAAGCGCGCGCGCAGCGTCTTCTGGAACGGCCCCATGGGCCTGTTCGAGAATCCTCCCTTCGCTGGCGGCACCTTCGGCGTCGCCAAGGCCATCGCCGCCGCTCGCTGCTTCAGCGTCGTCGGCGGTGGTGACAGCGCCGCGGCCGTCAAGAAGGCCGGCCCCGAGGTCGAGCTCGCCTTCACCCATATCTCCACCGGCGGCGGCGCCTCCCTCGAGCTCGTCGAAGGACGCAAGCTCCCCGGCATCGAGATCCTCAGGAGCGCGTGATGAACCCAGCCCGCAGACCCCTCATCGCAGGCAACTGGAAGATGAACCACGGCGCCGCCAGCGGTGTCCAGCTCGCCTCCGAAGTCGCGCGCGCCACCACCGCGTTCGGCTCGGTCGACGTCGTGGTCGCTCCCCCCTTCTCTGCTCTCTGGAAGGTCGCCGATGCCCTCCAGGGATCCCGCGTCGAGCTGTCCGCTCAGAACATGCACCCCAAGGCCTCCGGCGCTTTCACCGGCGAGGTTGCGCCGGGAATGCTCCTCGAGATCGGCTGCAAGTGGGTCATCCTCGGCCACAGCGAGCGGCGCGCCATGTTCGGCGAGTCCGATGCCATCGTCGCCGAGAAGGTCAAGGCTGCCATGGACGCCGGCATTCGCCCCATCGTCTGTGTCGGCGAGACCCTCGACGAGCGGGAGCGTGGTGACACCCTCAACGTGGTCAAGCGCCAGCTCAACGCCTTCCTGTCGATCATCGCCGACAAGCCCGGCTTCGCGGCGATCGCCTACGAGCCCGTATGGGCGATCGGCACCGGCAAGGTCGCGACCACGGCTGAGGCCCAGGAAGTCCACGCGATGATCCGGGCCAGCCTCGCCGCCATCAGCCCTGCGATGGCCGAAAAGACCCGCATTCTGTACGGCGGCTCGCTGAGCCCGAAGAACGCCGACGGTCTCCTTCGGGAGCCCGATATCGACGGTGGCCTCATCGGCGGCGCCTCCCTCAAGTCGGAGGACTTCTCCAAGGTCGCGGAAACAGCGCAGAAGATAGCAGCCGCCGGTTGAAACCGACGGCTGGACAATTGCCGTTCAAACGAGAATTGAAGCCCCCTGCGGGGGCTCGACGAGTCGGGAGGGGGG
>CAYMUE010000311.1:3465-4872 GCA_964393505.1 uncultured Polyangiaceae bacterium
TGCGAAGTGTCGTAAAGAGTCGGGGCTCTCAATGTTCACCACACTCCTCAGCATCCTTCACGTCCTCGCCTGCGCGTTCTTGATCCTCGTCGTGCTCCTTCAGCAGGGACGCGGCGGCGGTCTCGGCGCGGCCTTTGGCGGGGCTGCCACCCGACAGGTCTTCGGCGGACGCGGCGCCGGCAACCTCCTCACGCGCCTCACTGCGATCAGCGCCGTCATCTTCATGTCCACCAGCGTCACCCTCGCTTACATCGCCTCGAGCGGTGACCGCTCCCTGAAGTCCCAGACCTCCTCTCAACAGCTTCCCTGACCTGAGCCCATGAGAATCTCGGTCTTCGGCAGCGGGTATGTTGGGCTTGTGACCGCAGCCGGGCTGGCCGACATGGGCCATCGCGTGCTGTGCATCGACATCGATCCCACCCGGATCGAGTCCCTGCGCCAGGGGAAGATCCCCTTCTTCGAGCCGGGCCTCGGCGACCTGCTGCACCGCAACCTGCGCGGCGGTCGCATCGCCTTTGCCTCGGGCCTCGACGGCGTCCACAGCTCGAGCGACGCCTACTTCATCGCCGTGGGAACCCCTCCCATGAGCGACGGTCGCGCCGACACCTCCGCGGTCTTCGCCGTCACCGACACCATCGCTCGCGAATCGCGCCGCAGCGCCCTCGTCGCCGTCAAGAGCACCGTGCCCGTCGGCACCTGCGATGCCGTGCAGCAGCGCCTCGACCGCGACTGCCCTCACCCCATGAGCGTCGTGATGAACCCCGAGTTCCTCAAGGAGGGCGCCGCCCTCGAGGACTGGTTCCACCCCGACCGCGTCGTCATCGGCGTCGATCACGAAGACGCCGAACGCCAGATGCGCGAGATGTACCGACCGCTGCAGCTCTCGCGCGAACGCGTCATCGTGATGAGCCGACGCTCCGCCGAGCTCACCAAGTACGCTGCCAACGCGATGCTCGCCACCCGCATCTCGTTCATGAACGAGCTCGCCCGCCTGTGCGACACCATCGGCGCCGACGTGGGCTCCGTGCGCGTCGGCATCGGCAGCGACCGGCGCATCGGTCCCTCGTTCCTCTACGCCGGACCGGGCTACGGCGGCTCGTGCTTCCCCAAGGACGTCTCGGCGCTGGTGCACCTCGGTCGCGATCAGAAGGTCGTGCTGTCGGTGTGCGAGGCCACGCAGACGGCCAACGAGCTGCAGCGACGCTACGTGCTCGAGAAGCTCCTTGCGCTGTTCCCCGAAGGGATGAGCGGCAAGACGGTCGCGGTGTGGGGGCTGGCGTTCAAGCCCGAGACCGACGACGTGCGCGACGCCCCCGCGGGCTTCGTGGTGCGGGAGCTGCTGCAGCGCGGCGCGATCGTGCGCGCCCACGACCCGGAGGCCGCAGAGAGCTTCGCGCGCGCCTATGC
>CAYMUE010000312.1:0-4865 GCA_964393505.1 uncultured Polyangiaceae bacterium
CTGTCGGACACACGAGCAGCCCCTTCTCCGAAGCCGCCTCGACCCAGTACCCGCAAGCGTACCCCGGGGGATTGCACATCCCGTGAAGATTGGCAATCAGGCGTCCCGGCGCCGCGGCCGATCGCGGCAGCGAGAAGAACACGGTCCGGTTCTTCGTGAAGGGGATCTCCCAGGGGCCGATCTCCGGGCGCAGGGACGGTGCAGGGGCGGAAGGGGCGGGGATCACGGCGGAGTCGACGGGAGCCGAAGAGCCTCCGATTCGCGGCGCGGACAGCGAGGCCGAGGGGGCGGGGGCAGCCGAGGGAGCGGTGCCGACGGTGGACGACCTGCTGCAAGCGCCGAGCGTGATCAGCAGGCTGACCATCGGGACGCGGACTCTCCGAGTCATCGCGGAGCTTACGGTGCGATCATCGGGGCCACTCACGGTTCCGTGCCCGATCTCCGGGGGGGTGAAGCGATCTTGCCGCACTCGGTGGCAAGGTAAATGGCGAAGGATGCCAGCCAATGGGAGCCGCCATAGCCGCTGTCGAACACCTGTTCAAACGCTTCGCGGCGGTGCAACGCGGCAATCCGCGTGAACGCAACCGCGCGAGGATCCTGCGCCGGAAGAGACACCGTTATGCCCTCCAGGGCCCAGGCGCGCTGCAGGGACAACCCGATCAGGTGGCCTATCCGCGGGTCGTGGCGATCCTTGATCTCGATGGGTCGAAGCATCGGACGAAAAGCGTCGGAGGAGACGGGCGGGAGGAACCGATCGAGCCACTTCGCAAACGCTTCGGGCTCCAGCACACGTCGCATGAGATCCGCCTCCGCGAGGCAGGGCGAGATGAAGTCCTCCCCGGATGGCTCGTAGCTCGTGGGGCATCCGGCGTCGGACAGGTAGAATCGCTTCGCGGCCTTCTCGATGGCCTCGTCGAGCTTCGCGTCGTCCACCGAGCGGGCGTAGTCGAGTGCGTGAACGAGGCTGAACGCGGTGTTGGCGTGGGTCCCCGCGCGCACAGGAACGGTCAGCCTCGCGAGGTAGTCGGCGAGGCGCGACGAGAGCAGAGCGGCGAGGGGCCGCACGGCCTCTTCCCACAGCCTGGCCTCGGGGATTCGAGAGGCGTGGAGCTCCGCGGCGAGCCGCAGCAGCCATCCCCAACCGTAGGGGCGTTCCACCGTCTTGTTCGCCTCGATGGAGAAGAACGAAACCTCCTTCGCCATGAGGTCGGTCGTGAAATGACGTCCGAGCAGGGCGCGGACGGCAGCGGCCTCGGGCAGATCGGGAAACGCACCGAGCACACGGACGAGGGCCCAGTGACCGTGGACGGCGGAGTGCCAATCGAAGCAACCGGAGAAGGCCGGTGTGACCTCGCGAGCAGGGCGCAGGTCGGCGTCGGACGAGAGGATGCGATCGGGCTTGTTGGGGTACTCCTTGTCGGCGCAAGCGATCGAGAGCGCAGCGAATCGCGATGCGACTTCGCGATCGAACGGTTGCTCGGCGACCTCCGGGATGCCGAGCCGCTCGAGCTCACTCGGCGTCACGGACGCAGAGGTCGGGGGGCCGGGAACATCGGTCGTGGGCTCGGGCGTCGTGCTTCGGGAGCACGAGCACGCGAGCAATGCGATCAACCCGGCAAGCACCCGCAGCGACATGCGCCGATGGAACCATCGTTGACCGTGGCTTGGCAACCCGCGCGGCCTCCGCCGTGCTACGCCGCGTATCCGGTTGAATCATCGGGCTGCGTGAACTACGGTCCATCCCGATTGTCATGAGCGATCACGGACCAGGTGGCGGCGTCGGCGCACCCGAGGAAGCCCAGGGCGGCTCTCCCACACTGCCGTCGAGCCGCGATGCGTTGTCCGATCGCCCCAAGCGCGCCAGGCGCTCTCTGGTGCTCTCGGAGCTGCTCGTCACGGCACCCGCTTCGGGTCACGAGCCCCCTGCGGTGGCTCCAACCGGGGCCGAAGCGTCGGAATCCGACGGATGCGACACGTCGTTCGAGCAGCAGGCGATTCGCCTTCGCGGCTCGGAGTACCTGCAAGCGGCGCGTCGCGCGCTCGATGCAGCCCGGCGGTTCGTGCAGCCCCTGGGCAAGTCCTTCGGCGAGCCGCCTCCCATCCACTTCACCCCCTCGCAGTGGCGTCGAATGCAGCGGATCGCGCGCGAGGCAGGGTGGCCCGGTCCCGTGATCTGGTACGTGCACGAGAACGTCACCCTCGAGGATCTCACGCGGCTCGGCGCGGTGAGCGACAGTTGGTGGAGCAAGGAGCCCGACTTCCCGCGGTGCATGCCGACCGTGTCTCCCTACGACGACACGGGCTACTGGATTCTGTGCTGCCCGATTCCGCACGCGATGACGCTGGGGAGTACGTGGGACGAGCAGCGCCGGGTGCTCCCCACCCTTGCGCACCTGCTCGGGTTCCGCAAAGGCGAGATCATCGCGGGCGATGCAACGGACCTCGCGTTCGTCATGGCCATGGCGCGCGCCACAGGATTCCTCGCTCCCGACGCCCCCTTCGCCGTGCGCACCGACACCTGCGTGCACCTCGCGGTCTCCTCGCGATCGTGGTTCGACCACCTCGACATGGTCAACGTGAGCCTGATCGTATCGGGTCATTCCTCCGAGCTCGGGGACTACCCGAACACGCTGCGTGCGCCGTTCCTCGGGATGACCCCGATGCTCTACTGACGAGTCCGCGGGGGCGTCGCAACGCTCGCTGACGCGACGCAGATTCGGGGCACACGGCGTGCGGCAGGGGGTACAGTTGCGCCATGGCGACGAGGCACGAGGCGAAACGAGGCGCGCGCGCGCGGTGGACGGCGTTCTTCGCCGCGGTGTGGTGCATCGGCTGCACGTCCGACCCGGCGATGTGTCCGTGCAGCGACGCTGCGGTATGCGTGGCACAGGACGACGCGGGTGCCGAGGCCGATGTCGCGGTGGACGCGGATCTCGAGAGCATCGCAGCGCTGTGCGAGGCGACCTTCGGGTTCCAGACGAACCTGTACGACGAGTGCTGCAGCGACGCGGAGAAGTCCCAGGACGCCTGGCGCTACTTGCGGGGATCGGTCGAAGCGATCTGGTTCGAGTGCAACAAGCGGCTCGGGACGAGCGCGTCCCAGGGACGCATCGAGCTCGATGCACAGGCCGGTGCTTCGTGTGCCGAAGCATTCCCCGCGACCTTCCAGAAGTGGTCCTGCGAGATGATCTTCACGGCGGTCTCCTGGGAGGAGACCTCGTGCCGCAGCGCTGTGATCGGGAAGCAACCCTCCGGGGCGCCGTGCAGGTATCGCTACGAGTGTGAGGACGGGCTCTTCTGCTACGGGTACACCGACGGGCTCGACGGCACCTGCGGCGAGCCGTCCGAGGGAGGGACCTGCCGGGCCGAGGAATCGCTGCTGACCGCCGACGACATCCTCGACTACTACTTCGGCCGTCACCCCGCGTGCATCGAAGGGCGCGTCTGCCAGCACACGGGCAACTACGGCTACTGCGCCAAGACCGCAGCGGCCGGAGGCCATTGCGTCTACGACACGGACTGCGATCCCGGCCTCCGGTGCCATCTTGGAGTGTGCGGCGCCGAAGGTCCCGCGGAGGTGGGAGGCGTGTGCCGCTCCTGGCTCGACTGCAAGACCCGTCTGGTGTGCGCGATTCCATCGGGCGCGGTCGAGGGCACGTGCGTCTCGCGGAAGGGCGATGGCGAGTCGTGCACGACGACGAGCGACGAGTGCAAGGGCGCGTGTGTGTCGCTGGACGGCGGTACGGAGGGGGTGTGCGTGGCGTACTGCGGATCCGGGTAGCTCACGGGGCCGAAGCGGACCCCGCGGGGGCGGGGCGCTCGACGAGCTGGACGTCGAACTTGCAGCCCTGCTTGAGCGGTACGCGGTGAACGAGCTTGTTCTGCAGCACGCAAGTCGGCACCACCCCCTCGGCGGGATCGCCCGAAGGGGCTGTGAGGGCGATGCGCCCGTCGGGCATGAGCGTTGCGGCGAAGTGAGCGCTGCCACCCGGGACGGCGGCGCACGGGTCGACGAGCTTGCGGATGGCCTCGCGGGCCGCGCGAGCATTCATGGCCTTGGAGTCGGGGCATTCGGCGACGACGACGGCAGCCTCGACGATGGACACGTCGGACTCCGGGGCCTCGGGGGCCGGGGAGGTGCTCGACGACGTCTTGCAGGCGCCCAGGAGCAGGAATGCGCACGTCGCAAGGGCGCAGCACGGGACGAGGATCCGGTGGGCCATGTTTCGAGGGTACCACGCGCAGCGGCGGGCGCCGTTCACTGTTTCTTGTCGGTAGCGAGCCAGTACACGACGAGGCCGGCGAGGGCGGTCATGGACACGATGCCCGCAGCGACGAAGAGCAGCCCGACGAGTTCTGCGGAAAGGACGCGGTGAGCGAGGACCATGGCTTGGCGTGTCTGAACGGATGCTAGTGGAGCGGGACGACGATGGCCACCGGGAAGGCGCGCAGGCGCCGCGGTGTTGGTAGCATGATCGACGCGCGTAGGAGCGATCGAATGCGTCAGGAGCGAACGATGACCCCGATGAATGGAAAGTGGACCGCGTTGGCGATGATGCTGGCTGTCGCTGCAGGCGCGTGCTCCGACGACGACGCGTCGGGCTCTGCGGGAGCCGCGGGTACAGCGGGCTCTGCGGGTACAGCGGGCTCTGCGGGTACAGCGGGCTCTGCGGGTGCGGCGGGCTCTGCGGGTGCGGCGGGCTCTGCGGGTGCGGCGGGCGCAGCGGGAGCGGGCACGTGTGCGGAGCCGGAGCAGCACGCGGGCGAAGGTACGTACTACGACGCAACCGGGGCCGGGAACTGCTCGTTCCCCGAGACCCCGAACGACCTGCTCGTGGGCGCCATGAACGAGACCGACTACGCCG
>CAYMUE010000313.1:0-4846 GCA_964393505.1 uncultured Polyangiaceae bacterium
CCAGCGACTGGAGCCTGTCATCGTGGCAGCAGGTCCACGAAACCGGGTCAGACCCGGAAGGACTTCCCGCGTGGGAGACAGTCGTCCGTGGCAGGGACGTGCTCCTTAACGTGGCCCAGAGCGGGAGAACCTATGTGATGTCGTGGGATCCGGAGCACGGCGAGCGACCTTTGCTCCGCTGGTACGGAGATCCCCTCCAGGGCGCGGGCAACCTCGGCTCCGACGGCAAACAGATGGTGTGGACCCACGCCGTTCGTTCGGTTCCCAACACCAGCTACAAGTTCGATCAGTTCACCATGATGACGGGGCCGCACACGACCGATCCCGCCGTCCTGCAAGCTGCGGCGAAGCCAGTGCGCGAGGAGTATGATCCAGTTTTTGTCCCCGATGCGGCGTATGCGGTTGGGTGCGGCTTTGCGGCACACACGACCAAGGGCTCGCATCTGGTGGTGGTTCGGCTCGCGGACGGTGCGGGTTGGGTGGTGAAACGCCTGCCGCAGCCGGACACGGACAAGTGGTCGTTCGGTCCCGTGATGGGTGTCACCTGCGACGAAGTGTTCGTCCGGGAGTCGTCACAACCTCTGCGGTCCATTGTGCGAATCTCGCTCTCGTCTCTTGGCGAACCGAACCTGCCGCCGCCGTGAAAGGGGGGCGTCCCTGGGCAACTCGACTCCTCACTACCTCGCCAATCACGTCGGAAATGTCACCGCCCACGGCTCCGCGCTGGGGTTCCTCGCTCCGCAAGGCGGCGTCTGGGATGCGGGCGCGCTGTTCGACGATCAGGCGAGAGCCGCGCTGCTGCAGCCGGGATTGCTCCACGCAGTCGATCCCGGCTGCTGCCGCCGACTGTCCCCTTGGGCGTACGCCAAGCGCCTGCCGCGGCGTCACACGCAACTGCGCGAAATCAAGTGCCCCGGCTTTCGCCGAAGAGGGGGAAGTTCGAGGCCGCCTACGTACGAGGTCGGTGACGCCCGCGGAGCGATCGCCCTGGCATTCTTCCGCCGACTGCACGCGCTGGAGGAACGCTACAAGGAGCAGTGCCTGAGTGCGGAGCAGCGCCTCAAGCAAAGACGGGAGCTGTCGATTCCCATCGTCGATGAGTTCTGCGCCTGGGTCGACGAGATGCATCCGCAGGCGGTCCAGGGAACGTCGCTGTACAAGGCTACGAACTACGCAACGAACCAGCGAGCCCACTTCAGGCGCTGCTTCGAGGACGGGCGCTTCGAGATCGATAACGGCGCAGTCGAGCGCGAGCTCAGGCGCATACGCATCGGGGAGAAGAACTATCTGTTCGCTGGTTCCGATGCCGGCGCTCAACGACTCGCTGATGTATTCACCGTGCTCGCCACTTGTCGAACGCACGGCGTCAATCCGCAGGACTACCTCACCGACGTGGTGCGCAAGATTCAGAACGGCTGGCCGAAGTCCCGCATCGCTGAGCTGATGCCCGAATCGTGGCAGGCCGAACGAACAACGAAGAACGCCGCCTCGTCAACTCAAGCCCAACTCGGCAGCTGACCCTCCAGGCACTCACCGCACCCGTTGACGTCGACGTTGACCTGGTCGTCGACTTTGACGGCGACCGCGACGTGGCACGTGCGACGCAGAAACCCTTGACGACGTGCGCCCGGTCAATCCGGGCGTCCACGTCCAGGTCGCCGTCCACGTCAATGTCCACGCCCACGTCAGCCGGCGGCGACGAAGGACGCAGACCGCGAGCGCACGCCGGTACACCACCTTCGGACGACGGGCGAGATGCTGCTGACCGGGCGGTTACGCTGCGCCTGCGCTCTTTTGGGCCCGCCGGTTGGCAGAGTCTATGATGGCCCCGGACTGGCGCCGGCATCGGCAACCAGCGCGGCGAAAGAGTGGGCCGTTGCGCGTTGGGCTTCGGCTTGTGCGACGAGCTGGCCGGCGGACTGCTTCGGCTGGGCGAAGTAGGCTTCTGCGTCGGGAATCGATCGGTACTTGCTCGGCGCAGCGACCGCGATCAGGACTGCGGAGGTGCTCAGGGGGTGTCTCATGGCGGGCGTCCAGCCCGCACACCATGGCTCACGGTGCGGGTGTCTTCCCGTCCCATCGGGCCAAGCCATCGACGCCGAACAGCGCCGGGGGTTTGGCCATCGGCGGCCTGAGAATCAGCAGCGCACCACGTCGCCCCGGCTCCAGCTCCCAGGGCGACTGCGTCGCCTCCGTGGCGAACCGCACGATGCCCGGCTTGCCCGCCTCCAGATTCGGCCGCTCCGACGCCTTCACCCCGGCCTCGGAGACGTACCAGAGGGGCACGACCTGACCGTCGGCGTGGACCAACTCCACGGTCGGGCTCACGGCGCCTTCACCGAAGCCGTCGAGAGACACTGGGGTTTGCCGCTGGTGTTGCACGCGCAGGGCGACGACGCACCCGGGGGTCTTCTTGCGAGCCGCGCGGGGGTCGGGGACGTAGCGCTTGGAGACCTCGGGCCCGCACTCCCAGCCGATCACCTCGGCGGTCCATTCGGCCCAGTTGAGCGAGAACGTGGCCGTGCGCGGCTGCGCCGAGGCCTCGCGCTTCGCGAGGTCCGCGCAGAGCTGTTGGTGTCGGGCGACGATCCGATCGGTCCACTTCACGCGACGCTTCACCCGCGGATCCGCCCAGCCCACGAGGGCGGCCATCGGCGCCATGGCGGTCATCACCTTCGACAGGATCGAGCGGCGGCCAAGCCCCTCGAGTGCAAGGTCCGCCTCGACCTTGTCGGCGACCTTCGCGATCTCGGTGTCCGTAAGGTACGCGGCCCGATCGAAACCGGATTCGACTGTTGCCCGGGGGACCAGACGGCACTCGGCGTGGGCCATGTCCCGGGTCGTCTCTGCGGACGAAGGAATTGCGACTTTCAGCGTGGCGAGGGAGTCGTAGCCGATGCCGTCGCGGTCCACGAGGTCGAGCTCGAGGCTGGTGACGCCAGCCGAGAGCAGCGGCGCAGAGACCACGATCTCGTGCGTGTCTTCGGGTCCGCTCGCGCTCAGGGAGGTCTTCGAATCCAGTCGTACGCGCACGGTCAGATCGGGCGCCGAAGCGTTGAACAACCCCTTCAGCCCCTGGTCGGGATTCCCGTCGTAGGCCACGCGGCACAAGGCCATCGCCTCATCGGGAGTCGCTCCGGCGGCCCCCGCGCGGTTGAACCACTCCCGTGCGATCGTCGCTTCGAGCTGCGGAGCGTAGCCAAACCCGCTGGCCCACGAGGGGAGCGATGCGTCCGACTCCACCGGGGTCGACCACCTCGCGGGAGGTATGTCGTCTCCCGGAGCAATCGAGATCGCGTTGGATGACGCAGCAGGGGGCGACGCGGAGGCGCCGGCGCCAGCGCTGGAGGAGCTCCGTTTCTTGCAGGGCGAGCAGCACCCGGCGAGACAAAGCACGGCGACGGTTGCCGTGACACGGCACGATAGGAGCGTCAGGGATGCCATGGTCCTCCGGGGAGCACTCTATCGGCTGCGGCGATGGGCATCCACAGCGATCGAGCGGGCCGCAGGTGGCGGGAGAGGGGCATGGCTCGAGGCGCCAGAGCGCGCCTCGCGATTGACGCAGGCGAGCGCCCCGTGGTTGTCTCTGGGCGATCCGACGACTCCTCCGGGGATCCGCTGTGCAAGACAATCCGCAAGACAAGCCCGCACTGAAGCGTGCCGCGGGATGGCTCGGGATCAACCGGGCCAGCCTCGCGGTGCTGGTCGTGATCGGAGGGCTGGGGCTCTCCGAGGAGGTGTGGCGCAACTTCCTCGCCATTCACCTGAAGGAGACGGCGACCGGGATCGATCAGGTCCTCGAAGCGGCGCGGTTCATGGGGCTCTTCGCTGCGGTAGTGAACCTGCTCGAGGGCTTCGGCTACATCATCGGCGGAGCCATCGCACACCGCATGGGGGCGCGGATCGCGCTGCTGGTCTCGGCGCTCCCCATGGTGGCCGGCTTCACGCTCCTGCTGCTCACGCGCGATCCACTGCTCATCGTGCTCGGTGCGTTGATGCTGACCAACTGGGAGTCGCTGTCGGTCCCCGCGACCTTCGACGTGGTCGGCAGCGAGGTGCCGAAGGATCGACGCACGATCGCGTTTGCGATGCAGAGCATCCAGAAGCGTCTTCCCAAGGTGCTGGGGCCGCTCATCGGCGGGCTGGTCATGGCGATCGGCTACTGGGTGAACCTGACCGTGGCCTTCGCCCTGGTGGGGATCTCCTGCGTCCTGCAGTTCGTGCTGCTCGACCGCATGAAGCCGAAGCCCGATCCGGCGCCGGTGCCGTGGCGCAAGCTGATCAGCGACATCCCTCCGGAGCTCAAGACCCTGCTCACCGCTGAGATCTTCTTGCGCTGGGGAGACTGGTTCGTCCGCGACTTCGCGGTGCTGTACGTCGTCGGCGTGCTGCTCCGGACCAAGGCCGAAGCCGGCGTGCTCATCGCCCTCACGAGCCTCACCGCCCTGGTGACCTACATCCCCATGGGCAAGCTCATCGATCGCGCGTCGAGCCCCAAACCCTACATCGGCCTGACCTTCGCCCTCTTCGCCCTGTTCCCGATCAACCTCGTGCTGCTGCCCAAGCTGCTCCCCTCGGTAGGGGTGCCGGTGTTCTGGGCGCTAGCAGCGGTGTTCGTGCTCAACGGTCTGCGTGAGCTGGGGGAGCCCGCGCGCAAGGCGCTGATCGCATCGGGATTCCGCCCCGAGGTGCGCGCGCGCTCGGTGGGTCTCTACTGGGGAATCCGCTCCTTCGCGTTCTTCCCCGCGCCGATCATCTCCTATCTGCTGTGGAGTCGAATCGGCCCCGATCTGACCTTCCTCATCGGAGGCGGCATCGGGCTGATCGGCACCGCGTGGTTCTGGGT
>CAYMUE010000314.1:0-4830 GCA_964393505.1 uncultured Polyangiaceae bacterium
CTCGGCAGCGGGGTTGTACGCTGCTCGCCTCTCCATGTAGAGTTGCTCGGCTTGTCGGGTCCGGGTGGACCATCCAAGGGAAGAGGAGACAACGACGATGCAGCACGTGGATAACCAGCACCACATGATGGCTGGCGGCGGCTTCGGCCCTCCGCCTGGGGGCGGCGGCTACGGTGGTCCTCCGCCAGGCGGCGGCTTCGGCGGTCCTCCTCCCGGTGGCTTCGGCGGCCCGCCTCCTGGTGGCTTCGGCGGCCCGCCCGGCGGTGCTCCGCCTCCTGGTGGCTTCGGCCCTCCTCCCGGCGCGCCTCCCGGCGGCTACGCTCCTCCCCCCGGCGCTCCGGGCGGCTACGGTGGTGCGCCCCCGGCAGCAGGAGGATTCGGCGCTCCCCCCGGTGCTCCCATGCAGCCCGCCTACGGCCCGGCCCCGGGCTTCGGCGCCGCGCCCGGTGCAGGCCCCGGCGGCGTGTCCGACAAGGACCAGGCCACCGCGTTCCTGCTCAGCTTCCTGCCCTACTACGTCGGTATCGCAGGCGTCGATCGCTTCTACCTCGGCCAGACCGGCCTCGGCATCGCCAAACTGCTCACCTGCGGTGGCCTCGGCATCTGGACCCTCATCGACATGATCCTCATCGGCATGGGCAAGATGAGAGACGCCGAGGGGCGCGAGCTTCGGCGTGATCCGCCGGTCGGAAACCCCACTCGCGATCAGGGCACCGCGTTCCTCCTGTCGGCCTTCCTCGGAACCCTCGGCGCCGATCGGTTCTACCTCGGCCAGACCGGTCTCGGCATCGCCAAGCTCCTGACCTGCGGCGGCCTCGGCATCTGGGCCGTCATCGACTTCGTCCTCATCGGCATGGGCAAGATGAAGGACAACGAAGGCAACTCCCTACGCTGGGGCTGAGCCCGGCCCCCCACCCTCCTCATCGGTGGTAGTCTTCCCGGGTGCGTTCCCTCCGCATCCTCGTGGCCCTGCTCGTCGTCGCCTCGACGGCCTACGCCGCCCCGCGCGACTTCGACCCATCAGGCCGCCGACGCCCCGGAGGACGTCCGACCCAACCGACGCAACCCACGGGGCCTCGCACCCCCGCGGTCCCCAGGACGCCTGCAGCCGATCAGCCCGGCAAGGGACCGGGCGTCGAAGCGCTGATCCAACGCTACACCGGCATCGTGCTGCAGCAGCCCACGGCCCCGTTCCCGCTGCAGCGCCTCGCCCAACTCTACCGCGAGCGCGACGGCGATCTGAAGAAGCTGATCGACGACTTCGAGAAGCGCGCAGCCGGGGGCGGTGCCGATGCGGCCGCGGCGCGCCTCGCGTTGGCTGGGATCTACAAGCTCGAGAACCGTCTCGACGACGCAGTGAAGATCTACGAAGAGGTGATCGCAGCGCGACCGAAGGAGCCCGGTCCGGTACAGGCCCTCGCGCAGCTGCAGCTCGATCGCAGCAACCTGACCGAGGCGCGCAGGCTCTTCGGACAGGCGCTCACGCTGCTCACCGCCCAGGCGGACAAGGAGCAGACGCTCCGCACGCTGCTGAAGATCGCTCTCGATCAGAAGGACTTCCCCGGCGCGAAGAGCTACCACCGCGAGCTCGTCAAGCTCGCCCAGGGCTCCCTGCTCGTGCGCGGAGAGCTCGGTCGCGAGCTGATGCAGCGCAGCGAGTTCGCGCAGGCCGAAACCGAATACCGCGAGGTCGTGACCGCGGCCGCGGGCGACAACCGCGCCCTCGCCCCGGCCCTCGCCGAGCTCGGTCGCGCCCTGGTCAAGCAGCGCAAGAACCAGGAGGCGATGGACGTCCTCAAGCGCGCGCTGTCCATCGCCGGCGCCGAAGCCGGCGTGCGCGCCGAGGTCTACAGCATCATGACCGAGGCGTTTCGCGCAGAAAACAAGCTGCCCGAGCTGATCACGATCCTCGAGAACGACAAGCAGCAGGCGAACGAATTCCACCACCTCAATACGCTCGGCCTGCTCTACGAAGAAACCGGCGCCGTGGACAAGGCGCTCGCGACCTACCGCAAGGCCCTCGGCGCCAACCCGCGCCACATCGACACCCGCCTCAAGGTCATCCACATCCTGCAGGCGCAAGGCGAGCTCGACGCGGCGGTCAAGGAGTACGAGGCGCTGATTCGCTCGGTGCCCAACAACCCCGACTTCGTGTTCGAGCTGTGCGACACCCTCATCCAGCGCGGAGACCGGACCAAGGCCCTGCAGCTCCTCACGCAGCTCGAAGGTCGATCGGGCGGCGACGAGGAGCAGCTCGCGCGGGTGGCCGACTTCTACGAGCGCATCGAGGAGCACGCGCGCGCGATGAAGATCCTGCAGCGCCTCGCCACCGGCGGCGCGCAGGATCCGCAGTACGTCATCGATCTCGGCGACCGCTACTTCCAGCAAGGCGACCAGAAGAAGGCCCTCGAAACTTGGGCGCGCATCAAGGTGATCGTCCCGAACCGGGCCAGGGCGCTGTCCACCCTCGGCGAGGTCTACCTCGAGCACGACCTCGTCAAGGAGGGGCTCGAGGCGCTGCGCGAAGCTGCCCAGCTCGAGCCCGAGAACCTGCGCTATCAAAAGGCCCTCGCCATGGCCCTCGAGCGCACCGCCGTCACGGAGTCCCGCGGCCGCACCAGCCCGCGTCACCAGGAAGCCCGAAAGATCTGGGAGGAGATCCTGCGCAAGGCCGTGGCCACCAACGACAAGGCCCTCGCCCGCGAAGCCCGCATGCACATCATCACGATCTGGGCCCTCGGCCACGAGCTGCCCGCCCAGATCGGACCCCTCGCGCGAAGGTTCGCTTCCACCCCGCCCGACATCGACGCCGGCTGGATGCTCGCCGAAGCCCAAATCCGCCTGCAACGCCTCGCCGACGCGGAGGCCACCCTCGTGCGGCTCACCTCCCTCGAGCCCGGCGACTCCGAGCTCCATCTCACCCTGGAGCGCGTGTACGTGCTCGAGCACAAGCTCGACGACGCCATCAAGATCCTCAAGAAGCTGGCCACGATCGATCCGAAGCGCGCGCGCCAGTACTACCAGCGCATGGCGCAGTACGCCGCCGAGCTGTACCGCGACGACGACGCCGTCGCCTACGCAGCCCAGGCCGTCGCCCTCGCTCCCGACGACGCCGACGGACACCGCAAGCTCGGCGAGATGTACCGTCGCAGGCAGGACACCGAGAAGGCCATCGCGGAGTTCCGCGCCGCCATCACCAAGAACGACCGCCTCTTCCTCGTCTACTTCGACCTCGCAGAGCTGCTGCTCGCACGAGGCCAGGCCGAAGACGCCGACTCGCTCTACCGCCGCGTCGTGCGCTCATGCTCCGACGACGAGCTCGTAGCTCGCGCAGCACGCCTCTCCATGCAGCTCAACCTCGGGCGCGGAACCCTCGAATCCCTCGAGAAAGAGCTGCTCCCCGTCACCCTCGGACACCCGCAGAAGCCGCTGTACCGACGCCTCCTCGTCGATCTGTACGGCGCCATGACCTTCCCCCTCGTGCAGCGCGTGCGCTACGGTACCCCGCAGGAATCGGCCGAGGCCCGCACCGCGCTCACCCGGATCGGCGCGCGATCGGTCAAGCCCCTGCTCGATGCCCTCGGAGACGAAGCGCAGCAGCAGCAGACAATCGCCATCGAGGTGCTGGCGTTCGTCGAGAACAAGAACGCCGGCCCCTCGCTCTTCGCCTTCGCCAACGGCGGCGCCGAACAGAGCCTGCGCGTGCGCGCCATGGTCGGGTGCGGAGCGCTGCGCGATCCCGCCCTGCTCCCCAAGTACCGCGCCCTGCTCGCGCCCACGGCCGATGCTCCCCCGATCCTCGGAGGCCCCATCGCCGTCGCGGCCGCCTGGGGCGTGGCTCGCATGGGGGACAAGCGCGCCACTCCGCTGCTCCTCGAGCTCGCACGCGGCAGCACCCCGGAGCTGCGTGCCCTCGCGCTCCTCGGCCTCGGCCTCGCGCAGGACAAGTCCGCCGCCCCGGTCGCGGCCGAGGTCGCCGCCTCACCCGACGCGGGCAACGTCGCACGCGCCGCCGCGGCCTGGACCCTCGCGGAGATCGGCGCCTCGCAGCACGGCGACGTGCTCCTCGCCATGGCCCGCAGCCAGGATGCCCTGCCCAGGGAAGCCGCCCTGCCCGCCCTCGCACGCCTCGATCCCACCCGCGCCAGATCCGTCATCGCCGAGTCGCTCTTCGATCCGAACCCCGCGGTGCGCAAGGCTGCGCAGGTCTCCGCGGTCGTGCTCGGCGCGCGCGAGGTCAAACGCGCGAGCGATCCGTTCGCCGTGCCCGACGGATCCATCGAGGTGCGCACCATCCTCGCCGCTCTCCTGCCCGATGCTCGCAAGCCCGAGCAGCTCGCGCAGGCGCTCGTCACCCTGGAAGAGCCGATCACCCGCGCGGCGATCGACGCGGCCCGGACATCGCCGGAGCGGGCGATGCAAGTCGCCGATGCCGTGCTGGCGCGCGCCGACAGTCCCGCCCTCGCTCCGTTCACCGACGCCCTCGAGTCGGTGCCCGAAGCGGAGCGAAACAAGGCTCGTGACGCCGCATCCCGTCTCACCAAGGCCCTCGGTCCGGCCTTCCTGTCCCTCGCTCGCCACCCCATGACCGAGCTCCGGGTCCGGGCCGTGCGCCTGCTCGCACGCACCGACGATCCCAAGGCGCACGAGGCAGTCGTGGAAGCGCTGGCCGATCACGACGAGGCGGTGCAGCGAGCCACGCTGGCCGTGCTCTCGGAAGTGCGCAGCGAAGCCGCCGTGCGCGCCGTCACCCGCATCCTTGGCTCCGATGCGAGCTGGGCCCTGCGCGTCCGCGCCGCGCGCGCCCTCGGCTCGTTCCAACCGGGAATC
>CAYMUE010000315.1:0-4783 GCA_964393505.1 uncultured Polyangiaceae bacterium
CTGCCTGGTGGACTCGGAAGCGAGGGGATGCCTTGGGGACCATGGAGCGAACCTGCGTACAAGCGCCCATCGGTTGACATGACGCGGTGCTATGGTACATCCTTAGCCACATGAAGCCTTCCAAGCACCTGATTCGGGCCGGGTGGAGTTGTCTCGTCATGGGAGCCCTCCTCGCATGCACCTCGGAGGGGAACGACGATCCCGCGGGTGCTCACGCGGACTCCGGGCAGAGCGTTCCGGACGACGCGGGCCTCGATGCAACAGAAGATGCCGCCGAAACAGCGGCGGACGTGTGGGTGGACTCCGACGCGGAGACCGACACCTCGAGTCCCGACGCGGCCGTCACTCCATGTGATCCGGCCGGGACATGGGAGGTTGTCTATGATTGCCCCAACGCCAACATTCCAACCCAGTCGCTCCCCGGGCCCGACACCATCGTCGTCGAACCGGCGCAGGACGGAGGCTGGGCCGGCTCCATGACGACTCACCTCGAAGATGGCGTCAAAGACCCTCAGGCGGAGTCGGGAATCAGCATCGATGCTCAGGAGTGCCGGCTGACAGCCTATTCCCACTCGAGCTGGACGGTCGGCGCCGAGATGTGGTGCGACTGGCGCGACGTCTCGCTGTTGGTCGCAGGCGGCACGGCAACCGGCTCGTTGGCGTTCGTGCTCTGCCAGGGCTACCCGCCGGCTTCGTCCCCGGCGAAGGCCGACTGCACCGCCGTGGCTCATCGGAAGTAGATCCGAGAACTCGCGACCGGCCCGGCGGCGTTCGGCAGGTGCGACGCAGAGCCTCCGCGCGGAAGGCCCGGGGGCAGGACCGGGCAGGGGCAAAACCCCTCTTGCCTTCCGGCCAGCGCGGACATTGATTACGCCGTCATGTCACAGCCTTCTTGTGTGGTGCATCACGAGCCGGAGTCCTTCCGGCAGGCGTGCAACGACGCCCGGGCGAAAGGCCTGCGCGTCGGGCTCGTCCCCACCATGGGCGCCCTGCACGCCGGCCATGCCGCCCTCGTCTCCGAAGCCCACCGCCGCTGCGGATTCGTCGCCGCCACGGTGTTCGTCAACCCGACCCAGTTCGGCCCCAACGAGGACTTCGCCAAGTACCCCCGCACCCTCGACCGCGACGTGGCCCTGTGCGCCGAAGCCGGCGCCTGCTGCGTGTTCGCCCCCGCCGTCGAGGCCCTGTACCCCCCGGGGGAGGCCACCCGCGTTCGCGTCTCCGGGCTCACCGAGGTGCTGTGTGGCGCGAGCCGCCCCGGGCACTTCGACGGCGTCGCCACCATCGTTACCAAGCTCTTCGCCCTCACGGGCCCCTGCACCGCCGTCTTCGGACGCAAGGACTACCAGCAGCTCAAGGTGATCGAGCGCCTCGTCCGCGACCTGCTCCTGCCCGTCGAAGTCGTCGGCCACCCGATCGTGCGCGAGCCCGACGGCCTCGCGATGAGCAGCCGCAACCGGTATCTGTCCGACGCCGAGCACGCCCGGGCGCTGAGCCTGTCGGCCGGCCTGTCCGACGCGGTGCACGCGTTCGAGCGCGGAGAGCGCAGGGTCGGGGTCCTGCGCGGGATGGTGCGCGCGCGCATGGAGCCGGCGGTGGACTCGATCGACTACGTGGAGCTGGCGGATGCCGATACGGTGAAGCCGCACGCGGACGAGGTGACGCTCGGGGCACGCGCCCTGCTCGCGGTGGCAGCGAAGGTCGGGCCGGCCAGGCTGATCGACAACGTCGTGCTCGGGGAGGACCCGGCGCCCAAGGTGGAGGAAGCAAGATGATCGAAGGGACCTTCATCGTCGTGGAAGGGATCGACGGCGCGGGCACCACGACGCAGTCCGATCTGCTCGCGGACTGGTTTCGGGGGCGAGGGCTTCCGGTGCACACGACGCACGAGCCGACGGACGGTCCGGTTGGATCGTTGATCCGGCAGGTGTTGACGAACCGGCTGGTGGTCAACGGCATCACGGGGCCGAGGGCTCCGGCGTGGGCGACGATGGCGCTGCTGTTCGCGGCCGATCGTCTCGATCACCTCGAGGCCGAGATCGTGCCGAACCTGCTCGACGGGGTGACGGTGATCAGCGATCGGTTCGACCTGTCGAGCCTGGCGTACCAGACGGCGACGGCGACCGGGTCGGAGGCGGAGGCGGCGAAGGTCGTCGCCTGGGTGCGGGAGCTCAACAGGCAAGCCCGCCGGCCCGACCTGACGATCGTGGTGAACGTCGATCCCGAGGTGGCGGCGCATCGCAGGCGGCAGCGGGGCCTTGCCACGGAGCTGTACGAGGATCTGGAGCTGCAGCGAGCGCTCGCGAAGGCCTACTCCCAGGCCGACAAGCTCGTTCCCGGGGACACGGTGGTGTACGTGGACGGCAACGGCACGCCGGAGCAGGTGCACGAGGCGATGGTGGCCGCGGTCAAGCGGGTTCGCGGGGAGAACGGCTGATCGGAGCCACGAACTTGCTCGCCGGGCGATCGGTCGCGCATCATGCGCGCGTGCGAATGCCACGTGCGGTCCTCGTTCTGCTGGTGACACTGACGGTGCCGATGGCGGCCCTTTGGGGGTGCGCGGGCACCCAGGAGCCTCCACCCGACCTGCCCACCAACCCGCCTCCCGATGACTCGTCGATGGCGGAGCCGGCCTTGCCCCCGCTCCCGGCGGGACACGTCTGGCGCGTGGAGGTCATGCGCGTGATGTCGCCCGGCATGGGGGCGTTCCTGCAACGCCTCGATGTCCGCGAGAAGCTCGACGACAACGGCTCGTTCATCGGCTTCGAGATCCTGCGGCTCAAGGGAGATCCGGCGTTGTGGAAGGGGGCCGATCTGAAGACCGGCGATGTGATCACGCGGGTCAACGGCGTGTCGGTGGAGCACTACAAGGACGTGTTCAAGGTCTGGCAGTCGATGGCGACGGCGCCGAGCCTGGAGGTGAGCTATCGGCGCAACGGCGTCGCTCGCATGCTCCGGTTGGACATCCACGACGAGGGGCAGGACGCGGGGGTGCCGCCTGCGGCGACGACCCCGGCGCGCGCATGGCCGGCATCGTCTGCGCCGGCATCCGCTGCACCGTCCGCCTCTGCCGCCGCCCCCGCCGGCTCCGCTTCGAAGCCCTGAGCCCCGACCTACATCGCTCTCGACTCGAGCTCGCGCAGCGCGGCCTCGTCGCCTGCGGCCGTGGCCCGCCGCCCTGCCTCCGCATCGAACAGCAGCACCACGCCGTCGTCGGTGCGAACCACGTGATCCGCATCGACCGCCCCGTGCGCGACCCCTCTCGCGTGCAGCCGTGCGATCGCAGCACGAAGCCGTGCGACCTCCTCGACCGACAGGTTCGTTCCGGGCGCACCGCATGGACGCTCGACCCACAGCGTATTTTCCGCGGAGTCGGCGCGCAGCACGACCGCCAGCGCGTCGCACTCGGCCTCCGTCCACGCGCGCGCGAGTCGCAACGAGTCGTCATCGGACGGCACCAGCATCACGTCGCGACCGAGCCAATCGTCGCGCCAGAGCCCGGGTGCGATCTCCCGAAGGCGAGAGGAGCCCAGCGTGTCGTGTGACGAATGATCCGCGGTCTGGAGCGGAGCGCGCGGGAGCTCCCCGGGCCAGGACTCCGATCGCAGCAGGTTGCGCGCATCGAGCGCGCTAGCCGGGCGTTCCGACGGTGCCTCGGCGAGCATCGCTTGCAGGATGCGATCGTGCGCTGGGCCGAGGTCGGGGTTGGCCAGCGACGGGAGCCACGCGATCGGTCCCTGCAGCGGAGGGGTTCTCCCAGTGAGCAGCTCGAGCAGTGTCGCACCGACGCCGAAGACGTCACTCGCAGCCGATGCAGGCAGGCCTGCGCGCTGCTCGGGGGACATGTAGGAGAAGGTTCCGATCACGGCAGCGGTCGCGGTGGCGGAGCTGTCCGAGACGTGCGCCGCGCCGAAGTCGGCGAGGAGCGGCACGCCGGCGTCGTCGAACAGCACATTCGAGGGTTTCAGATCGCGGTGCAGGATGCCGAGCCTGTGCGCCTCGGCGAGAGCGCCGAGCACGACGCAAGCGATCTCGACGGCGCGGGCAGGCGACACGGGGCCGCGGGCGATCTGATCCTTCAGCGAACCGCCGCCCATCCAAGGGGTGACGATCGCCGCGGCGTCTTCGAGCAGCTCGACGAGCGGCACGACGTGCGGGTGGCGGAGCTGGTGCAGGGCGCGGGCCTCTCGCACGAGGCGAAGGAAGGCGTCGCGTCCGGCGCCGATCATGCCGCTCGCAAGCAGTTGCTTGACGGCGACCTTCGCGCCGGAGACGCGGTCGATCGCCTCGAGCACGCGTGCGGAGGGGGTGGAGGCGGCCACGCGCACGACCTCGTAGCGGCCGTAGATGACGCCGCGCGGCGCGGCTTCGAGAGGCTGGGCCGAGGCAGCGAGCGACACCCCGGCCTGGGCGGCTTCGCGCTCCACGGCTTCGCGTGGACCCGAGAGCCCGAGGGCTTCGAAGCAGGCTGCCAGATGCGGAAGGACCGATGCGCGCTCGGGCGTTCCCGGCGCGACCCGTTGCAGGACGCGCGCCGCCGCCTCGTGCTTGCCGAGGGAGGCGAGCAGCGTGCCGAGCGCGGCGAGGACGTCCTGCCGATCGGGATCGTCGCGCATCGCCGCTTCGAGCACGCGAGCCGCCTCGCGCACGTCGTCCGCCTGCTGCCACGCGCGCGCGCTGCGCAGAGGGTCGCGCGCCGCGGCCCACGCTTGCGCCGCCGCGCGGACGTCCCCTGCTGAGGGCCATCGGCACCATGGCAAGAATCATTGTTGAGGATGTCATA
>CAYMUE010000316.1:0-4738 GCA_964393505.1 uncultured Polyangiaceae bacterium
ACACGTTCGTGTGGGGCGAAGGCCAGGCCGACTGGATGCCCCTCGGCCAGGTCGCCGCGGTCGTCGAAGCGATCAACGCAGCCTCCGCGGCGGTCGATGCTGCACGCGAGGCCGCTCCCGCGCCGGAGCCTGCTCCCGCACCGCAGCACGAGCCCGCGCCGGCCGCAGCTCCTGCGCTCTTCGGAGCGGAACCCGTCGCTCCCCCTCAGCCGGCTGCGGCCGTGCAAGGCAACCGCAGGCGCGATGTCGATCTGTTCGGTGCCTCGAAGCCGGAAGAGGACGTCGCCACCAGCGCCCCGGCGCTGGGTGCGGTGGTGCAGCCGCAGATGCCCGCGGGCACCCGCGACGAGTCATCGGTCCTGTTCTCGCTGAGCGCGCTCACGTCGGCAACGGCGTCACGGCCGAGCAACCCCACGGGAGGCGGCGAGGCGACGAAGGACGACTCGGGGCTGATCGATCTGAAGGCGCTCGCAGCGAAGGCCGACAAGCCCAAGACGGATGCTCCGGTGATGATGGGGGGACTCCTGGACGCGGCACCGCTGCTTGGCACGCCGCTGCTCGACTCGCCGACGGCAGCCGCGGCGGAGCCGGTGGAGACGAAGAAGTCGAAGGCCCCGATGTTCATCGGGATCGGCATCGGCTTCGCCGGTCTCGCCATCGCGGCGGCGCTCTTCGTCGTGATGCGCTCCGGGCCGACGCCCGCAGCCGCTCCGTCTGCCGCGGTCACGCCGTCGGCGACCGCTTCGGAGGTCGCTGCGGCTCCCACCACGACCGATTCCGGCGGCGCGGCGCCACCGTCCACCGGAGCGCCGAGCGCATCGGCTGCCGCTCCCACCAAGGGTGGCAAGTGGACCGGTGGCAAGACGACGAAGAAGGACACTGGCACGAGTGCCGCGACGCCGACGGCTCCCGCCACCACGGCGGTGAAGCCCAAGGCGAGCCCGTGCGGCTGCGCGCCGACGGACCTGATGTGCAACATGAACTGCCAGGTCAAGAAGAAGTAGCCCTACCGCGCAACTATCCCTCTCGGGATACTTCTACCTCACGTCCTGCCTCGATCATTCCAGAAGCATGCAGTATCTTGCGTGCCAGTGACGGAAGGGCCAACCCATCCAACTCGGATAGAGAGAACCACCGCGCTTCGGAGTAGTCCGTCGCCACCGACGGCAGGCCCGACAGGTCCGGCAGGCTCGGTGGTCCCTGAACACGACAGGCTATGACCTCCACCTCGAGCACCCGGTGCGTGAGCACGTGCCGGACCTCGCCTGCCTTGCCAGCATCGTCCCAACGAAGCGCGCCGTCCGCGAGGGAAGCCAAGGCGCGGCGCGCGTTGGCGCGGACCGGCCGCGGCAGCATCGGTGGTCCCCACATGCCGGCGAAGAGCCCATCCGTGCCGTGTCTCGCCAGCAGCAAGTGGTCCGCTCTCCGAAGCACGATCGCGATCGAGCGGACGGTCTTGAGTGCGGGGCGCCGCACAGTCTCCGGCAGCTCGCGCTGCAGCCCATCGCGCCTCGCGATGCACCATGCGGCCACCGGGCACGCTTCGCACCGTGGCGAGGAGGGCGTGCAGACGGTGGCTCCCAGCTCCATCATCGCCTCGTTGAACGCCCCGGGAGCGAGCTGTCCCATGGTTCGGGTGGCGATGGCGCGAATGCGCGCGTGGTCCTTGGAGGAGTCGAGCGCACCGCGCAAGGCGAGCAGCCGGGCGATGACGCGACGCACGTTGCCGTCGACGACGGCGACGCGTTCTCCGTGCGCGAGGCTCGCGATGGCCGCGGCGGTGTAGTCGCCGATGCCGGGGAGCTTCTTGAGCTCCTCGAAGGTGGTGGGCAGAGAACCGTCGGAGCGGTCCGCGACGGCTCTCGCGCCGGCGTGCAGCGCGCGCGCGCGGCGGTAGTACCCGAGACCGCTCCACGCGCCGAGCAGATCGTCGAGCTCGGAAGCGGCGAGCGCACGCGCATCGGGCCACCGGGTGAGAAAGCGCTCGAAGTAGGGGATGACGGTGGCCACTCGGGTCTGCTGCAGCATGACCTCGCTGACCCAGACAGCCCACGGATCGCGGGGAGTCGTGCGCCAGGGGAGCTCGCGCGCGTGGGTGCGAAACCAGTCGAGGAGAGCCTCGCCGGCTTCGGTCGGGAGCTCGGGGACGCCCTGCGCTGGCGCGGGAGACTTCACCCTCGGCAGGCCGCCTCCACGTCGTCGATGGACTTGGGGACGCCTCCGGTGAGCACCTCGTTGCCGGCGGGAGTCACGAGGACGTCGTCCTCGATCCGGACGCCGATGCCGCGGAACTCCTCACGGGCAAGGTCTCCGGTCGTGGGAATGTACAGGCCGGGCTCGATGGTCAGGATCATGCCGGGCGCCAGGGGGCGGTTCACGTGGGGCTCGACGTAGTACCGCCCCACGTCGTGCACGTCCATGCCGAGCCAGTGGCTCGTGCGATGGGGGAAGAAGCGCTTGTAGAGCTGCTTGCCGAGGATCTCGGCGCGATCGCCCGTCAGAAGTCCGCAGTCGAGCAGACCGTCGGCGATGACCTCGCACACTCGCTGGTGGATCGCGTCGACCGTGGTGCCGGGACGAGTCGCTTCGATGGCCGCGAGCTGGGCAGCGAGCACGATCTCGTAGATGCGACGCTGCGCGGGCGAGAACCGCCCGTTGGCCGGGAATGTGCGCGAGATGTCCGCTGCGTAGTAGTCGAGCTCGCAGCCGGCATCGATCAGCACGAGGTCGCCGTCGAGGATCGTGCGGTCGTTGCGCACGTAGTGCAGCACGGTGGCGTTCGGTCCGGATGCGACGATGGGTTGGAAGGCGTGCCTCGCGGCGCCGCGAGAGCGGAACACGAAGGACAGGGCGGCTTCGAGCTCGAACTCACGTTTCCCTGGAGCGGCCTCGCGCATCGCACGCAGATGCCCCTCGGCGGAGATGCGCGCTGCGGAGCGCGTCGTCTCGATCTCGACGTCGTCCTTGATCAGGCGCATCTCGTGGACCACGGCCACGGGATCGACGATCTCGGTGGGCCAGGTGTTGCCCGTGCGACTGCGACCGCGCGCGGTCTCGAGTGCGCCGAGCAGCTCGCGGTCTTGCGAAGGTTCCCTGCCGAGCCGGGCGATCAAACGTCGGGCGTTCTGCAGGTGATCCGGGAGCTTCACGCCGAGCTCCGCAACGCTGTAGGCGACGTCCACACCGAAGCGCTTGGGAGCGTCATCGACGCCGACTCGCGCGCCGACCCAGATTTCCCGCTCCGGATCCCGCGGGCGGACGAAGAGCACTGAGCGATGCTCCGGATGAATGCCGGACAGGATGAGCGCGGAGTCGGGCTCGTCGAGACCGGTCAGGTAGTACAAGTCCGAATCCTGGCGGTAGTCGTGTTCGGTGTCGGCGTTGCGCAGCAACTCCGGGGCCGAGCGGAAGAAGGCCACGGCTCGTTCGCGTACCAACCGCTCCAACAGCGCTCTGCGTCGTGAGGCAAAAGGATCCATGGCCGGAGATCCTGATCGTCCCCGCCGGAAACCGCAAGCGGTCTCTCGCTGCCGTTGCGCCCACACGCCGCCGCGGGATATATCCGGCTGAGTCGCTGCCGATGCTGCGTATCGCGTTCACGTCCGACCTGCACTTCGACGGAACCGGGGCCCTCACCCCCGCGCAGGAAGTCCGGCGCGTCGCCAATGAGGCTGCCGGCTGTAAGCCCCACGCCCTGGTCGTGCTGGGGGACATCGGCCATCCCCTGCGCAACTTCTGCGACTGCCTCGACACGCTGTGCGGGCGCGCTCCGTTCGTGGGCGTGGTGTCGGGCAACCACGACGTCTGGCGCGACGTGGCGCACCCGAGCCGCTCGTTATGGGAGTCGGTGCTGGCTGCCGAGACGCGTGCGCGCGGGCTGGTGTGGCTCGAGCAGGATTCGATCGTGGTCGAGCGGACGGCGATCGTGGGGACGATGGCGTGGTACGACTACTCCGGCGCGGAGCCATCGGTGGGCTTCGACGCCGCGCGCTACGCCGCGATCAAGCCCCAGATCAGCAACGACGCCCACTGGATCGACTGGGGCTGGGGCGATCCCGAGTTCGCTCAGATGCTCCGCGAGCGGCTCGTGGAGCGCCTCGAGAGACTCGAGACCGACGCCTCCGTGGACCGCGTCGTGGTCGCCACCCACGTGCCGGTGTTCGAAGAGCAGATGCGTCGCGATCCTTCGAATTTCGCCTGGAGTGTGGCCAACGCCTACTTCGGCAATCCGCGCACGGGGCAGGAGATCGCGCGCTTCCCGAAGGTGCGCGCCGTCGTCAGCGGGCACCTTCACACCAGTGTGCGCGCCGTGGTGAAGCGGCAGCGTCTGCCGGACATCCACGCGTGTGTCGTAGGCAGCGACTACGGCAACCCGACCTGGTTAATGCTCGAGATGTGACGGGGAGCGGTCAGGGGAGCAGCCAGGCCTGCGCGCAGTAGCTGCCCGATCCGCTCGACGACTCGATCCGCACGACCACCGCGGCGTCGTGGTCCACGCACCATGCGCCGTCGGAGCCGAGTGCAGCCCAACGCTCCGCCGTCGTGCCCTCGGCGATCGGCTTGCCATCGGGAAGCAATGCCCGCAGCACGAGCCCCGAGACGTGCTGGTCCGCCACGGCGAACACGCGGAAGCACTGGCCCTTTCTGGCGTCGAGCGTGTGAGAGCGCGCCTGCGTGCCGGGTCCGATCGATCCGGTCCACGCTTCGCCCACCCGTCGCATCCCGTGATACGGCCCGC
>CAYMUE010000317.1:0-4667 GCA_964393505.1 uncultured Polyangiaceae bacterium
GCGTTGATCGGGGTGCTGGTGCTGGTGTTCGCGACGTTCAGGATGCGGCGCGAGACGCTGCTGGTGCTGGGGGCGCTGCTGGCCGGCGTGCTGTGGCTCGTGTGGGCCACGATGCTCGGCGACATCGAGCTCAACTTCATCAACTTCGTCGCGTTCCCGATCGCATTCGGCATCGGTGTGGACTACGCGGTCAACGTCGCCTGGCGCTACAAGCTCGATGGATCGGAGGATGCCGGTGCGGCGATCCGATCGACGGGAGGGGCCGTGGGGCTGTGCTCGCTCACGACGGTGATCGGGTACTCGTCGCTGCTGCTGGCGGAGAACCGGGGACTGTATTCCTTCGGGCTCGTGTCGGTGATCGGAGAGGTGACGTGCCTGGTCGCCGCGGTGGTGCTCGTGCCCGCGGTGCTGATGGTCACGCGGTCCAGGCATCCCCTGCGCCCAGGGCGAGGGCAGGCGCCGGCGACCGATCGCGTGGTGACCGGGAAGTGATCCGGCAGGTGGTCTTCGCGCGGCGCCTTGCATCCGCTGCGCGGGCTCACCATGATGCACCGCCATGGAACGCACCGCACTCGACACCCTCGCCGCCATTGCCGCTCGCCACAGCACTCGGGTCTACTCGTCGGACCCCTTGTCCCGCGAGGAGCTCGAGCGCATCGTCGACGCTGCGCGCCGGGCCCCCAGCGCCAACAACGTGCAGCCTTGGGAGTTCGTGGTGGTGACGGGTGCAGAGACGCGCAAGCAGATCGCGGCGCTGGCGCAGTACGGCAAGTTCATCGCCGACGCCCCGGCGTGCGTGGCGGTGTTCTGCAAGGACGTGAAGTACTTCCTCGAGGACGGCGCGGCCGCGACGGAGAACCTGCTGGTGGCTGCGACGGCGCTCGGAGTACAGTCGTGCTGGGTGGCAGGCGACAAGAAGGACTATGCGCCGGCGATCGCGAAGCTGCTGGGCGTTCCCGAAGGCCACCGGCTCGTGGCGCTCATCGCGCTCGGCCACGCGAGCCGCACGGAGGTTCCCACGCCGAAGCGTGAGCTGTCGAGCGTGCTGCACTGGGAGCGCTTCTGAGCCCGCGCGATCGGCGCTAGGGGTTGCAGCGCCCCGGATCGATGACGTACAGCGGGTCGCGCAGGTCCTTGGCGACGTTGCCGGCTCCGCCGAACTTGTCGCGGCTCCAGGGATCGAAGTGCATGAGCGACGGCTCGCTCCACCCCTGGTCCGGTCGGACGAATCCCTGGTCGGTGAGATCCGAGACCATCGGGTAACCCGACTCGCCCGCGTTGACCATCGGCGCATCGTCGGGTCGCGTCCGGGGCGTACACCCGCCATAGTCGCACACGAAGCTGAAGTTGCAGACCTGCAGGGACAGGTAGCCGCCGTGCTTGCCGTAGGAGGAGTACACCACCGGATACGGCCTTCCCTCGCGCGGCAGCGTCTCGCACGGGTGGCATCCGGGGACGGTGCCGCAGGTCATCACGCTCTCGCACAGCGTGCCCTGGTGCGCGATGGCGCGCACGGCGAGGATGCCCTCCGGCGGCGGAACCGAGGGATTCACGAGCGCCGAGAAGACCTCGCTGTCCCCGGGATGACCGCGGGCGCCGCAGTCGTGCTGGTAGAGCGCGACGTAGCGCACGACGAGGAGGCCTGCCCTGGGGTGCGGTGACACGCGGTACAGCAAACCGTGCAGCGGACACGGGTCGCGATCGGACACCGCGTACGACGGCGCGTAGCGGCGCGCGATCTCCGCCTCGAGACCGTCGGAGATGCCGTCTCGATCGGAGTCGGAGTCCTCGCTCGCGACGCGCTCCGGGATCCGAAGCCAGTCGGGCCAGGACAGCGGAGAGGGCAAGGCGATGTGCTGCTCGACGTTGGGCAGCAGCGGGACCGCGACGTCCGAGGCGGAAGCGCCGGAGCAGGACAGCGCGTTCACGGAGACGATCGAGGCGAGGAGTACGCACGCGACGGAGAGGAGTCGTGGCATCGGCCTTCAGCGTACGGGGCGAAGGGGCGTCAGTCATGCGCACAATGAGCGCGAATCACGCGGTCATCGCGAATGCGGAAGAGACGTTCGAGGAGCCGCTCGACCGTTCAGGAGGTGGGACGTTCGCGGGCGAGTTGCGCCGTGCGGGACCGGAGACGGTTGCGGCATCCAACCTCGGAGCACCATGGATGCGACCATGGGGGAGGAGGATCCGGAGGTGCAGGCGGACCGCCCAATCGAGGCGGCGCGCCGATCCCGCGCGCGGCGAGCGAGAGCGGCAGTCGCGCTGGCATCGGCGGCTGGCTGCGTGATGGCCGCGATCGCGTGGCGAAAGGAGCTGGTCGAAGCGGCGAGGGCGGCGTGGGAGGTGGGCTGGTGGGCGCTGTGGACGCTGCCGCTGTTCTGGCTCTGGAACCACGCGGCCTCCGTCGGCTGGCGCACGCTGCTTCCCGGATCGTCGGAGCGGCCCTCCGCGCTGCGCCTGGGTGTCATTCGCCTCCAGGCCCAGGCGGTCAACCTCGTGCTCCCCACCGGAAGCGTCGGCGGAGACATCGTGAGGACCGCCCTGGTGGCACGTCGTCCCGGGGGGTGGACCAGCGATGCCCCCCCGGTCGCGCTCGACACGGCGGCATCGGCCGTGGCGGGTATGCTCTTCAGCGTCGTGGGGCTGGCGCTGTTTCCCTCGAAGTCGCCGGGCGGCGTGATGGCGATGGCGCTGCTGCTGGGCCTCGCCGCGTTGCTCCTGGGCGGCGTGTACTTCACCCCGTCGCTCGCGCGGCTGGCGGTGCGACGCGGCTGGGGGCGTCGCCGCCCGACGCTGCAGTCGCTGCTGCGCAACCTCGCGGACTCACCCGCTCGCATGCGCGCCGCCATGCGTCGTTGCATCGGCTGGCACCTGGTCGAGCGCGTGCTGATGGCGGTCGAAGTCCCGGTCATCGCCTTCGGGCTGGGGATTCGCATGACCCTGGCTCAGGTGCTGTTCGTCGGAGCCGTGGTGACGGCGATCAGCCTGCTGCTGTTCATCGTTCCGGGTCAGGTCGGCGCGATCGAGGGAGGGATGTCGCTGGCCTTTGCAGCCGTGGGGCTTCCTCCGATCGCGGGGTTGAGCGTCGCGCTGGTGCGTCGGGCGCGGCAGTTGGCGGTGATGCTCTCGGGCTTCCTCATCCTGGCGATCTCGCAGGGGCACGCATCGTTTCGCATGACGAACCATCTGGCTGCCGCGGGGGCCACGCCGGCGAGGGTGCCCTCCGCGCGCCGTCGGAAGTGAGCGGACAGGGGGAACCGTGCGCATCGTCTATGTTCAACCAGCGGAGAGGCTCGGAGGCGCCGAGCGACAGGGGATCGTCGCCATGCGCCTGCTGCCGCTCTTCGGCATCGACGTCGTGCCCGTGGTCGGCCCCGGCGACGCGGTCCGCAGGGCGCTGGTGCAGTCCGGGATCGGCCACGTCTTCTGCCCCGAGTTTCCCGGCGAGTTCGAGGAGCCCGCGCCGTACCCGGAGCGCGTGGCGAGGCATGCGCGACACATGCTGTCGCACTACCTGCTCCGGGACCGCATCGCCAACATCACCCTGGAGCGGGGAGCGGACCTGGTGTTCGCCAGCCGCCCTTTCGGCTGGGTCGCCGGCGGCGCCGGAGCCCGCATGGCCCGCGTTCCCTGCGTGTGGCGCGCAGGAAGCCGCACCACCAACCGCCAGCAACGCGCCTGGCTCCGCCTCGGAAGCAGCCTGTACAAACCCGTCGCCCTCGTGTCCAACTGTCGCGCCGTCGCCGACTCCATCCACCCCCTCGTCTCCTGCCCCTCCTATCTCGTCCCCAACGGCGTCGAGCTCGACCGCTTCGATCCCGACGCCGCCACCCCCCGCTTCCGCGACGCCCTCAGCCTCGGCAGCGACCCCGTCCTCGGAATCGTCGCCCGCCCCGCACGCGAGAAGGGCTTCGACACCCTCGTGACCGCCCTCGAGAAGCTGTCCAAACGCGTCCCGGAGCTCCGCGTACTCGTCGCCGGCGAATACCCCGGCCGCGACCACTACGAAGACATCTTCGCACGCGTCACCCACGGCAGAACCCGCTTCGTCGGCCACGTCGATGACGTCGAGAGCTTCTACTGCAGCTGCGATGTCGTCTGCCTCGCCTCCCTCGAGCGCTCGGTCGAAGGCCTCTCCAATGCCGTCCTCGAAGCCATGGCCATGGAACGCCCCGTCGTCGCCACCCTCGTCGGCGGCGTCAGCGAGGCTGTCACCCACGGCCGGGAAGGATGGCTCGTGCCCCCGGAGGACCCCGCCGCAATCGTGGAGCGGGTCGTGTCGCTGTTGCAGTCGCCGGAGCTGCGCGCGCGAATGGGGGCCGCAGGACGCTCGAAGGTAAAGGCAAAGTTCTCCGCGCACGTCGTGGTCGCACACCTGGCGCAGCTCCTGCGGGAAATCCTCGAGAGCTCCCGCTTCCATCAGCGGTCCGTGCAGAAGGCCGCCTCGTAGCCCCAGGTGCGACCGCGCAGCGGGAAGAAGGGGAGGCCGCCCACTGTGCCGATCAAGCCCAGCCTCGGCGCCGAGCAGCGCGGTTCACGAGGCACCTTCACGTGCGTCAGGATCCGGTCGATTACCTCGCGCTTCGTGATCACCGCCAGCAGCAGCATCGTCGCCTGGCACACCGGACACTGCAGCACGTTGATCCCCAGCGTGCGCCTCATGA
>CAYMUE010000318.1:0-4595 GCA_964393505.1 uncultured Polyangiaceae bacterium
GTGTACCTCGCGTTTGCGACCGGCCCCGAAGGCTTCCGCAAGCTGGTGGTGGTCAAGAAGCTGCACACCACGCTGGCCGATGACCCGGAGTTCCTCGGAATGTTCCGGCAGGAGGCGCGTCTCGCCGCCCGGTTGAACCACCCCAACATCGTGCAGACCCTCGACTTCGGCGTCGAAGACGACCGCTACGTCATCGTGATGGAGTATCTCGAGGGGCAGTCGCTCCACGCCATCCAGAAGAAGGCCGGGCATCTTCCGCTCCCCAACCATCTGTCGATTCTCCTGCAGGTGCTCTCGGCGCTCGAGTACGCGCACTCGCTGACGGACTTCGACGGGACTCCGCTGCGGATCATCCACCGCGACGTCTCGCCCCACAACGTGTTCGTGACGTACGCGGGGCAGACGAAGCTCGTGGACTTCGGCATCGCGAAGGCGCTCGCGCAGAGCTCGGAAACCACGCATGGCGGGACCAAGGGCAAGGTCGCGTACATGGCTCCCGAGCAGGAGCGCGGCGATCCCCTCGACGCCCGGACGGACCTGTTCGCGGTCGGCGTCATGCTCTGGGAGGCGCTGGTCGGGCACCCCCTGTGGATCGGGCTGTCCGACCTCGCGATCATCTCGCGTCTGCACTTCGCAGAAATCCCCACGCCGCGCGAGGCCAACGCCGACGTCAACCCGGAGCTCGAGGAAGTGTGCCTGCGAGCCCTGGCGCATCGCCCTTCCGATCGGTTCTCCGACGCCGCGGAGTTCAGGCACGCGCTCGAGCGATGCATCGACGGGCTCGGCTTGCGCGCGCGGCCCGAGGAGACGGGCAAGCTCGTGGCCGACCTGTTCGCCGAGGACCGTCATCGCCTCGCGCGCCTCGTCGGTGAACACCTCTCGTCGCGCCCCCCACCCCTGTCCGCGGCCGCTCCGCCCGGATCGGTGCCCCCGATCGCCGAGTCCACCGGCCCGAAGCCTTCGGTGACCCATCGCCCTGCGCCCGTCGAGCCCCACCCGCACCGCAGGGGCTGGACCGTCGCCGCAGTGCTCGCAGCCGCTGCCGGCGCGTCCGTTGTCTTCGCTTCCAGCGTTTTCGACGCGGGAACACGTCCGGGAGCCCCCATCGCGCCGCCGTTCGCTCCGCTCAACCCAGCGCAGTCCGCGGCCGCGCGTGCGGAGCCGGTCGAGTCCGTCACGGTTCCGACGGTCGCCTCGGCTGCGAGCGAGTCTCGCAGAGAGGTGGGGCGCCCGAACGCTCCTGCGCCCGACATCCGGCCCCGGACACCGGCTCGCGGTGACGTCAGCGTCGCGGCAGGTGCTTCGGAACACGACGTATTCCCTGCGACGTCCACGAGCGCCGCGCCGCCCGTGATTCCGCACCCGTCTCCGGACGCGGGCGTGGTATTCGACGATCCCTGGTCGCCCTAGCCGCTGAGACGCCTTGAACTCCTGGAGGAACCCTCGAATGAACGGCAGCCCCATCTCGGCGACATCGGTGTGCGGAGCCGTCGAGCGATGCACCGGTGTCGCCATGGTCGTCTTCTCCCGACAAGGACGCCTCATCCGCTGGAGCGCTGCTGCCCAGAAGCTCACCGGCTGGAGCGACGCGGACGCGCTCGACAAGCCGCTTTCGTGGTGGCTGGGCGACGAGACGGCGACGTTGGAAGGGTGGAGCGCGCGTCTGGGGACCACGGGATGGTCGTCGGTGGACGTCGAGCATCCGCGGTCCGACGGAAGCTCGTTCGCCTGTCGCTCCCTGGTGAGCCTGGTCAAGGAGAGCGACGAGGTGTCGGGGCTGGTCGAGCTGGTTGGAGGCGGCGATGGTCTGCGACACGAGTCGTCGGCGCTCGAGGAGCAGGAGCGGCTCCTGCACGCCCAGAAGCTCGAGAGCCTCGGCGTCATGGCGGGAGGGATCGCCCACGACTTCAACAACATCCTGACCGCCGTGCTGGGCAACGCATCCCTGGTGCTGCGTGACCTGCCCTTCGGTCACACCGCGCGTCCTCTCGTGCAGAACATCCAGGACGCGGCACGCCGGGCCGCCCGTCTCACGCGCGAGCTGCTCGCCTACTCCGGCCGAGCCAAGTTCGAGATCCGTCCGATCGACCTGTCCGCGCACGTGCGCGACATCTCGCACCTGGTCCGCTCCTGCATCTCGAAGAAGGCGAACCTCTGCCTCGAGCTCGCCGAAGGCCTCCCATCGGTCGAGGCCGACGTCGCCCAGCTCCAGCAGATCGTCATGAACCTCGTGGTCAACGCCTCGGAGGCGATCGGCGACTCCCCCGGCACCATCTGCGTGCGCACCGGCATGCTGCGTCAGCGCGAGGACCCCCTGCGCCGGCTGATCGGCAACCAGACCCTGCCCGAGGGAGAGTGCGTGTTCCTCGAGGTGAGCGACACGGGAAGCGGGATCCCGGAGGCCATCCGTGCCCGCATATTCGAGCCCTTTTTCACCACCAAGTTCCAGGGACGCGGGCTCGGCCTGTCGGCCGCGCTCGGCATCATGCGCGCCCACAAGGGCGCCCTGGGTCTCGAGAGCTCCCCTGGCTCGGGCACGCGCTTCACCGCCTACTTCCCCACGGTCTCCTCTCCTCCGCACTTCACCTCGAAGACCGCTCCGGTGCAGTTTCGCGGCAGCGGCACGGTGCTCGTGGTCGACGACGAGGAGAGCGTGCGTTCGGTGGCCGGCATCGTGTTGCGTGAGCTCGGCTTCGCGGTCGTCGAGGCCGTCAACGGACTCGAAGCGGTCTCGCTGCTCTCCCAACGCCCCCGCGAGTTCCGCGCGGTCCTGCTCGACATGGCCATGCCGGTCATGGATGGTCCCGAGGCGTTCGCGAGAATTCGAGCCGTCCGACCCGACATCCCGATCGTGGTGACCAGCGGCTACACGGAGAGCGACGCTGCGACGCGCTTCGGCCCCGATCAGCCTTCCGGGTTTCTCAACAAGCCCTACACGGCAGCGCAGTGCGCCGAGGCCTTCATGGCAGCGCTGGAGCTCCCGTCGCCGCCGACAGGTTCGACGCCGTGACGCCCCGCCGCCTCCGCGTCCCCTCCAGCGGTCTCTCCGCGTGGGTCGTGGCGGCTGCAGTGTCCATGCTCTGCGGGCACGTGCTGCTCGACGGCTGCACCTTGATGGTCGGCGAGCCGATCGAGGCCGGAGGTGTCGGCACGCCGTGCCGCTCGGAGAGCGATTGCCATCAGTCCCATTGCTCCCAGGGGCTCTGCGTCACCTCGTGCTCCTCGAGCTCCCAGTGCCCCCATGGCGCGGTCTGTTGGGACAAGGAGTGTCATCTGCCCTTGTACGTCTCGGCGTTCTACGACGGGCTGGCGACCGAAGGCGAAGGGTGGACCTGGGGACACCACCAGGCGCTCACCACCGTGGCCTCTGACCTCGGCTACATCCGGCTTCAGACCACGCAGAACATCGACGCCACGACGCTCTCGGTGCCGATGGAGAACGCGGTCGCATCGGGCGCCCGCGTGATCGTGGCCACCTCTCTGAGCCTCGAGACTCCGGTGCAGCAGGCTGCCAAGAGGCATCCCGACGTCCACTTTGTGGTCGCGACGGCGTCGATGTGGATCGCCGGGCCGAATCTCACGACCTACCAGGGGCGTTCGGAGACGGCGTTCTACGTGGCCGGAAAGCTCGCCACGCAGCGCGCGATCAGCCGGATCGGTCTCATCCTCACCACGCCGCACCCGCGCGTGATCTCCGAAGCCAACGCGTTCGCCCTCGGCGCGATGGCGAGCCGTCCCGGCATCAAGATCGAAGTCCGCTGGCTCGGCTACTGGCTCGATCCCAACACCGCCCCGACCTTCTCCGGTCCCGGTCATCCTCTCTTCCTCGAAGAGCTGCTCACCTCGCGATTCCTGGACTCCGGCTGCCAGGTCATCGCGCAGCTCGACGACACCTCGCGGAGTGCGAAGTACATCGAAGCCGCGCAACCCGCTGGATTGCCTCCCTCGGTCTACTCCCTGCGTCGCAACGATCGCTACGGCTGGCGCGATCCCGTCACCCTCGAGCCACGCCGCACCTGCCTCGGCTCCGTCTACTACGACTGGACTCCTCAGTACGTCCGGGTCCTGGACGGCATCCACCGCGGAACGTGGACGGGCAGGGGAATGATCGACGAGATGACCGATCGCGATGACACCGTCATCGGGGTCGAGCTCAATCCGGCGCTGTCGCTCGACGACACGAGCATCCGCGCGGCGGTGAGCCGGTACGGCGGCCCCGAGGGGCTCGGGCGCGCGTTCACCGGACCGTACGACACCACCGGTCAGCGGGACGCGGACGGAGACGGCCAGCCGGATGAGAAGCAGAGGGTCGCCGGAGGCGAGACGGTCCCTCCCGCGGAGCTCGATCGCATGTGCTGGTTCGTCAAAGGGATCGTCGAGAAGACCGATCCCGCGGATCCCCTGTCGGCCGATCGGGATGCCCGGGTCCCCGACGGCACGAGGTTGCCTCCGGACGACTTCATTCAGCCGCCGGGCATGACACTGCAGCAGGCCTTCGACTGCCACAGCTACCTGTGACGGTTGGGGGGGGACGGGGAGCGCCGCTCAAGCGGTGTCGAGCTCGTAGACCGCCATCGCCTTCTCGCGCCCCGTGA
>CAYMUE010000319.1:0-4570 GCA_964393505.1 uncultured Polyangiaceae bacterium
CCCAACACACCGAACACGTAGACCTCTTCTCCGGGCGAAATCGCCGCGACGCGGGTCCGCCTGTCTTCGCTCACGCGGACCACCTCGTCGAGATCGTCGATGATGCGCACGTCCGCGGCCGCCTCGACACGAATGCGGCGCCCGCCCGGCTCTCTCACGTAGAAGGGCTGGGCGAGGGTCCTGCGATCGGATTCCATCCATCGGTGAGACCACTTGCCTTTGGAGCAGGATTCGAATCCGAGCTGGTCGATCTCCACGCGGACGGCGTGGGCTGCCCCCTGGGCGAGCTCGACGGTGCCGCGGACGACGGTCTGTCCGTCGGCGGCAGGAGCAGCGGATTGGACGGCTGCTCTGGCTCTCCGGGCGCGGAGGCGGTCGCGAATCCAGCTCAAGGCGGAGAGGGAGGCCAGAGCGAGGGGGAGGACGCCGCAGACGCCGTAGCAGGCGATCAGCGAAGGGACCGGGGGGATGTGGGATTCCGGGTAGACGACGATGGGGGACACGGCGGCACCTCGCAGGCGGTCGTCGAGAGTGGGACGCCGCGGCCGCGCCGGCCCTACCCTCCGAGGACCTCGAGTATCTCCTGGGTCTTGCGCCGCATCAACTCCGCATCGCCGCGCGCCCCGACGTTGAGCCCAACGACCGGCTCGGCCGCTCACCTCCCGATCCTGCGCACCACCGCCACCAACGCGTCGATCAACCCTGGCTCGGTGTTCGGGGGCGCGATGCTGTGGCGTGGGCGAAGCGCGTGCGAGGCCAGGCAAGAAGGGAGACAAGGGCGCGACGCATGCGAGGCTCAACTGCGCGGATGAGGACTGCCCCCGCGCGGAAGGCTCAGGGGCAGGGGAGTGTAATCGGCGTGTCGGCCAGCCGGACTTCCCCATTCAAGTAGAAGATGAACACGCCCATCTGACCTATCCGTGCGACTCCGCTCTTGACCTGCGTTGGATTGATGACGCCGCCGTTGCCCCAACACCACATCGTGTGGTCTGACCGAAGAGCGCAGCTACCAAGGGCAAAGGGGTCTCCCGCGCCTTGGCTGCCGACCATGGTTTGCACGACGTTGTCGAGAGCAGGTCCGCCAAGCGACTTCACGACCTGCGACGGAACCTTGACCGTCCCGCCGGTGACCCCGTTTCCGATGGCTCCTGAGCTGTTGTCGCCCCAACACCACAACGTTCCATCCATCACGACTGCGCATGCTCCGGGCCCCGCAAAAGCCGAGGGACCTGCTGCGTCGATCTGCTTGACCTTGTTCGACAGCGCCGTCACCTGTGCCGGATACCGGACCGGGTCCGTGGTTCCGATCCCCACGGACCCTGACCCGTTGGAACCCCAGCACCATGCGGTGTTGTCGGTCTTGATCGCGCAAGCCACGACCTGGGAGTTCGACATCTCCTTGACGCCCGTGAAGGGGACACCGTCGGAAGCCTGCACCGCCACGGCCCACTCGCTCTTCGGCAAGCCTGTGGTGAGGATGCCGTTCGAGCTGTAGTTCGATCCCCAACAATACAGTTTCTCGTCAGCGGTCACGGCGCAGTTCGTGTCGTATCCTCCCGTGATCCGCACCGCCCCCTTCAGCGGCGTCGAGGGGCCTGTGAGAACGGGGGCCACGAAGCTCGACGGAGGGGTGTCGACGTTCCCTCTCCCGAGCTGTCCAAGTTGGTTGGTCGTCCCCCAACACTGCACGGCACCATCGGCGCCGCTTATCAGGCACGACCGGCTAATCGCCTTCACACCGGTCACGGGGGTGCCGTTCTCGAGCGTCAGGGCGCTCCACGACCCCCTACTCCACACGGTCCCGTCGGCGCGCAGTACGAACTGCTGACCGCTCCCGGCAGATGCGGGAGCTCCGCATGCGTCGCGGTAACAACTGCACTTCTCCCCCGCACACACGAGGTTGGCCCCGCAGGTCGGCGGGCTGCCAGGGCAACAGGTATCTCCCGTCGTTTGCCCGCAGGTGCACGTGCCGGACTTGCAGCCCAGCCCGGGGTCGCAGCTCGTTCCGCCGCAACACTTGGTGTCCTTGCCGCCGCAGGTGCAGGTCGTCCCCACGCAGGTCAGGTCGCCGCCGCACGTCGTGCCGCCGCAGCAGGGATCCCCCTTCGCCGCCCCGCACGTCTGGCAAACCCCACCGGTGCAGTCGGTGTTCACCGAAAGACAGACGTCACCCGGGCAACAAGATTCGAGCAGATGCCCGCAGGCGCCCCCATCCGTACCCGCGGAGCCGCCCGCCCCGGCCCCGCCGCCGGTTCCACTGGCACCTGCGACACCACCCGTCCCCGCCCCTCCCCCCTTGCCTCCTGTGCCGGCACCTCCCGCACCCGCGTCAGCGCCGCCGCCGCCCCCCTCTCCCGACGCTCCGGCACTCCCTCCGGCTTCTCCGTGGCCTCCTTCGCCATTCGCGCCGCCTTCCCCGGCTCCGCCCGATCCGGAGCTTCCCCCTGACTCCGAGCCACCGGCGCCCGCACTAGCATCTTTCTCTCCGCCGCTCCCCCCAGAGCCAGCGTCCACGCCGGGACACGTGGTCTTGCCTTGTACACAGGTTCCGGAGAGGCACGTCCCCAGCAAGTCGAAGCCGGTAAGGCTCGCATTGCAGACGTAGAGATCGTCTCCCCGGCAAGTAGTCTCTCCTCGGGCGCACACGCTGTTCGTGTTCGACTCGATTGCGTTGTCCTTGCCGCAGGCTGCGGCGACAACGGCAACCGCGATCGAGAGGGCGACTGTGCTGGGACGGGAACTGTTCGGCATTGCGAGGGTCCTCCTGTGCATGCGGAGTCGATGGCCACACCGCTTGTCGAGGTTGAAGGGCCGGAGGTCTCGAGAGAATACCCAGCGCGGGGTATGGACAAGCCTCTCGCGACAACATCGCGGAACTGGCACGGTATGTGGGAAGCCTGCGCCCCCAGGCACGCCGGCTCATCCGCCGAACTCCGTTTCTTGTGCACGTATCCGCTCCCGACGCGGCAGCAGACCGTCGTTCGCCATGGCCTCTCGGTTCATTGCCATGCGAGCTGAGCAGGACTACGGTGGGTTTCGCTGTTCCCGGGCGACACGGGGGCACGAGGAGGAGGCCATCCCGTGTTTGATGAGAGGCAGTGCGCCGAACGGCTACGTTGCGCGAGAACGCTGCGCGAAGCGAGTGAGGTCGCTGCGGACACGCTGCGCGCGGGACTGCCCGGGACCAGCTGCAACGTGTTCCCCCTGATGGCCGGGACCCAACCCGAGCGCGACGCCGCAAACTTCCACGAGGACTTCGACGGCCCGATGATGTTGCGCAAGGCCATGGACGTCTTCGCCATGTCCGAGCGGGATCTGGGGAATCCCTGGCTGTGCGCGGGCGACGGACCGCGCACCTACGACATCACTGAGAAGCTCGGGGAGCAGCGCGTGTGGAACACCGAGGTGTTCCACGAGTTCTGGGAGCCGTACCACGTCGCGCGCCAGGTCCTCGGCCTGATGGGGCCGAACGAGAGCCCGATCGGTTTCATCTGTGCGACCCGAAGGAAGGCGCGAGACGCGTTTCTCCCGCAGGAAATGGCAATCATCGACTCGGTGCGAGGGATGCTCGAGTCGACGTACCTCCGCATTCACGGGCATGCTCTTGCATGTCTCCCGGGAACGCTTCGGATGCTCGAAGCCGAGGTCAGCGTTCCGTGCGCAGTCTTCGATGGCCGAGGGACACTGGTGTGGATGAGCAACGCGGCGCGGGAGGAACTCGGCATCCGAGGGTTGTCCCTGGCCGGGGTGAGCATTCCAGTCGAGACCAGCCCACAGCTCGAGGAATGGCGAGCCGTGGCGTGCGAGGCTGCCGCCGTCGGCAGTCACTCCATGGCGTCCCGGGACGGACTGAAGATCAGAGCACTCTCCCTGGGGCGGGAAGGGCAACTGGTGCTCGTGCGTGGCCGCTCGACGCGCATGCAAGTGCGAGGGCTCCGAGCCCGCGGCCTGACGGAACGCGAGGCCGAGATCGCTCTGCTGGTGTCGTCGGGGCTCACCACCGAGGGCATCGCGCTCGAGCTGGGGATTCGCATCGACACGGTGCGGACCCACCTGAAGAATGTGTTCCGCACGCTGCGCGTCACCTCCCGCCTCGAGCTGGCCCTGCTCTTGTCCGCCGACGGCGACCGGGCGCCGCGGGGATGACGAACGCGGCAGATCGAGCCCGCCGTCGGCCGTCCACCCCACGACAGGGTATTCGTGGGCGACCGCGTCCGGGCTCTCGAACACGAAGGAGTGTCGGAGAAGGGTGAACAGGGGGCCACCGGTCACTTCCAAGCAGACCGTTTCCAGGGGTCCAACGCCCACTCGAAGCAACGGTCCGGCCGCAAGCCATGCGTGCGTCGCGGTCGACGGGCTGACGATCCGCTCGGAAGCGATACCGCTCGCGCGAACGGCTCCCAACTCCAAGGCGCCGCAGCCACGCAACATGAACCATGGGCGCACAAGTCCCCAGCACGCATCTGCCCGAAGTGCGATGAGGCGGAATCGCGCCGCGCCAACCCCGACGGATACCCACGTCCGGATCGGGCGTGCGGTCCGCCTCGCTCGGTGACGTCAAGAAGGCGCT
>CAYMUE010000320.1:0-4548 GCA_964393505.1 uncultured Polyangiaceae bacterium
GCACGAGACCTGGGAGCCGCTCGCCGCGGGGATCAACGGCCTCCTGCCGTGACCCGCTGTGCTCTTCTGATTGGCAATCCCGATCTCGACCCCGCCTCGGTGCTCACGGGCCCCGAGGCGGGCCTCCTCGGCCCCAGGGCCGTCCCCAAGCGACACAACGACTTCCTGCGAGGCCGGTGGATCGGTAAGAAGCTCCTGGGAAGCGTCGTGCCGGGAGCCGGCCTGCACGACCTTCGCATTCTGCCCGACGATCGCGGGGTCCCCTGCCCCTTCTGCGCGGACCGCCCCCTCGCCTATTCACTGTCGCTCTCGCACACGGACGGCTTTGCGGCGGCGGCAATCGCGCCGCTGCCGGGGCTCGTGGGGATCGACGTGGAACGACCGATTGCGGAGCCGTCGCTGGTCGCGCAGGACTACTTCACGGACCTGGAACGCTCCTTCCTGGATCCTGCGGGAGACCGCGCAAACCGTGTGGCCGCCGTCATCTGGTCCGCCAAGGAAGCCGCCTCGAAAGCGCTGGGAGAAGGTCTCAGGCTCTCGCTGCTCGCCATGGAGGTCAGCGACCCGGGCTCCCTCGAGCCGTCGAGGTGGAACCCCCTGCGAATGAGCATCGCGGGGCACCCCCCCCTGTCACTCTGGTCGTGGCACGAGCAGGGAGCCGTGGTGACCGCAGCATCGGTGGGGATGGGGGATGCTGCTCTCCCGCGTTGGGAGTTGCGCGTCTGAGGTCAAGGCAGGCAGGCGCAGCAGTGGTCGGGATCCTGGCTCCCGGGAGTCGCACACCACCCTCCGGCCTTTCCCGCGGCCACACAGGCTGCCTGGCAATCGGAGTGCGACTGGCAGCCCTCGCACCCCTCGGATTGGCAGGCACAGCAGGCTCCGGGACTCGTGCTCCCGGGCGCGCCGCAGGTGCCCAGCGCTCCGCCCGCCGCGGTTTGACAGGCCTGCGAGCATGACCAGCCGCTCGTCGTGCAGCCGGTGCACCCTCCTGCGGACGGCACGATCGCCCCGGCGGGGAATGCCACGGCAATCCGGTTCTTGTTCCACGTGGTCACCGAGGCTCCGCCGAACCATATCCCGCGCAAGACTCCACTGCTCACCTGCAGGAACGGCGTCACCTGCCCGTAGGCGTCATACGCCTTCCCGCTGTTGCCAAAGAGCTTGCCGCGGTCGATCCAGCACAAGCCATCGGGACTCGTCGCCCAATAGGTGCCGTCTCCCCCCTCACGCAGCATCACGTACTGGTCGCCCACCTTCTTGACGTCGATCGCTCCCGCATTGAGGAAGATCGGATTGCCGGCATGGCGCGTGAAGTGGACGCCGTCGTCCGACGACGCAAATCCGACATGACGCAGGCCGTTCGCCGCGCCGTCGTACCACATCTTGTACTTGCCCCCTTCGAGCAGCACCGAGGGGCGTCCGACCTTGTCCGCCTCCCAGGTTCCGGGAACGGGCCCGAGCACCTCGGCCGTCTTCTGAAACGAGCGGAGGTTGGTGGCTTCGGCCAGCCAGATGCGGTCGTTCTCGGCCGTCGGAGCGTCGGTGTAATACATCCTCCAGGTCGCCCCGGCCCGCACGGCACTCGGATCGTTGACGTGATTCGAGCCGCCGTGATCGAGGACCGGCGCCGGAGCGGCGTCGCTGGGATACTTGCGCCAATCGAGCCCCTCGCGAGACCAGGCGAGGTAGACCCGATCGTGCCCGTCGGCCCCTTGGGCCCCATAGAACATGACCTGAACCCCGTCGACCTCGTGGATGTCCGGCGCGTACACGTTATCGGCGCCGTGATTCGGGTGGCCGCTCGTGGGGACGAGGACGGGATTCCAATCCCAGAGGGACAGGGAGGCGGGCCAGCCCGACGGCAGGGCGGGCCCCCCGGCGCACGCTCCGCTCACGCAAGACGGCTTGCCACCGCAGGCGACTTCGCCGCAGGCGTGACCGCAGGCGCCGCAGTTGTCCGCGTTCGAGGAGAGATCCACCTCACAACCGTCGGCGTCCTGGGCGTTGCAGTCCGAGAATCCATCGTTGCACGCGGCGATCGCGCAACCCGATGCAGAGCACACGGCGTCGGCGTGAGGCAAAGAGCAGGAACACCCGCACTGATTCGCAACGCCGGCTCCCCCGCACGTTTCCGGCGCCGTGCAGCTCCCGCACTCGAGCACCTGCGAGCAGCCGTCGGACAACGTGCCGCACGACGCCCCGAGCTGGGAGCAGGTCTTCGGCGCGCACGAGCTGGAACCGCAGACGTTCGGTCCTCCTCCCCCGCAGACCAGCCCTGCGGGGCAATCCCCGCAATGGAGCTTGCCGCCGCACCCGTCGGGTGTCGCGCCGCACGACGCGCCGAGCTGCGAGCATGTGCGTGGCACGCAGGTCTGGGTCGAACCGTCGCCCGTGGACGAGTCGGGAAGTGAGCTCTCGACCGACGCGTCGGCGGATTCCGAATCCCCTGCATCGGCGGGCGACGTCCAGGGCGGCGCGGTCGCATCGTCGGAGCTGCACGATGCCACGACGCAGACGGATGCCGACACGATGCCGATTGTGATCGGAGAGGCGACCGCGGTGATTCGTCGCACGAACCTTTTCCGGGAGGACGAGGCGCTTGGCGAGGCCATGCTTCATCCTATGCGGCGCGCATCGTGCGAACAAGCGTGGGGAGGCGCGACGCTCAGGGACCTTGGAGGAGCCGTCGAGCCAGCTCGGCTTGCTGGAACTCGGCAGAATCGCTTCCGTCGGGCCCGACGATTCTCGCGACGGTGGGGGCGCAGGGGGAGACGAACAGATGGGTACGCTGCTGCGTAGCGGTCACCCCGACGCCGAGCTTGCGTTCCATGAGGATGTTCACGCGCAGCGCCGGGAAGTCGCCCGCGGGGACCTTGAGCGTACCGGACTTGTCGACTTCGAACGAGTAGGTCTGGTCGATCTGATACTCGAGAGCGCTGTCGCAGATTCGTCCCGTGGCGACGGTATCGACGGACCAGGTCGCGGCCTTCTGGAGCGGGAACTTGAGCATCGGCACGGGCGGATCGAACACGAGCTTGGTACGGGCGTACAGGTCATCGGTTTCGGAGACGAGTCCCATGAGCAGCAGCGCATCGGCCTCGAGCCGGTAGACGCCGTATTCGACGTAGCTGCAGACGCCGATGGTGACGGGGCCGAGGGTGCTCGCGTAGGTGGCAGTGGCAAACTCGGCCTCGTGGGCGAACCACTGGTCCTGCAGCGGGGCATTGCGCACCTTCTCGTCCTTGGTGGAGGCGTTGATTGCGACGAAGTCCCAGGTGCAGACGGTTCCGTTGCAGGCTCCGGCAGAATCGAAGGGGGAGACGGAGGAGGAGACGCGATAATCGGCTTCTACGCCCGCCTGGAACATCGCCTCGCCGGATTCGATCACGCCGTCGTCGGCGCAAGCCCCCGCCTCCGCAGCGTCGGACGGGACCTCGGGGACGTCGGCCGCGGCCTCCTGCGGAGGATTGGAGTCCATCGGGGAGTCCGCGGAGCCGTCGTGGGGTGCAGCGGAGTCCATCCCCGAGTCCGTCCCAGCGTCGCTCTGCACCGGGGCGCACCGCCCGGAGCCAAGGCAAACCCCTGAGGCGCACTCCGCGCCGGAACGACACTCCGGGTCTTGGCTCGATTCCCCACCCGCGGCACAGCTGGGGAGCATCGTCGTCGCGAGCGCGAACAGCGCCGTCCATCGATTCGAGTCGTGTCTCATGGTGTCAATCCCCAGAATCGACAAGCGTGCCACGCGGAGTACAGGTCGGCGTCGGGAAACCAAACCGCGGCCACGCCTCCCTGCTCCGGACCGGTCCCCGGATCCACGGGTGTGCCGTGAGGCGTCGCGGCCAGGGAGAAGGTCTCCAGCACCGGAAGACCGGAATCCGCGGCGAACAGTCGATGCGTGTGTCCGTTGACCTTCTCGTCGAAGGAGGAGGCGGCGGGCAACCCGTGAAGGCTGGTCCACTGCTCGGACAGCTCCCGGAGGTTCGCGGGGCCGACGACGGTGTCGAACTCTCCGTGGAAGGCGATCAGGCGAGGCCAGGGACCGGACCAGGAAGGGTGACCGCCGCGAGCGAGGTCTCCCCACGCTTGCGGATCGCGATCGACCATTGCGCCGATGGCGAGGGTGGATTCGGCAACGGAGTCTGCTGCGCGGAAGGGGAGAGCGGCCATGCTCGCGCCAGCGGAGAACAGGTCGGGGTGGGTTGCGAGCAAGGCGATGGCCATGGCTCCGCCAGCCGACACACCGGTGACAAAGACCCGCTGGGGGTCGGTGGCGTACCAGGTCTTCATCGCCTGGGTCATGTTGACGATCGACGCGATCTCCCCCGTGTTGCGCCGAGCGTCGCCGGGGAGGAACCAGTTGAAGCACAGGGTGCCGTTGTTGGTGACTCGCTGCTGGGGATAGGCGAGCGCGAATCCGAATCGGTCCGCCAGGTGGTTCCACTCGGAGTACTCGGCGTAGATCGCCGCGGTCTGGGAGCAACCGTGGAGCACGACCACAACAGCGGCATCGAGCACCTGATCGAGCAGAGTATGCGCACATCCGGAACT
>CAYMUE010000321.1:0-1486 GCA_964393505.1 uncultured Polyangiaceae bacterium
CTGAGCGCGCACCGCGGGCGATTCCTCGCCCTCGGTTGACGCTCCGCTCCCCACCTCATAGCCTCGTCACGACCATGCACCTGGCCGAAGGAAGCCGGTTCGAACGCTACGTCATCGAGGCGCTCCTCGGCGAAGGCGGCATGGGCAGGGTCTACCGAGCGTTCGACCCGAAGCTGCAACGCAGGGTCGCGCTCAAGGTCCTGCACGCCAGCCCCGGCGACGACACCTCCACCTGGGGAGAGTCGGTCGCGAGGATGATGCGCGAGGCCCGCGCCGCCGCCGCCCTCGACCACCCCAACGTCGTCGGCATCTTCGACCTCGGCGACTTCGAGGGCGCTCCCTTCATCGCCATGGAGTACGTCTCCGGCGTCACCCTGCGAAGCCTCGTGGGTGCCGCCGACGTCTCCGTCTCCCAACGCATCCGTTGGATCACCGACGTCGCGCGCGCCCTCGCCGCTGCTCACGAGGCAGGGATCATCCACCGCGACGTCAAGCCGGAGAACGTGCTCGTCCGCAAGGACGGCGTGGTCAAGGTCCTGGACTTCGGGATCGCCCGGCGCCTCGAGGTCGAGGGGCTCGAGGCCACGTCCGATACCCTCCCTGTCGGCGCAACCACCCTCACCCTCAAGGGTGCGATCATCGGCACCCCGGCCTACATGGCTCCCGAGCAAGTGATGGGCGAGGAGATCGACGCGCGCGCCGATCAGTTCTCCTGGGGTGTTACGTCCTACGAACTATTGAGCGGCGAGCTGCCGTGGGGCAAGTCCCTGCCGATGGCGCTCATGGGCGCCGTGCTCACTGCCCGTCCCCCGCCGATTTCCGAGCGCTGTCCCCAGGTGCCCGAGGCGGTCTCCGCCATCCTCGCACGCAGCATGGAGAAGAGCCCCGCCGACCGCTTCCCTTCCATGCGCTCGATCGTCGACGCGCTCGACGAGGTCGCTTCCACGCGATCGGCCCGCGAGGTCCCCGCTGTCCTCGCCTCGCTCACGTCGATCCCTGCGCCCCCCATGGCTGCCACCCCGTCCCCCGTGTCGGGAACGCCCCGCACGCTCCGCGCCGAGCATGGACGCTCGCGTCATCGATGGGTGTGGGGAGCCAGCGCCGCCCTCGCCGTCGCTTGCGCGGTCGCAGGCGGACTCGGCGCGCGCAAGTGGATCGCGTCGAGCTCCCCCCTTTCCAAACCCGACACGGTCCTCGCGTGTCCGGTGCTGGCCACGTCGGGAACCGATGGCGGCTCTGCCTGGCTGGGCGCGGCGACCGCGAGCCTGGCGTGTACCCGTGCGCGCATCCTGCTCGGGGGGCGCTACGAGCGCACGCTCCCACCTGCCGCGCTGCTCGATCTCCCCGCCGCGCCGGTGGACGACTTCCCGCGCGATCCGTTCGCGAACCCGGAGGCTCGCGCGAAGACGATGGCCGCGGCGCGATCTCGCGCGGCTGCGTGGCTCGACGGGGAGGTGCGCGAGGAGCATCCGCGTCTGGTCGTGTC
>CAYMUE010000321.1:1586-4476 GCA_964393505.1 uncultured Polyangiaceae bacterium
GACGCCGCGAAGTGGAGGGAAGGGGAGCCCGATCCGTTCGGCCAGCGCATGCTTGCGCGCCTCGAGGCGATGCTCGCGTACGCTGGCGGCGATCACGCCCACGCCCGGCGCGTCGCCCTCGCTGCCGTCCAGGAAGTCCCTTCCGATCCCGACCTGTGGAACACGCTCCAGCAGTCGTCGTATCGCATGCACGGACACGCGACGACCGCGCGCGCCTGGGCGGCGTGGGTGCCCGAGGAGCCCGAGGCGTGGAACTCCCTGGTGTACTCCGACAAGTTCGAAACGCACGCCCAGCGCATCGGTTTCCTCGAGCGGGTGCTCGTGCTGTCGAGCGATCATCCGCAGTACGCGATCAACCTCGCGGGCATGATGCTCGACGCGGGCATGAGGGAGCGGGTGCGCGCTCTCGCCGCGCACCTCGTGATGCAGGGGGCCACGCGCAAGGTCGCCCGGGAGCTCATCGAGGGGCTCGTCGAGGCCAGCGAGGGGCGTCTCGGGGCAGCCTCGGATCGCTGGAGCCGCGCACTCCTCGAGCTCGACTCCCTCGGCGACGTAGACCTCGGCCACCACAGCCTGCTGCGCTGGTCGCTCGAGGTGGCCGCGCTGCTCGGACGCAGCGAGGAGCTCTCCTCGAAGCTGTACGAGCGCTTTGTTGTCCCGGAGCCCCCGCGCATCTTCGCGTCTCATCCCTGGTCTGCGGAGGCGGTGTCCTTCGTTTGCGTTCGCGCGCCTCGAGAGACCGCAAAGAAGTGCGTGGCGCGCCTTCGCGAGCTGGTGGACCGCGGCCACTTCCGTCGCGGCGTGGTGCCGGGCCTCCCCGAGTTCCTGCGCGGCGCTGCGCTGCTGTACGACGGCGACACCGCGGGAGCCTCGAAGCTGCTGAAGGCGGGAGACCCTGGCTCCAAGGCCCCGTTCGTGGCGGAGCTGCTCGACGAGGCGGGGGCGGCGGACAACGCGCAGTGGGTGGACGACACGCTCTTCGTCTACGACCCGAGGCTTCACGGTGCCACGATGGCCACGGTGCGGTCTGCCCTGCGCGCGCACCGCAAGGGGGACGCTGCGGCGGCGAAGCGTCACGCGCTCAAGGCGCTCGCGGCGTGGGACAGCATCGACGCTCCGGTCCCGCATGCGGACGAGATGCGCAAGCTCGCGCGCTAGCCTGTCGACGTCGGGATGCCGCGTCAGTCCGGCTGGTGAAGCGTTCGCTGTGAGCCGTCGTTGTGGTAGTACTTCGAGAACCCGCTGCGCTCGAAGGTGAACGCGCCGAAGCCGTTGACCACGATGGCGAAGAGGCTCGCGGCCACGAAGGCCTTGCCGAACCTGCGTCCGCCGAGAGCGAGCAGCACGATGAGCAGCACGGAGAAGTCGTTGGAGAAGCGGTAGCCGAACTGCATCCAGCCGCTGTTCTGGTAGAGCAGGTCCATGCCGAAGACGATCAGCACGCCGCTGGTGTAGACGAAGTACTGCCAGTTCCACTTCTTGGGCCAGAGCAGCCAGAGGAGGAAGGGGGAGGTGAACCAGAGGGCGAGGCCGTGGGTGTTGATCTGGAACTTCGCGGGCACCTGGTGGAGCCAGGGGAGGCTCGTGAAGGCGACGGCGAGGTTGCGGGGGAAGTAGTGATAGGAGAACAGGCCCCACTTCTCAATGCGCGCGCGCCAGGCCACCGTGAGGTACTCGTGGCCGAACACGAACGGCTTGTGGAAGCGGGCGTAGTTGTACCAGAGCGCAAAGCCGATCGCCGCCGCCACCGGGATCAGGAACAGCCCCCACAGCTTCAGCAGCTTCTTCAGATCGACCGCACGCCAGCCGTCGTACAGCAGCTGCAGATCCCCTCCACGACGCGCCGGCAGCCCGTCGCGCATGCTCACGCGCAACGCCTCGAGCGCGAACACAACGCCGAGAAGCAACATCGGCGTCCGCGTCAGCCACGCACATCCGAGCATCACGCCCGCGAGCAGCGGACGCTCGGCGTCGATGGCGAACAGCACGTAGGCTGCGCACAGCGCGACGCCCACGACGTGGGCTGCGAACCAGACCGTGCCCTGCTCGGCGGTGAACCAGTAGACGGTACCGAAGGCGAACAGCAGGGCGAGCAGCCAGTTGGTGCCCTCGCTGCGCGTGCTCTTGCCGGTGCGTCTGAGCTTCTCTAGCACGAGAAAGAGCAGGGCCGGGCCGAGTCCCGCGAGCCACAGGAACGCCTGGCCGTCGCGCACGTTCTCCACGAACCCGCCGATCTTCACCCAGGGCAGGAGCCACACCGCGGGGAACGGCGGGAAGCTCACGTACCACTTGCCGTTGAGCTCGGCGAAGTCGTTGCCCCCTGCGTAGGGCGGGGGAGGGTTGCGCAGATCGAGACGCCCGTGGAGCCACGAGTCCGCGACCAGGGCGAAGTGGTTGTACGGTGTGTGCTTGGTGATCCGGTCCCGCGCGGCGAACCCGAAGTACACCGCCGTGCAGATCACGTAGACCATCACGCCCAGCAGGACCCTTCGCCTGCGCGAGCCGGGGAGGAGCCAGGCCTTCATCCTTCGTGACCCGAACGAGACATCAAGGAACCACCTTGCACGCGTAGTCTCCGAACGCGATCGCCGACCGCGTGCACCTCACGTTCACCGTCCGCTTGCCGTTCGTGAACGAGATCGTCTGCCACACGGGCAGTCGCATCATCTCCGCCTTCGCCATGTCGCACTTCGGCTTGCCCTCGCAAGCCACCTCCTGCGCCTTCGCGATGACCTCGGCGTTGTCGAGCACCACGTTCATCACCGACGCGATCGTCACCAGGACGCACAGCAGGAAGACGATGCCTCGGACCACGTTCTTCTTCTGCTCGTTCATGCGTGCCCCTTTCCTTCCGGCGGCCGCGTCGGCGGCGCCCGCGCAGCCTACTCAC
>CAYMUE010000322.1:0-4455 GCA_964393505.1 uncultured Polyangiaceae bacterium
TCCTGAGCTTCCGCTGCTGTGGCGAGGCGGACTTCAAGGCGACCGACCCGCGCACTCCCAAGCAGGTCAAGGGAAGCTGGAACTTCCGTCGCGTCGAGCGCCTCGCACGCTTCAGCGTCGAGCAGATGAAGCACAAGCTCGAGCTCAAGACGCGCGGCGAGTGCAAGTGCAAGGACGAGGACAAGCTGTGCCGGACGATGTGCGGCACGCTGCTCGGTCCCAACGCCAGGGACGTCGATCTCAAGGCGCCCCGGGGCGAGGGCGAGGCCGCTCCCCCTCCCTGAGCCCATCGGCCCCGTCGGCTCGCCGCTCTTCCGAATACCCAGTGCTCCTCCCCGTGGCGCCGTCGTCGCGAGTGCGGCAAGATCCCGCCTCGACCTTGGCTTCAAGCCTGCGGGAGGACGATCGATGAACACGGGGTTTTCGAAGGCGACGTGGTGTGCGGTAGCGACGAGCCTGGTGGTTGCATGCAGTGGCTCGACGGAGGAGGGCGGTGGCGCAGGCACCGGGGCCGGAGGCGGAGCCGGCGCCGTGTCGTCGGGGCCGATTGCGCAGAATCAGCTTGCTCAGGCGTACGCGGATGCGATCTGCAACAATGCGGCGCCGTGTTGTCAGAAGTACGGGATGCCGTTCAACGGTACGAAGTGCTCCGAGGCATTCCGGGCCGAGCTCGACAAGGACTTCGGCAAGATCGCGGCCACTCCTGGCGTCTCGTACGACGCAGTCAAGGCCGGGGAGTGCATCGCATGGGTCGAGAAGCTGGTGACCCGGTGCGAGGTCTCCGAGGCCGACGTAGAGGAGATGGATCGGACCTGCGGGGCCGTGTGGCGGGGCAGCAAGGGGGAGGGAGAGGCGTGCACTTCGGACTACGAGTGTGCTGGTGCGGAGACGGGGGCCGTGGAGTGCGACGAGACCCTGGTGAATGGCGAGTATCAGGGGGTCTGCGCGAAGTCGGCCGGTGCGCCCGAACGCGGGGTCAAGGGCTCCGCGTGCAACGCCACGTGCGTGTCCCAGGGAACCGGCTCCGAGTGTTCCGGCGGCGGCGGCTCCGGTGGCTCCACGGGCACGCCGGGAACGGCCGAGTGTTGGATCGACGACGGGTTGCAGTGCGAATACCCGTCGTTCAAGTGCGTCGAGCTGGTCCCCGAGGGGCAGTCCTGCAGTTTCAGCAACCTCTGTGTGGCTTCGGCATGGTGCAAGAACGGCACGTGCGTGGCGAAGTCGCCCGCCGGAGGAGACTGCGACTTCACCTCGATGGGATCGGCGTGCGTGGCCGGGGCCTACTGCGACCAGACGGCGAAGAAGTGCGCGGCGCAGGTGGCCGAAGGCGCCGCATGCACGGACTCCGAGCAGTGCGCGACCGGGCGGTGCGAGGAGAACAAGTGCATCCCGCGCAATGCGGTTGCCGACGACGACATCTGCTTCGAATGAAGGCTGCGTGTCAGGCGGAGCCCGCGATGACCGCGAGCAGGGCCTGTCCGTAGCGTTCGGCGATCTTCTCCCCGATCCCCTTCACACTCATCAGCGCTTCCATCGTGCGAGGCTTGAGCGTCGCGACCGCGAGCAGCGTCTGGTCGGTGAGCACGCGGTAGGCCGGCATCCTGCGGGTCTTGGCGATGCCGAGGCGCCAGGCGCGCAGGCGCGCCACCAGTGCGGCGTTCGCGAGGGAGTCGATGCGGTCGGGCACTGCGGACGCGCCCTTCTTGGCGCCGGGCTTCCGCGCCGGCTTGCGACCCGTGATCACGTGCGCCACGCCGAGCTCCGCCGCCACCGCCTTGTCCCGCTTCTTGCCCCGTCGCGCGCGAGGCGCCTTGTTGCCGTCCGCCGCGCGATCGAGGTCGGCATCCGCGAGCCGTCGACGGCGCGGGCGTGCGGCCTGCGGAGAGGTCGGCTCCACGTAGCCTTCGAGCTGCACCGAGGCGGCGAGCTCGTCGGCGGTCCCCCCCTGGGCCCGCAGGTAGAGTCGACGGAACCGGAGCGTCTTGCCGTCCTTCTCGAAGCTGTCGTCGATCGCCGACACGATTCTCGCTCGCACCAGCGCGTCTACGTAGCGCTCGAACTCCTGACGCTCGATCCGGTCCCCCGGGAACAGGGTGCGGTGCAGGGAGCCGGCGGCGGCGCCGTCGCGCGAGCCGATGCCCTGGACGATGCGCGCGATGAGCTCACGCTCGCGCGGGGTGGGCGGTCGGAACGTGCGACCCACGCAGGCTTGCGGCGCGCACGAGTCGCACTGCCCGCAGAGCTCGCGATCGTCGCGCTCGCCGAAGTGCCGGATGAGGCGGAGCATGCGGCATCCGCTGCCGGAGGCGAAGGCGTAGACGAGCTCGAGCTGATCGGCGCGGTGCGCGCGCATCGCCTCGTAGCTCTTGCGCCAGTCCCGCGGGCGCTTGGGCACGGTGACGCGATCGTCGCCGTCGATAACCACCCCGCCGTGGATCCACAGCTTGTCGAGGGCCGCCTGCGCCTGCTGCGGATCGATGCGCAGGCTCTGCAGCAGCGACTCCCGGTCGAGCCCGCGAGAGGGGAGCTCCGCGAGGATGCGCTCGAGCACATCGAGCGGAGGGTAGTCGCGATCGAGGAACGACTCGTGGATGCGCCGGTCCGCGAAGGAGTAGAAGAGCACGGCCCGCGAGGGGAGGCCGTCGCGTCCGGCGCGGCCGATCTCCTGGTAGTACCCTTCGACGGTTCCGGGCATCCCAGCGTGGACCACGGTGCGGACGTCGCGCTTGTCGATGCCCATGCCGAAGGCGATGGTGGCGACCACGACGTCGAGGGCGCCGGCGAGGAAACGCTCCTGGACGCGGCTCCGCTCGGAGGCCTCGAGGCCGGCGTGGTAGGCGGCAGCGCGCACGCTGCGTCCCAGGGTGCCCGCGTACTGCTCGGCGGCCTTGCGCGTGGGAACGTACACGATGGCCGGAAGCCGTTCGGGTGACGACAGGATTCCGGTGGTGCAGCCGAGCCGCTCCGAGGGGGGCATCTCGATCGCCTCGACCGCGAGGTTGTCGCGACGAAAGCCCCGAATGAAGCGTCGCGCGGAGGGAATCCCGAGCTGCGCCACGATGTCGTCCTGCACGCGGAGCGTGGCCGTGGCGGTGAGGGCGACGATGGGCGCCGGCCGGAGCATCGGGATCCGCTCTCCGATGAGCCGGTAGTCGGGCCGGAAGTCGTGCCCCCACTGCGATATGCAGTGGGCCTCGTCGATTGCGATCAGTGCCGGCTTGCGTCGCGCGAGAAACTCGGGGAACCCCGGCACCGCCAGACGCTCGGGCGCGATCATCAGGAAGTCGAGCTTGCCCGCCAGCCACGAGCGGCATGCTTCGCGCGATTGCTCCCGCGTGCGGTTCGAGTGGATCCGCTCTGCGGAAAAGCCCCGGGCCTGCAGCTGCGCGATCTGGTCCTCCATCAACGCGATGAGCGGGCTGATGACGAGCGTGGTGCCGCCGCGCGCAATCCCCGGCACCTGGTAGCAAAGCGACTTTCCGCTCCCGGTCGGCATCACCACCAGCGCGTCGTGCCCCTCGACGATCGCCCGGCAGGTCTCCTCCTGATGCGGCCGGAACGCCTGGAGATGAAACCGATCACGAAGGATGACGTCCAGATCCCCCGCGAGGGACGCAGAGCCGCCCGTCGACGGTGAGACAGCACCATCGATCGGCGCGCGAGGTACGGATCGGTCCGGCGACCGCGCGTCGGCGACGTCCATCGGCGCGCGAGTCGCCGATCGTCTCGCTGATGGTGCGACCGCGTCGTCGAGCGGCGCGAGCGTCGCGGATTCGCCGGGGGAGGGAGCGATGGTGTCGTCGATCGGGCGAGCGGACCGCGCGGGACGCGTTGCCGCCGGCGCAGCGCGGTTGCCGTCGGCCCCGACGAAGCGTTCTCCTGGTGCCGGAGGGCGTTGCGCCACCGGAGCTCCAAGAGCCTCTGCCACCACGTCCTTCACGAACGCGTTGATGCGCGTCATGAAGTCCGGGAGCGTCTCGTCGCGCGTGGCGATGCGTTGCAACGCGTGCTCCCATTCCCCTGTCATGACTGGGCTGCGGACCTTCTCGTGCACGGCCTCGATCAGCGCAAACCCCTTCGGCGTCGCAACGAGAGCCTTGCCCTCTCGCACCACGTAGCCGCGCGTGAGCAGCGTCTCGAGGACCGCCGCACGCGTGGCGGGCGTGCCGAGCCCCCGATCCCGCATCGCCTCTTCCAGCTCCCGATCGTCCAGGCTCTTGCCCGCAGTCTCCATCGCCGTGAGCACGGTGGCGTCGGTGAAGCGCTTGGGCGGCGAGGTCTTCTTGTCGAGGCGGTCGGCCCGCGTGACCTCACGCTCCTGATCGACGCTCAAGCCTTGGGGGAGGATGACGTCGTCGTCTTCCGCATCGCGCTTCCCCTTGCCTGCGGTCTTGTCGGTCCGCGTGCGGATGTCGAGGAGCTTCCACCCCTCTTCGAGGACGACGGTGCCCGAGG
>CAYMUE010000323.1:0-4443 GCA_964393505.1 uncultured Polyangiaceae bacterium
CGCGGGCGCGGCGGGCGAGGCTGGCGCGGCGGGCGCTGCCGGTGAGGCTGGCGCAGCGGGTGCCGCGGGTTCGACGGGCTGCACGCCTCCGGCCACCGATGAGTGCACCGTGTGCGCGTACAGTAGCTGCTGCGATGAGCTGCTCGCGTGCGGCGCCGACGTCAAGGAAGGCGCCGAGACGCTGACCTGCAACGAGATCTGGGCGTGCGCGCTCGAGTGCGACGCGGGTGACTTCACGACCTGCCTCACCACCTGCGACGCTGGCGAGTTCAACGAGCAGGCCAACAACCTGCGCGCCTGCATCTACGACGACAAGTGCAAGGTCGCTTGCGCGGAGTAGTCCCTCCCGTTTCCTCCCCCGCTCGCTCCCCCTCCCCGACAATCCCATCGACTCACTGAGCCGCTTCAGGAGCCGGAACGCTGCTTCCGGCCCCCCGCGTGTCGGTCAAAGCTTCATCGCCTTCCGGAATCGCTTGGCGTCGGCGAACATGTCGACGTTCGTGAAGACGTAGGTCACTTCCTTGTGCTTGAGCGACTTCGCGATCTCGGCGAGGCGCTCGATCGCAGGGTCCTCGTAGCGGGACTTGTGTCCGGCGGGCCCCGGCAGTCTGTAGTAGGCGATGGCGTGTTTCGAGGGCCCCTGGTTCAGCGGATCGCGCACGACGAGCGCGCCCGCCTCGGTGGCAGCCGGCTCGATGTCCGCGGGGTCCCAGAGGGGACCGGGATCGAACACCACGGTGGCGAACTTCGTCTTCGCCATCTGGAGGAAGTCCTTGACGATGGTCCGATTCGCGCGGGAGCTCGGGAAGTCAGGCGGGGCAACGAAGACAGCGGTCGTCGCCTCGAGCTCCTTCGCGACACCGACCAGTGTCTTCATGGCGGTCTCGACGACCTTTCCATCGCGGAACCCTTCCTGTCCGACCTCGCGCGGGCCCAGCAGAGCGAAGCGGAATCCGTCCGGCGCCTCGCGACGCCATCTGCGTACCGTCCCGTCCCCCGGCTTCCCGAGGTGCGTCTCCTGCACCTCCACGAAGAGGAACTCGCGGAAGTACCTCGTCGCCGGAACGGGAAACCCAGCACACCCGACTGTGATCATGGTCCCGGCAAGCTACCATTGCCGGGCGAGCGGGCCAACGGTGCGTTGATGCTCCTTGAAAACGCCTTCAGGGAACGGCTGGAACGCCCTCGGGGGGGGCCAGCAGGAGCGGAACCAGGGCGAGGCCGGCGCGGCGCGCCGCTTGGGATCGCGCATCCGCTTCGACCTGCGCCGCTGCGCTCGAGGCGCCTCCGGTCTCCACCCATGCGTCTCCCTCCGCCTCATGGGCGTGAGACGCGCCACGATCATCGACCTCGACCCTGGCCCGAACCACGATCCGCGTTCCGCGTCCGATCGCCTCGTGATCGGCCTCGATTGCGGCGTGCGGGGCGACCGCGATCTGCACGAGGCGGACCCGCGCACGGCGGCCGGGCGGACAGTTCGCGAAGGCTCGCGCCTGCAGCAGACCGTCTCGAACGCCGGATGCGAGTGCGCGCTGCGCGCTCTCGTCGGCTGCACCCGCCCCGTCAATCGCGAGGCAGAAGCCGGCATCGGGCTGCGTCATGGGACGATACCCGCATGCCAGGCCTGCGAACGCGAACGAGAGGAGCGTGGCACGTGCGAGCGGGCAGCAACGCGGGCGGGGGCTCACTTGTCGACGATGATGTTGAGGATGAAGCCGGGCTTGTAGATCACCTTCCGGATGGCCTTGCCCGTGAGGAACGCCTCGACGTTCTTCTCGGAGCGAGCGCGTTCGAGCGCAGCGGCCTCGGTCGCGTCCTTCGCGAGGGTGATTCTTCCGCGCACCTTGCCGTTGACCTGTACGCCGATCTCCACCTCGTCGTCGCTGACGAGACGAGGATCGAACACCGGCCAGGGCTCGTAGGCGAGGGAGTCGGCGCCGCCGAGACGTGACCAGAGCTCTTCGCCGAGGTGGGGTGCGAAGGGCGAGACGATCAACGCGAGCGAGCGTGCTGCATCGCGCGGGCAAGCCTCCAGACCCGCGAGGTGGTTGGTGAGGATCATGAGCGCGCTGACTGCGGTGTTGAACCGCATCGCCTCGATGTCCTCGCCGACCTTCTTGATCGTCTTGTGCAACAGCTTCGCGGTCTCCTGGTCCGCTGCGTCGGCTAGCGGTCCGGTGCAGACCTTCCAGACCTTGTCGAGGAAGCGTCGAATCCCCTGCAGCCCGCTGGTCTGCCAGGGCTTCACCTGCTCGAGTGGTCCCATGAACATCTCGTACACGCGCAGCGTGTCGGCTCCGTGGCTCGCCACGATGTCGTCGGGGTTGACCACGTTGCCGCGTGACTTGCTCATCTTCTCGGCGGTCATCACGGCCACGACGTCAAGCGCCTTGTGCACGTACTCGGTCCCGCGCAGCTCGACGTCGCGTTCGGTGGCCCAACGTTCCTCGACCGGCTCTCCGCTCGCCGAGATTCTCAGCTCGCCCGATGCTTCGTCGCGCGCCACCGGAGTGCCGCCGCCCACGAAGGTCCCGTCGGCCTTGGCGTAGTAGCGGTAGGAGGTTCCGAGGATCAGCCCCTGGTGCACCAGCCGGAGGAACGGTTCGGGGTGTTTGACCACACCGATGTCGAACAGGACCTTGTGCCAGAAGCGTGCGTAGAGCAGGTGGAGCACCGCGTGCTCGGAACCGCCAACGTACAGATCCACGGGCATCCAGTCCTCGTAGGACTTGTCGCTGAAGATCTCCCGATCGTTCTTCGGATCGAGGAACCGCAGGTAGTACCAGCACGATCCCGCCCACTGCGGCATCGTGTTGGTCTCGCGCGCATACCACTTGCCGTCCTTCTGGAAGTAGACCCAGTCCACGGCTCGTGCGAGGGGGCCCCGGGGGTCGTTGCCCGGGCGGAAGTCCGTCAGATCCGGGAGACGCACCGGCAACTCGCTCTCGTCGACGGCGATCGGCTGGTCGTAGCGAACGACGTGCTTCGCCGCCTTGCGCGGATCGCCCTGGGGATCCTCGAGCTCGACGGGGAAGTAGATCGGGAAGGGCTCGCCCCAGTAGCGCTGACGCGAGAAGACCCAGTCTCTCAGCTTGTAGTTGACCTTGCGCTGCGCGATCCCGATCGACTGGAGATGGTCGGTGATCCTCGTCTTCATCTCCGGCGTGGGGAGTCCGTCGAACTCGCCGGAGCGCACGGCGACGCCGTCGTCCACGAAGGCCGCATCGAGCCGCTCGCGGAGCTTGCCATCGGGGCTGACCACCTCGAGCATCGGCAGGCCGTAGCGGCGCGCGAAGTCGAAGTCGCGCTCGTCGTGGGCGGGAACGGCCATCACCGCGCCGGTTCCGTAGGCGCCGAGGACGTAGTCGGCGACCCAGATCGGGATCTTCGCGCCGGTGAGGGGGTGGAGCGCGAACGCACCCGTTGCGACACCGGTCTTGTCCTTGGAGAGCGCGGTCCGGTCCATGTCGCTCTTGGTGATGGCCGAAGCGACGTAGGCCTCCACGGCGGCCCGATTGTCCGGCGTCGTGATCCGCTTCACAGCGGGGTGTTCGGGGGCGATGACCATGTAGGTCGCGCCGTAGAGCGTGTCGGGACGCGTCGTGAACACCCGGAGGGTTTCGTCTTTACCATCGACGCGGAAGTCGATTTCCGCGCCTTCGCTGCGCCCGATCCAGTTGATCTGCTTGAGCTTCGTGTCGGGCCAGTCGAGTTGCTGCAGGTCGCCCGCGAGTCGGTCTGCGTACGCCGTGATCCGAAGGAGCCACTGTCGAAGAGGCTGACGGACGACCGGGAAGCCTCCGCGCTCGCTCTTGCCATCGACGACTTCCTCGTTGGCGAGGACGGTGCCGAGGTCCGGGCACCAGTTGACGGGGATCTCCGACTGGAAGGCGAGACCGCGCTTGAACAGTTGCAGGAAGATCCACTGGGTCCAGCGGACATAGGAGGGATCGGTGGTGTCGACCTCGCGACTCCAGTCGTAGGAGAAGCCGAGCATCTTGAGCTGGCGTCGGAAGTTCGCGACGTTCTCGGCGGTCTTGACGGCGGGGTGGGTGCCGGTCTGGATCGCGTACTGCTCGGCGGGCAGGCCGAAGGCGTCCCACCCCATGGGGTGCAGGACGTCGATGCCGCGCATGCGGGCGTGGCGAACGACGATATCGGTGGCGGTGTAGCCCTCGGGGTGACCGACGTGCAGGCCCGCGCCCGACGGGTACGGGAACATGTCGAGGACGTAGAGCTTCGCGTGGCCGGGAGAGCGTCGAGCGTGGAAGGTGTCGTGCTGGTCCCAGAAGGACTGCCAGCGGGGCTCGATCTCTGTGGGGTTGTAGCGTTCCGGAGTGGGATTGGTCATGGGCGCCGACCTCTTACCACGGTCGCGAGGGACGTGGCGTACGGGATCCGCGCCGGAGCCGACGGGGGATCAGGTGGAGGGGGGCGAGGAGG
>CAYMUE010000324.1:0-4432 GCA_964393505.1 uncultured Polyangiaceae bacterium
GTTCCCGCGTTCGCCCGCGGGGGCAGGCGTCGTTCCCGCGTTCGCCCGCGGGGGCAGGCGTCGTTCCCGCGTTCGCCCGCCGGCTAAAGCCGACGGCTGGACAGTAGCCGTTCGAACGAGAATCCAAGCCCCCTGCGGGGGCTCGACGCGTAGCGTCTCACCCCCCGAACAGCGCAGCCAGATCGGTGTCCGCAACCAGCGCGACGATCATCGCGTCGTGCTCGCCGGCTCGGAGCCCGGCCGCGTCGAGCGGACGGCACACCACGATTCCGTCGGGCGCTCGCGAAATCGCTACGCGCAGCGACTGCGTGGTGGTCACCGGCGGTGCCACGAATGCCGTGGAGACCGGCGAGGGCGCCGTGGCCGCGAAACGATCCGCGCTCACTTCCTTCGGCGCGACTTCCACCAACTCGCGCACGTCGTCCACGCTCTCGGTCGGCCACTCGTCGGCCGTGGGGGCGACGGGCTCGGGCGCCGGAGCGGCTTGACGCGCTGCGGGCGCGTGTCTGGCGACCTGGAACTCGCGCGTCGCCTCTTCGATGGGCTCGGGCGCCTTGCGCCTGTCCTCCCGGCCGGGGCGGGACGCCCCCCCCCCGCGGGGGGGCCCGGGGCCCTGGGCGGCAGGGGGGGGCGGGGCGGGGGCGGGGGCAGGTGGCACTTCGGAACGACGCGTCGTTGCCGAAGTCGGGAGCACGGGTTTGGGCATGCGCGGCAGCCCCGGCTGCGGCATCGCGGGGCCGTGTGCAGCTGGTGCTGGCACGGAGGGTTTCGGGACGGGCGGAGGCGCCGCCTTGGGGGCCGGCATCGCCGGATGCGCCGCCGCGTTCTTCGGCGGATGCGCTTGCAGATCCGCGGCCGCCTTGGACAGCTCGATGCCCCGACGATCATCGTCCGCATCGAAGGCTGAATCGGCCGCCTTCCGAAGCCACTTCATCGCCTCGGACACGTCGCCCTTGGCGAGCTGGGACCGCGCCACATCGAGCGCGAGCGTGACGTCTTCGTGATCCGTCGCCCGATTCGCAGGGATATCGCCCATGGCCCCTCAGGCTATCACAGACCGTCCGCGAAGATCCCCCACCTGTGCCTGTCCTCTTCCCCTGTCTCGATCTTGTTGCTAGGCATCCGTTGCCCGCCGCCGCACAGGCCAGGCGGACTCCCTCTCACGGAGACCTCTCATGCCGAAGCTCGTCGAGATCCTGCAAGACCCCACCAAGCGCAAAGCCGTAATCGCCGACTGCCAGACCGTCATCGACGACGAGGTTGCCGACAAGGGCGGGCTGAGCGGCATGGCCATCAAGACCGCCTACAAGGTCGTCAAGGGGGTGAAGCCCGGCTTCATCTCGGAAGCGATCGACAACCTGATCGACGACTTCTCCAAGAACCTGCAGCCGCTGGTGGACGAGGCGGAAGCGCAGGGCAAGTCGGTGCCCGAGCACTTCACCGCGAACCGCAGCCGCGCGGCCGACGCGATGCTCAGCATCACCGACGAGCGCGCGCGCAAGTCCAAGCACGGTGTCGTCAAGGGGACCTACGAGAAGCTGCGCCCCACCGCCAAGAAGCACACCGAAGACGCTGTGCCGCGCGTGGGCAAGCTGTTCGACAAGTACCTCAAGGCGTGAGCCGCGCATGCCGGATGGCAACGCTCCGGAGCGGGCCGACCGCCCACGGCGCAGGGGGAACACCAGGTGAACATGATCTCCTTTGCATCCCCTGCCCGTGAGCACGAAGCCTCGCGCGAGCTGCTCGAGGCCGCCGTGCTGCGCGTGCTGCGCTCCGGCGGCTATGTCCTCGGCGCCGAGGTCGAAGCCTTCGAAACCCACCTCGCGCGGTTCACCGGAGCGACCTTCGCCATCGGCCTGTCCTCCGGAACCGATGCCCTCGTCTGCGCTCTTCTCGCCCTCGGCATCGGTCACGGCGACGAGGTCCTCGTCCCCGCCTTCGGCTTCGTGGCTGCGCCCGAAGCGGTCCTGCGCACCGGCGCGCGCCCCGTCTTCGTCGATGTCGAGCCGCAAACCCTTGGCCCCGATCCCGACGAGCTGCGCGCTTGCATCGGCCCCCGCACCCGCGCCGTCATCGTGATGCACCTGTTCGGTCAGGCCGTCGACCTCGCTCCCATCCAGGCCGTCACCGGCGCGCTGCCGATCCTCGAAGACACCGCGCAGGCCATCGGCACGCGCCTGCACGGACGCCATGTCGGCACGCTCGGCAAGATCGGGACCCTGAGCTTCTTCCCGGCGAAGGCGCTGGGCGCCGCGGGCGACGCCGGGGCGCTTCTGACCGACGACGCCGAGGTGGCGCAGCGCGTGCGCCGCGCGCGCGTGCACGGCTCACCGCGCGCCTACGTGTGGGACGAGCCCGGAGGCAACTATCGGATCGATGCCCTGCAGGCCGCACTGCTCGACGCCAAGCTCGGGGTGTTCCCCGCGCGGATCGAGCGGCGCAGGCGGATCGGACTGCGACTCGCGCGGGCCGCCGCATCGCACGGTGCGTGCGTGCTCGACGGCATCCCCGCCTGCCACGCCACGTTCGCGCCCTTCGCCCTGCGCGTGAAGGAGCGCGACAGCCTCTTGCAGCGGCTGCGCGCTGCTGGCGTAGACGCGCGCGTGCAGTATCCATGGACCCTGCCTGCGAGCCGCGCCTTCGCTCCCTTCGCCGGCTCCCACCCGTTCCCCGAGGCGGACCGCGCCAGCCGGGAGCTGCTCAGCCTCCCGTGCCACGCCGAGCTGACCGACGACGAGATCGATGCGATCGAGCGCGCCCTGCTCGACGGGCTCGCCCATGGCTGAACGCATCCGCACGGCGCTCGTCGGCTGCGGCGCCTGGGGACGCAACCTGCTGCGCGTCGCGCGCGCGCACCCCCGCCTCGAGGTCACCGCTGTCGCGGACCCCAACCCGTCGGTCCTCACCGGCGACGTCCCGCGCTTCGATTCCCTCGAGGCCATCCCGGGTCCCCTCGACGCCGTGCTGATCGCCACCCCTGGGCCCACCCACGCGATCGTCGCGATCGACGCGATCGACCGCGGCGCTCACGTGTTCGTCGAGAAGCCGATGGCCACCTGCGTCGCCGACGCCTCCCGTGTGGTCGCTGCAGCCGCGCGATCGGGCCGAGTGGGCATGGTCGGTCACCTGTTGCGTCACCACCCGGCAGTCCGCGCCATGATCGAGCAGGTGACCTCCGGCGCCCTCGGCCGGCCTCTGTCGTTTCACAGCGAGCGCTGCTCGCCCCCCGGGGGGCGCGATCCCGACGGCGACGTCCTGTGGTCCCTCGCTCCGCACGACGTCTCGCTGCTGATCGCCCTGGATCGGAGCAACGTGGTGTCGGCGATGTGCGAGCCGGTCGCGTCGGATGCCCGTACTCTCGGCTTCACGATGGCTTCGGGGCTCGTTGCGCGCATGGTGGTGTCTCGCGCCAGCGCCGCCAAACGGCGCCGGGTGACGATCTCGTGCGAGCGCGGCGTGGTGGTGTTCGACGACTGCCTGCCCGCGCGCAAGGTCGAGATGCGATCGGGAGAGGCGCGGAGCTGGCCGGAGTACGATGGGTCGATCGAGCCGTTGCGCGCGGAGCTCGACGCCTTCGTTCGTGCCGTGGATGGAGGCGAGCGGCCGCTGACGAGCCTGCAGGAGGGGCTCGAGGTGGTGGCGTTGATCGATCGGGCGCGGGCGGCGGCGGCTCAGGAATCCGCGCGATCCATGCCTCCGCTCGAAGCGCGTCGATAGGAGCGTGCGCACGACGGGCACGCGGTCGGTCCTTGCGGACGCTCCGCGCCCTTGGCGATCGTGGCGCCGCAGTCGCAGACCCAGCCGATGATGCGCGCGGGGGCGCCGGCGACCAGCGCGCGCGAGGGGACGTCGCGGGTGACGACCGCGCCGGCAGCGACGAAGGCTGCCTCGCCGATGGTGTGGCCGCAGACGATCGTGGAGTTGGCGCCGATGGTGGCGCCGTCGTGGACGACTGTCTGTTCGTATTGCGAACTACTGCGGGGAAAGCGCACGCGCGGGCGCGACACGTTGGTGAACACCGCGCACGGTCCGACGAACACGTCGCTGCCGAGCACGAGCCCTTCGTACAGGCTCACGTGGTTCTGGATTCTGCACCCGGAGCCGATGCGCACGCGGGCGGCGACGAAGCAGCCCTGGCCGAGGACGCACCGTTCGCCGACGACGGCTCCGGCCATGACGTGGCAGTGACGCCAGATGCGGGTTCCTTCGCCGACGATCGCGCCCTGCTCAACCTCTGCAGTGGGATGGATGAACACCGCCGAAGGGTACCATTGCTCGTCCCTCCTCCCTCATGCCTCCTCCCTTATGCCTCCTCCCTCGTCCCTCCCCCTTCGTCCCTCACCCCTCGTTCCTCCCCCTTCGTCCCTCCCCCCTTCTCCTTCGCCGGTTCCCGACCGCTTCCCTGGACATTCCTGCCCTTCCTCAAAGAAGC
>CAYMUE010000325.1:0-4424 GCA_964393505.1 uncultured Polyangiaceae bacterium
TCGACCGCGCCATCCCCCACGCGGGGTCCCCCACACATCGTGGCCCACGCGCGGCTCGTCTCTGGCGTAGCCGCCAAGCAGCATCGGATCGCGGTGGCATCGGCGCCGGGGGCGTCTTTGCCGGAACTCGTGAGTCGTTCCGGATCTCGCCGGCTGGCGCAGGGAGCGAATGCCCGAGGTCCCGGATGCTCCCTCCGTCCTGCTCGCACCGGATTGGATCTGCGAGGTGCTGTCTCCCTCCACGATCGGGATCGATCGAGGCAGAAAACGCCGTATCTACGCGCGGGAGGGCGTCGCCTTCCTGTGGCTCGTGGACCCAGCTGCGCAGACTCCCGAGGTCTATCGGCTCGTCGACGGCAGATGGACGGAGGTCGCAACCTTCGAGGGGAACGCGAAGGTGCGAGCCGAACCATTCGATGCCATCGAGCTCGACCTCGAGACGTTGTGGGCGAGGTGACCGCCGGAGGCGGCGCGTGGGTTGGGGCGGTGAACGGCGGCGGGGGCGGGCGATCGCGACCGAGCGGCCCACGCGCGATTCGCTCTCAGGGAATCGTGAGCCCGTCGGAAACGACCGCGCACAGAAGCTCGGCCACCTCGCTCATGAAGCCGTAGTCCAAGGTGTCCGGCGTGTCGCTCGGGCGATGGTAGTTCGGGTTCCGGAAGTTGCCGGTGTCGGTCCACAGCACGGCGGGCAGGCCGGCAGACCAGAACGGGAAGTGATCGCTGCGCGCGAGGTCGGGGAACCACCGATGCAGCGGTCCCCAGGTCTTCACCGCCAGCACGTGCAGGCCGGGGGCGGCAGGTGAGCGCGCGGCGAGGTGCGCGGCTGCGTTCGACGCGCCTCTGCCGAGCACCCCGATGAAGTCGGGGACCCGGGCGCTCGGCGGGGTCCACGGCACGGGGGGCGGTTCCGCGTTCTGTCCGGCGCCGCGATACCCGACCATCTCGAGGACGTGGACCTGCGCCACGGGATGCCCCAGGGTGTCGAGCCCGTGCGCCACGAAGTCCCGGCTCCCGGCGAGGTTGTCTTCTTCCGCGTTGAACGCGATGAACCCGACTCGGGCGCCCGTACCCGCAAGAGCCCCCGCACACTCCAGCATCACCGCCAGCCCGCTCGCGTTGTCGTCGGCTCCCGGACATCCCGGCACGCTGTCGTAGTGAGCCGCGACCAGCGTCAGCAGTTCTCCTCCTGCGGTGCGTGGCAGCGCGATCACGTTCCCGTAGCGTCCCTGCAGCCGTACGCAGAAGCCGAGGCTTCGGAAAGCCGCGACGAGCTGGTCTCGCACCCAGCGGTTGTTGCGGGCGTCGGCGACGATGTGGCGTGGGATGGCGAGCCGCTCGATCCACCACAGCAGCCTGGCCTCGACAGCGGGCTTCGGGGAGACGGCGGACGTCGGAGGGCGCTCTTGAATCAACATATGGACTTACACCGTAAGCCTATGATGTAAGCATGTCAAGATGGCCGACCGCAAGACTCCGGCACAACGCGAGCCGCTCACCCAGGACCGCATCCTGCGCGCCGCCCTGCGCATCGTGGACCAGGAGGGACTCGACGCGATCTCCATGCGGCGTGTGGGCCAGGAGCTGGGAGTCGAGGCCATGTCGCTCTACCACCACGTCGCGAGCAAGGCCGCGGTGCTCGACGGCATCTTCGAGCTCGTCCTGGGGGAGATGCCGCCGGCCCGACAGGCTCCTTCGTGGAAGGAGGCGCTGCGCGAAAGGGCCCGGTCCTTGCGCCGGTCCTTGCGCGCCCACCCGCACGCGCTGCCGCTGTTCGCCACGCGCCCGGCGATCACCCCGGCGTCGATCGCGCACGTCGAATCGCTCCTCGACGAGCTGCGCAGGGCCGACTTCCCCGCCGACGAAGCGCTGAGCGCGCTGCACGTGCTGGTGGCGTACGTCGTGGGGCACACGCTCTCCACGCACACCCCGAGGGCCCCCGCCGACGCGTCGTATCCGGCCTACGAGCGCCTGAGCGAGCGCGAGTTCCCGCGCGTGCGCGAAGCCGCACGGCTCCTGTCCGCCCATGACCCCGACAAGGAGTTCGAGCTCGGGTTGGAGGCCATGGTCGAGGGGCTGGGCAGCATTCCTAAACGACAGAAGGCGCGCGCACGAACGAAGCGGTGACGGACGCCGTCGCGGGATCGCGTGCATCCTGGGGCCGCTCTTGCCGCTGACGGGCAAGAGGATCGGCCAGGGACCACGGGAGCGCGCGGTCACCAGCGCAGGTGAAACGCAGGCGCTTCGCCGTGCCCGTCCCGGAACACCTCCCCGAGCCTCCGGGCTCGGCGATCCAGAAGCCCACGCAGATTGCTGCGCGTGCCACACCACTCCACGCGCCGTCGGGCAGCCCCCTGGAACGCGCCCAGCAGAGCCCTGCGTGTCCGGCCTCGAAGCATCCCGTCACGTCCCAGCTCCGGTCGGAAGCCTCGTCCTATCAAGGACAGGACGACTCTGTCCGCGAAGCCACAGCGGAACTCCTCGATCAGGTCGAAGACCAGGCTGGCAGACGCTCGCTCGCTGCCGTGCAGGATCCCCACGAAGGGATCCATCCCTGCGAGGGCGAGCGCGCGCCACACCATCGGATACAGGCAGCCATAGACGTAGTTGAACGACTGGTTGACGGGATCCGCAGCGTTGCGCGTGCACCTTCCGGGGAAGCCCAGCGCCTCGGGCAGCAGCAGCGCCACCCCGGACCAATACAAGGCTGCGGCGCGCCCCTCGTGCCCCATGGCCGAGGCCCTTGCCCGCTCACGCTCGCCACACGGGACCGATCCGAGGAGCGCAGCCTCGTGTCGGATCTTCGCAGCCAGCGCATCCAGCTTCTCGTGCACGTCGAGCTGACGCCGTCTCCGGTACTTCGCGTAGTACCGCAAGAGCGAGGCCTGGTTGGAGACCTTCGCCTCCAGCATCACAATCCCAGCGCGGATCACGTCCGGGAGCTCCGCGTGACGCGCCTGCAGAGCGCGCAGGCGAGGGCGCCCCGATTCGGGCCCCGTTACCGCTGCCAAATCGGTTCCCGTCGGGGCGCTGATCACCACCGGAATCTGCGCAGACGCCAGTCGCAGAATGAGCGTGGAGGAGACCGCGACGCCAAAGCCGTGCAGCATCACCGATTCGACGTCCTGGACCGGCGCGCGGAAGACCGGCTTGCGGCGCGTTCGCGCCTCGATCACTTCCTCCTTCAGCGTCAGGTACACGTTGGGTCGAAGCACCGTCAGAAGGCCGTCTTGCAGGAGCACGGCGTCACCGGACTGCTCGTGGCCGACAGAAGGTTCGGGTGGGACGGGCGACGGGGTGACCGGAACCTCACGGTCCAGGATCTCCGGGTAGCCGGCTCCCGAAGCGTCCATGGGCTCGGACGGCGTGCGCGCGAGCAGTCGCGGCCGAGCCATCCATTCGGGGTGCAGGAGCACTTCCGGGGGGAGCTGGTGCGCAGCCTGCTCGGCGATCAAGTGATCCAGCTTCGCGAGCGTCGCGACGATGCCTCGCTGGGGACCGACGGTCAGGTAGTATGCAGAGAATCCACGCAGAAGCGCCCCGAGTGCTCGGAGGGATTCTGTCAGGGCCGCGCCGGCCAGACCCGCACCGGCCGCCTGGCCGGCACCCCGGATCGCCGCGAAGCACTGGCCGACCCGGTCGAGCAGCCGCCCGACCTTCGCATCCGAGATCGCAAGAGCGTTGGAGGACACGCGAAAGCCGAGGAAGTCGATCCCGTCGGGTGCCGACACGATCTGCGTCTTGTCCGGGTGCAGCGTCATCCGCAGGCGGGTGTGCAAGACCTCGGCGATCTGGTCTCTCAGCCGGTCCGCCGCGAGGTTGCTGTCGGCGCGGACGACGATGTCATCCGCGTACCGCGCGAAGGGAACGCCCAATCCCTCGAGGGCTCGATCGACCGGATCGAGGTACAGGTTCGCAAGCAGCGGTGCGAGCGCACTTCCCTGTGGGACCCCCAGCACGTTGACCAGCACCTCTCCCCGGCAGACGACTTCGGCCCGGGCCCAGGTACGAACGAGGGCAATCAGATCGGCATCGGGCACGTGCGGGGCCAGCGCGTCGAGGAGCAGCTCGTGATCGATCGTGTCGAAGCACTTCCGAATGTCGCACTTGAGTATCCAGCACGCGGGTCGGGCGACCAACGTCGCGTGGAAGTCGAGCACTGCGTTCCCGGCGCTGCGGCGTGGCCTGTAGGCGTAGCAGCGATCGGACAGCAGCCGATCGAGGATCGGATCCAGCACGTCGAGACATGCTGACTGTGCCACCTTGTCCCGCACCGTCGCGATGCCCACCATGCGCGTGCCCCCGCCCTCCTTGGCGAGCTCCACTCGACGCAGCGGAGATGGCCGGTAGGTTCGCCGAAGGAGCTGTACGCTCAGGTCGGCCAGGTTCTCTTCGAGCTGGCCCGCGAATCGTTCCAACGTGAT
>CAYMUE010000326.1:0-4420 GCA_964393505.1 uncultured Polyangiaceae bacterium
GGCCCCAGCCTGCGGCGTACACGTCACTCGCGGAACGTCCCCAGATCGACGTGAGTTCCCATGACGTGTCCGCAAGAACGGGAGTCCAGGCGTGCCCGTCATAATGGAGGATCAGCGCATCGCTGTTGAACCCTCCCACCGCATATATGTCGTCTGGCGCTGAAGCCCAAAGCTGGTTGAGCCGTGTGCCGGCGTCCTCGACCATCTCGGTCCACTTGTCGCCATCGTAGTGCGCGATTTTGCCGCGATCCGTCAGCACACCGTCCATCATCCGAGCGACGTTCCCGATGAGATACAGATCGTCATCCGACGTACCCCACACGGACGCAAACTCCCAGGGATGCGCCCCCCCGGGGGGATCGCCCGGGGATGGGAAACGGCTCCAGGAGGTGCCGTCGAAGTGCTGTAGCGCTCCAGGCTCCCCGGTGCCGAAGACGCTGCAGGCCGACAACCCCCGGACCCACCCCAGACCGTTGCCCTCAACCTGCTGTCTTCGCCAGCTCTTGCCGTCGAATCGGTACACCCAGTCCGAGCCGGTGATGAAGACATTGTCTGAGGCGGTTCCCCAGACGCCCCAGAGGTTCTCGTGGGTGCCGAGATCGAGCTGCGTCCAGACAGCTCCGTCGTAGTGCGTGACGAAGCCGTTTCGTCCAACGACGTAGATGTCACTCCCTGACGAGCCCCAGACGTCATGGAGTTGGCCGCGCTCGCCAATCCAGCCGCACGATGACTCGATCGGGGAGAGACCCTCGAACTTGCTCTCGCACACAGAGCTGTCCGAAGAGTCTGCCGCATCCTCGGTCACGACCTCCTCGGCGTCAGCGTCGCCCGCGTCGGCCTGGCTGAGCGTCTGACTGTGGGTTTCGGACTCGCTGCAGGCGACGAGGGATGAACAGGCGAATATCACCAGTGAGATGAGGAGTCTTGCGTGCATGATAGAATCAAGAGTAGCAGGGAATGCGAGATGGGAAGATGGATTGTTCATTGCTGCTCCGAGACCAGCGGAGTGCCGGTGAGCGGTACCGAGGCGTCCGACGTCATAGTCACGAAGTCCAGGCTCAGTCTTCCAAGGCCTCGCTCGCCCGGAACGACGTTGCGATAGAGACAGCCCACCCCCGGCGAAGTCTGCTTTCTGCCAACGAACGAGTCCTCAAAGTACCCGCAGATCCTGCTCTCCAACTTGAGGTTGGCGGTTGCCGGGTTGCGGCGGGATTCGACGACCGCATCTGGGTCAATGGCGATGCCATCTGGGGTCTCACCAGAGATCTCTCGCCACTCCTGCAGGACACCAACGAGCGTGCCCTTGGCATCAAGGACGGCTTTGAGCGAACCTCCCTCGATCGGCACGCCGCGATATCGCCGACCGAAGATCACGGTGTGGCCCGACACGTATTCGGTGACATCCTTGCCGAGGGCGGAGTTGAACACCAGCACTACTGCCATGGAGCCATCGGGTTGGGGATCCCATGACGCACTCATCGTAGCGTTGACTCCGATTAAGTCCAGAGATTCGTGCTCCGAAAGGCGGAACAACCCGAGCGCAGCCATCTGAGCGGCGGCCAACTGGACAGCATGCTCGGGACCCACCACAGAGGAGATACCGTCCTCTCCCTTTCGACGGAGGGTAATCGCTCCCGAGTCCTTCGCGACCCACGCCATTCCTTCCGCGAGGTCCAGACCGATCCCTTCGCCACGATCCGTGGGCTTCCCCGCAGCAACGTTCCCGAACAGCGCCTTGTGAGCGGTGAGAAGCCGCTGCCTTGCCTGGTCATCCGTGTAGGCAACGAACACCGGTCTCGGCAGCTTCCGATCCGCTCCCAGCACCGCCGAAGCTGAATAGTGCTGGCTTCGCCAGGGCAGGACTGAGCCCTTCGCGAAGGAGACAGCAGACTGGTCCTTGAGCACCACAGGCACCCTTGAACGGTCGAACGGGTTTGCCTCACCGTTGAATCCCCCGATGACTGTCCCGTTCGTTTCGGTGGGCTCCGGGGGCCGTTCGCACGCAGAACAAAGGCTCACAGCGCACAGCGTGGTTGCGATCTTAGAATAGTTCTTCATGAATGACATCTTCTTGGTCTCGCCTGTTACTGGGCCACATTCCATTTAGTCTTGTAACGGTAATCGCCGGTGACATCTGACATCTCATTGGGATTCCACCTGTCGCTGTTCATGTAGATCGTCCAGCAGAGCGGGGGAGTGCAAAGGCTGGGCTGTATCTCGATGGCGGAGGGCTGACAGTACCCCGCCTCCTTGCCGTCGGGTGGCGAGCACGAATGACGATCGAAGTAAGCCGGTTGAACATAGCCGCCGAACTTGAGATCGCTGGCGTAGCCACCCAGATTCGGAAGGCGCGAAGTGTCCGTCTCGTAGTAGTGGCCCATAACCATGTGAAGTCCATCCCACGACTTGTCCCATGCGCTAACTCCCAGCTGGAGCGCCGTTGTCCCGGCCGGGTTCGCAACCGTGACCGCATTGCAGCCGTCAGCCAGGATCCACTCGAGTTCGCCAGCGAAATGGTTCTGCCTGGTGTCGGCCATGCCCTGATTCCAGGTGTTCTCAGTGTACCAGTCGCCGGTCTTCGGGAAGTCCTTCCCGATCAGGATGGACGTGAATGGATTGTACGCGTAGAAAACAGCGTAGGCGTTGGAGGAGCTCGCATCATAGACCCTGTACCGATGGTAAGTGTAGTGCTCGCTGCTAGTGCCCCAGGCACTCCAGTCAGGGACGTTGAAGTGGTACCAGGTGTAGAACTCCGCGTTGTAGCGCCAGAGATCGAATTCCTCCTGCCACTGGGGCTGAATCATGGTGTTATGCCCATAGAAAACCACGAAGTCGGAACCACTCCACCCGCGGTTCGTCTGGGTCGCGGAGTCCGTTGCCATCTGGTTAACCGAAACCGCGGAATTCTCATATCGAGCTGAGTAGCTGTGCGCGCATTCGGTCCCCGTACAGTTGTACATGGAAGACCAGAAGTCCTGGTACGGATCCATGTTGGTGAACCAGGGCACGATCGTCGGCTTCCAGTTTGGCGAGCCGTACGTCCCATAGCTCTTCAAGCTGTAGACGACCAGTTCATGTTCGACGTTGCTGCTTCCAGCGTCCGCACCTTCGGTCACGCCGAGCACAAGTGCGGTGATCGCCAGGGAATGGGTCAACATCAGCTTCCGATACCTCATTGGCAGACTCCCTTCCTCAATACTTCGAGCGTTCGTTCCTGCAAACTTGCCATCAGGTCGTATGTCCTTCCAACCACCTTCGGCTCTTCCGTACGTCGGAGAACGGCCGGTGTCCGGAGCCGCGGAACCCGTCATTCATCACGGCGCGCAGCAGCGGAATCCGAAACCGACATGCGCAAACAGCCGGAACTGGATCGAAGAAGTGTCGTCCGCGCAGCGCAGGCGATACGCGTCGTCTCGGGCTGCGCCCCCGCGAGTGCGGCAGTAGTCGAACTGATCGGTCGGACCGGTACACGAGTCCTCCCATTCCCAGACATTGCCGCTGAGGTCGTGGACCCCTTCGTAGCCTTTCTCTTGCGAAACGCACCCGGGGAACGTTCCCACGGGCAAGGGGCCGCTCGGCGCGCTCTCGATGTCGGCGCAGGTCTTCGGCTGGTAGCCGTCGATCTCGCCCTGCTCCGGATTCCCGCCGTAGGGGAAGTTGTGGAGTCCTCCGGAGCTGCACGCATTGAACCACTGGCTTGCAGCGGGGTCGTCCCATGCATTGAGCGGATTGGCGCCACCGCCGATCGCACCGCACAGCCGCTTGCCCACGCCCCTGCAATACGCGAAGGCGTCGCACCACTCCACGCACCCCATCGGGTGCTGCAGCATGTCCGAGGCCGGGGGCCACGCGTTGGCCCCGCAGCCCTTCTTGGGAGCATTCGACATGGGGAGGAAAGGCGCCTGCGTCCGCCCGCGAGCCAGCCGCCGCCTGCACCTCATCGAACTGGACCTTTCCGCCGCAGGCCGCGAGGACGGCGATCGCGAGGAGGGGCATGACTCGAGAGCCAGGGACGCGAAGAAGCTCCGTCTTCATCTTGTTCTCCCGTTCTCCTGCGCCGGGCTTCGACGCGCCTGCGCCCTGGGGTTCGCTCCACGATTCCCGCGAACACCTGTTTGGTACAGTATCTCCATGCCACCGTCGTTTCAACCCATATCCTCCCCTTTCTTGGTGATCTTGGTTACTTCCGGCTGGACAAGCGGCCGGAACCTCGTTCTCCGGATCTCCGAGGCGCGACCCAGCTCCCCGACAGCGCCGCGACATCCGTCGGGCAAGCCGCCGGCCTCGGCCGGCGCCGACGCACTCCGGGGCGCGATCGTTGAACGAAGCCGCTGCGCGGCGGGGATCGTGCTCGTTGGGGGGGAATGCGTGTAGCGGGCGCAAACGCCTGAGGTCCCCGAGCCCCCCCCGCCTCGAGCCC
>CAYMUE010000327.1:0-4381 GCA_964393505.1 uncultured Polyangiaceae bacterium
CCGGTCGATGACACGCCGGTCGATGACACGCCGGTCGATGACACGCCGGTCGATGGCTCGCCCGTCCAGGGGCACCCAGCGGGAAACGGCATCCATCCCGGATCGCGTTTCCGCCGTTTTCTTCGAGGTCAGGACCGGATTCGAACCGGCGTATGACGGTTTTGCAATTGTTTCCGGCGGGATGCGCGGGTGTGCCCCACCGGGCATGTGAGCCGGAAGTGCCCGGATCGGAACGGCTCCGGGTTGCCTGAGCGCGCACCCCGCGCGCGGAACGGCACGCGCGACGGGCCTCTGCGGCAGACGGCTTGCTCAAAATGGCCGAGTTGACCCATGGGTCAAGGTGCTGCGTTTTCGTGAGCTCGGACGAAGTCGAGCACCACGCCGCGAACGTCGGCCCGGAACTCTTCGTCGTCATCCCGGCCCAGAAACGCTGCTGCTCGCATCGGCCCGATGGAGTCGATCTCCTTGAACTCGTCGCGCAGGTAGCCGATGGCCTCTGCCGTCTCCGGTTCGCCTCGGATGGCCGCCGCTCTCGCAACCACGTCGTCAACGGAGTTCCCGTAGTACCGCAGCGTATACCAGAGGTCGTAGGCGTCCTTGTTCTCGCCTCTGAGCCGCAGAGCCAGGGCCTTCATCGCCACGAACGCGGCCGGGCCGCACACGACGATCTCCCGCTGGGCGATCTCGCCTCGGATGGTGCGGCCATGGAGCCGCACGCGCTGGTGGTCCATGAACGCGAGCGTCAGCCCAGGCGCGATGATGGCTGCGAAGTCGGCCTCGATGTCGCGCACGTCACCGCCGCGATCTCCCGCTCGGCTGGGCGGAATGAGGAAGTCCACCGTGACCTTCGGGGGACCGTCGATCCGCCAGCGCTGGCGCGTCTCGTTGCCTCTGTCATTCGTGTCCGGCCCGAAGCCAGCCAGTCGCAAACGCTCAGAGAGTTCCTGGTAACGCTTGTGTTCCAGGACGGCGACCGCGAGTCCTACGTCGAGATCCACGGTGCCGACGTGTGGCATGGCCGCAGGAGCATCAATGATGAGCGAAGGGACGAGCCCACCGACAACGACCGTGTCGTCCATCAAGTCGCCAAGCTTCGTGGCGATGTAGAGGCACGTCTTCTCGACGGCTGCCGTGAAGTCCGGGTTGTAGCCACCGGCCGTCGTGGGCTTCGTCATTTCGCGCTCCAAGCCAGGAGACGCTTCCGAAGCTCCGCGGCAGCTTCGGTCGCGCGTTCGGGTTGGGCTTTCAAGTCGAGGTAGACCTGCAAGGGATGCACGCACCGCATGGGCTTGCCGGGGCGGGTTCCATCGAAGACGCCATCGTCGTTGGGTTGCACGAGCCACAGGTTCGCCCCGCGTTGCTCGTCGCTGAATCCGAGTTCGCTCAGATCCTTCGCGCCCAACGGCTCACGCCAATACACGGTGACGAGCCGGAATCCTGCGAAGCCTGTCAGCGACCACGCCGCCGCAAGCCCGGTCAGCGCGTGATCAACCTTGCGCTTGGACAGGGAATCATGGACGCGCTCGATGACTTCCTCGGCGGAACGCGCGGCGAGGTGCCCCTTCAACACCGTGTGCTTCGAGAAGTCGTAGGACGCGCGCCAGTCGTCGAGCAGCAGGTTCGGGTTCGCCGGCTTGACAGCCCCCGACTCGTCTCGGTCGAGGAGTTGGTCGCTCTCCAACCTACGCACGATCCGGCTGATGAAGCCTTCGTCCAGACGGGTCGCCGAAGCCAGTTCCCGCTGGGTGTAGCGCTTCGTGGGGTCGAGCAGGAGTTGGCGCACCACGCGGCTGCTCTTGGGAGCGAAGACCGTGGAAGGACGACCGCGCCGCTTGAACAGGTTGGGGCGCCCGCTCACGACGATTCGCACGCCGGAAGCGGCGATGGCTGCGTTGCCGGACAGGTCCATCCAGGAGACCTCTGCCCGCTCGCAGATGCTACGACCGACATCGCCCATGTACGGGACGGCGACCACCGGGACCGCCCCGCGCCCCAGCGCCGTTGCGTAGTGCTTGACCTGCTCCACCGCCGCCGAGACGTGGACCGCCTCGGCCACGCCCTTGTACTCGATCACGAACACCGAGGAGCCGGTCTTCAGGACCAGGTCTGCTTGGGCGGCGCGCCTGGGCGGGTTCTTCACCGCCATGCGGTCCTCCGGCAGACCGAACCAGTCCACGAACTGCTTTCGGATCCTCTGGAGGGCTTGGGCTCCGGAAGGAAGTGGCATCGCTTGATGATTTATAGCAACTTGAGCCATGGGTCAAGTCGCGGAGTTTAGACAAGTGGCGTCGCTCTGCCGCCCACCAAGGAGATGTCACCCGCATCAGCGCCTTCGCCGCCAGCCAACCTTGCAGTGGCTCCACAACGGGGTCGAGGCCAGGCAAGACGATCACATCGGCCCGAGCCTTCAGTCCCGGCTTGCGGTCGTCGGTTCCTCATCCAACATGTCGCATCCCCCGTCCACACCGGGGCCGGGCCCAGCACGCGCACGAAGCTACGCGTTCGCGACCCACCCCTCCGTCGGGGGCGTCGAATCGTCTCGGGAATCGTCTTTGTGAACCCCCGTCGGACGACGAACCCTCGAAATCCTCGAGGCCAGGACCGGATTCGAACCGGCGTATGACGGTTTTGCAAACCGTTGCCTAACCACTTGGCTACCTGGCCATGCCTCGGAAGGCCGCCTTTTCTATCACCCCTGCCGGGACGGTCAAGCCCGAACGCTTGCCCCGTGCGAATTGACGCCCCACCCCCGCCGTCCGAAGACCTCCGCGTGCGCATCGGCCTCTTCGTCCCGTGCTTCGTCGACGCCTTCTACCCGCAAGCCGCGATCGCTACGCTGCGGCTTCTTGAGCACCTCGGCGTGGAGGTCGTCTACCCCAAGGAGCAGACCTGCTGCGGCCAGCCGCAGTTCAACGCCGGCCTGCGCGACGACGCACACGTGCTCGCTCGTCGCTTCTGCGAGCAGTTCTCCGACTTCGACTTCGTCGTGAGCCCCTCCGGCTCCTGCACCTCCATGGTGCGCAATCACTACCCGTCGCTCGTGGGCGATGACCCGGTCTGCGCGCGCGCCTTCGAGCTGTGCGAGTTCCTCGCCGGACCTCTCGGCCTCACGAAGCTCGGTGCGAGGCTCGAGGGCAAGGCTGCCGTGCACATCGGCTGCCACGAGCGTCGCGAGCTGCACGCCGAGCCCGCCGTGCGTGCGCTACTCGCCGAGGTCGAGGGGCTCGAGCTGATCGACACCCCCGCGGATGCCTGGTGCTGCGGCTTCGGCGGCACCTTCTCCGTGAAGTTCCCCGAGATCAGCGCCGCGATGGGGGAGCGCAAGCTCGAGCCGATCCTGGCGTCGGGCGCCGACTACCTGATCTCGACCGACGCCTCCTGCCTGATGCAGCTCGGCGGGCTGCTCTCGCGCAGGAACCTCGACCGACCGAGACCCATGCACGTGGCCCAGGTCCTCGCGACCTGCCTGGAGGAGCGATGAGCCGCTGGCCGATGCGCGCCGCGTCGCGCGACAAGCTCTCCGACCGATCGCTCGGCGACAAGGTCCACCGCGCCACGCTGCGTGCGCTCGACAAGCGCGCGCATCTGGTCGCCGGGATCCCGGAGTGGGAGGCGTTGCGGGAGCGGGCGCGCGCGATCCGCCTGGAGGCCCTCGATCGTCACGACGAGCTCCGGGCGCAGCTCGTCGACGGGCTGCGAGCGCGTGGAGTCTCGGTGTCCGTGGCGCAGAGCGTGGAGGACGCCACCCGGATCATTTGCGATCGGGTGACCGAGGTGGGACGGCGCGTGACCAAGAGCAAGTCGATGGCTTCCGAGGAGATCCACCTCAACGAAGCGCTCGAGGCCGCGGGCTGCGAGGTCACCGAGACGGATCTCGGGGAGCTGATCGTGCAGCTCGCGCACCAGGCGCCGTCGCACGTGACCGCGCCGGCGATCCACCTGAGCGTGGAGGATGTGGCGCACATCTTCGAAAGCAAGCTCGGCATCGAGCCGCCGGAGTGGGTGAAGAAGGGGGAGACGGTCGACGAGGCGACGCGTCAGCGGGCGGCGACGACGATGTCGCTTGCTGCGCGGGGGGTGCTGCGCGAGCGGTTCCTGGGAGCCGAGGTCGGCATCTCGGGCGCGAACTTCCTGGTGGCCGAATCCGCGACCGTGGTGCTTCTCGAGAACGAGGGAAATATCCAGCTTACGACGTGTCTGCCCAAGCGTCACATCGTGCTCGCCGGGCTCGACAAGCTGATCCCGCGCGACGAGGACCTCGCGGTGCTGCTGCGTCTGCTGCCCGCCTCGGCCACGGCGCAGCGTCAGACCTGCTACGTGTCGATGTTCGCCGACGCGCACCCGGACATGCACGTGGTGCTGCTCGATCACGGGCGCAGCG
>CAYMUE010000328.1:0-4329 GCA_964393505.1 uncultured Polyangiaceae bacterium
CACCACGCCTCGCTGGCCGAGCAACGCCTCGCGATCCGCTCGCTCCAATGACCGCAGACGCGCACCGTCGGCACCGTCTTCCAAGGCGCGCTGCGCTGCGTGGGGGGCGTCGTCGATCGATCGCAAGGCAGCCGTCCTCTACCACGCGACGCGTTTCCGCGCGAGCGTCGCATGACCGCTTCAGTGACGGACTCCCACCAGCCGCCCGCGCACCAGGTGGAACTCCGCCGCGCGAGGACGCTCGATTCCGAGAGATCGTCCGGTGACGCGCACGACCAGATAGTCGATTCGGGCGGGCAGGATCCCATCCGGGTATCCGAGCTCGAAGCAGGGCGAACCGGGTCGCGCCGCGTGACGATGTGCGACCTCCGCTCCGTCGTGATCCAGGTACTCCACCGTGTACTCCCACGTGGACGCGTCCTCGAACCCGTGCCTCGCCGCGTCGTTGTGCAGCACCAGTCCCCCCGGATTCGAATCGGTCGCGCGCAGCGGCGTCACGGTCCCGAACCACATCCTGGCAACGCTCTCCCTTCGCGCCTTCAGAATCGACAGCAGCGTCCGCGCCGCTCGCGGATCCGACAGCTCGCCACCAGCTACCGCGTCCGCAAGAGCCGCGTCGCTCATCTCCAGTAACCTCCGCGCGGCCCAGTACCCGTCTGCCGGAAGAATCCGATCCACCGGCTCGTAAGGGAGCGATGGACTCCAGCGCTTCGGATCGACCATGTCGTCGATCGCTCCGAGGCCTGGGTGCTCCCGCTGTGCATGGGTCACGGGAGGATCGGGGGCAAACCCCAGCGTGTAGAGGTTGGCGACAGGACGCGGGCCGGCATCCGCGCGGAGCTCGTCGGCCCGCCGTGGAGCGGGGACGCGCGAAGCCCCCAGCGCCCCGTCGAGGCCCACCAGCAAGTGGCGCACGTGCCCGCACCCCCGCGACCCCACGTAGTAGTCCCGCGTGATTCGCGTCCCGACCTGCGGCATATCCAGCCACGCCCCTACCACCGCCAACGCCCGCAGCGTGCGCCGATCCCGGTGCGGAACCCTGTCGTTCGGGTCGTCGTCGCGCATCATCGCCGATGGCGTGGGCCCGAGATCGACGCCATCGGGCAGGCGAATCGCGCAGGCTCGCACGGAGTCGCTTGCGCCGAACCAGGCGGCAGCTCGTGGCGCGCCCTGCACGTCGCGTCGCCGCAGCTCGATCACGTGCGCCTCCGGCGTGGAGTATCCGAATGACCACAGCAGCCGGCTCGCGATCGCCTCGGATGCCGTCGTCATCTCCGGGCGATCCGGTCGATCGATTCGTATCACGAACAGGCTCCCGCGCGCGTCGCGCACCTCCCGCGGCGCGCCGTCAGCTCCTGTCGCGACGACCGACAGCGGGGGCACTGGCTCCTTCCTGGAGTATCCACCGAGGGTCCGCAGGCGGTCCGAATCGGGGGTGAACCAGCTCGAGGCGACGACCTCGTCCAGCGCGTTGACATCCCCCGCCTCGGGGAACGCCGAGGCGTCCAGCGCGTCGAGTACCGGCCGGCGCATATAAACCTCCGCGAGCTGCATGCGGGGGTCGATCGCGATCGGGGCCGGCCTCGCCACGGGCAGATCGTCCCGGGCCCGCGTCGCGACAGGAGCGTCGGCGAAGCGCACCGGTCGATAGCCGCACGCGCTCACGGCGATCAGGACAATCAGGGAGGGCAGCAACGTGCGGTGCATGGTCAATCCCGATGCTGGCGATCGCCGAAGCGCGGCGCCACGCCGAAGGACAACAGTAACGACACGCCGTCGGGACCGGCCGCGACACCGATGCGGCCGATCTCCGCGTGGGAGCTGAACACATCGAGGCCGAACCCGCCCACCCAGCGCAGCTCGCGCAGCGTCAGATCGCGCAGCGACGGCGCCACCGTGGCAACGTCGGTGAACAGTCGCGCGGCGACGAACGACGCCAGCTTCCAGCGGTAGTCCAACGAGCCCACGACCGACACGTAGTCGCGCCGGTCCCCGACCCCGCGGAACTCCGAGGGCCTCGTCAGCTCCAGCACGGGCACTGCGTCCCCCCGCGACGCATCGATGCCGTCGATGACGACCTTCGGAGAGAGGATGTTCGTCCTGCGATACACCGGGACGAAGGCCGCGGCGCGTCCTCCGGCGCGCACGAACGAGGCGCCGTCCTCCCGCACGCCATTGACGGAGCCTGCGTAGGTCTCGAGCAGAAGGCCTGCCACGGGCGCAGCGCGCGCCGCGCGAGTGTCGAGCCGAATCGCAATCTCGGTGTAGACGAAGCGGGCCCTTCGCCCGAGCCCGGGCACCGTGCCGGCGACGAATACCTCGTCGAGGCCGGGGCCTTCTCCGTTGGGAAGATCGTGCGGGTGCCGCTGGGTGTAGCTCGACGACACGAACAGCTCGAGATTCGGAGAAGGGCGCAGCCCGAGACTGCCGATCACCCGCTCGCGCTGATCGCGAAACGACAGCGTGCGTAGTCCTCCGGAGTAGCGGTTGCGCGCGTCGGCCTCCGGGGATTGGCCCATCCCGCGGTACGACAGCCCGGTCCTGCGCTCGTGGAGCCCCTCGAGCGAGAACATCATGGGCAAGGGCGTGGTGCGGCCGAACCGCATTCGGGATTCGGCGACGTTTTCGTCCGGGCCGCCGAAGCCGGCGCGCAACGTCGTTGCAGCTTTGTCCGCCGCGGCGACCATGCGGGCTCCCACGTTCGGCGACGCGCCGGTCTCGAGGAAAAACGTGGGATACACGCCCACGCTGCGATCCCGCGTGAAGAGCAGCTCGCGCATCCGGGGGACGACCTGCTCGTTCTCGAGGATTCCGGCGGCGGCGCCCGTGGTGAGGAAGACCAGGTCAACCACCTCGCGCGGAAGCCAGAGCGCCACGTTCGCCGCGGCCCTCGCGGCATCCGTGCTCCCTCTTCCCGGACGCTGGATCCCGGTCACCGCGGGATCGGGCTTTCCGCGCGCAGGGCGCACCGCCCGCTCCACCAGGGCGTCGGCTGTGTCGCGGGTCGGGGAGGCCGAAGCCCGTGGCGACGTCAGCAACACCGACACAAGCGCGAGCCCTGCCACCGCACGTGCTCCGGATTGCATCGGGCGGCACGGCATGCGCGCATCCTACTGGGCTTGCACTGCGCTCTCGCCGAGCACGGTCTCGTTGCCCTCCGAGTCACGCGCCGTCACCCGCACCAGGTGCGGGCAATCGTCCCAGCCCGCCGTCTGGAGATCCCCAGCGTATCCCACGTTGGGACACCCCGCATAGGCGGGGTAGACCGAACACACGTCCGGGCGTGCCCCATTCACCGGCAGCTCGACCGCCAGCTGACCGTCCACCAGCACCGCGACCTTCTCGATATCCTGGGTGTCGAGGACCCAACCGGATATCGGCACGGCGCTCCCCTTGGCCACGCTGACGGCGCCGCCGGACGTGGGCGCGTCGAGGACACCGAAAGGCGGTCGCTTCGACAGCGCGCCCTCGAGCTCCGCCTTGACCGTCGCAAAGGACCCCAGTGCCAGATACGAGACTCCGCGGACGATCTTGTTGGAAGGGAGTCCGAACTCGATCCGGGCGCGCACGTTGTGGAAGTAGGGCGCCGGGTTGCCGTCCCCCCGCCACCCCTGCCACTTGCGGATGCCTTGATCCATCGCAAGCCCGACACCGTAGTCCTTGGCCGGTTTCTGCCACGTCACCCACGGACCCGGCGAGTCGAAGTCCCCGACGAAGAACCCGTCGTTCGCCGGAGTCGTCAGGGCGATCTGCGTCCCTGCGGAGTCGAACAATGCCGACAGGTCGGGGCCGCTCTGCCCGTGCTCCACGTACAGCGTCGGGAACTCCTGCACCGTCACCGGGTGGCTGAAGCTCTCCTGGCTCTGCAGCTCCATCGCCACCTCGACCACGTGCGTCGAGACAAACGTCAGGTCCGTGACGTAGGTCACCGCGACCGGCACCCCAACAGGGCCGCAAGCGGATTGCGTGCAGTCCTGCTTGTCCCAGTCCGGATTCCACTGCAAGGGGTGGGTGATGATTCGCAAGGAATCGCCGGCCTGCTGCCACTCCGCGGTGGAGCCGTGGCCGCACTCGTCGCCGCCTTGCACCGGATTCCACCCGAGGAAGGTGATCGAGCTCGCGCACGCGGATGGCGTCGTCTGGCACGATGCATTCCACGCGCAGCCCTGCATGATGCGCGTCGGGTCGTAGAGCGCAATCTGCAGCTCGCGACCCGTGTCGTTCGCGTCGATGACGTTGCTGCTCGGATTGGCCGTGAGCCCGAAGAACACGATGCTTCCGCCCCAATCGAGGCGCGCCCCGATCCGCAGCAGATCCTCGCTGGGGGCA
>CAYMUE010000329.1:0-4323 GCA_964393505.1 uncultured Polyangiaceae bacterium
AGTCGATGGAGCCGCTGCGGAAGCCCTCGGCGCGTCCTGCGGCACGGGGCGATGCGCCCAGGTCGAGTGAGGGGGAGGCGCAGGAAACGATCCTCGCCAAGGGTCGAATGGACGCGCCGCCGGAGCGCGAGAACGTCGAGGAAGCCGCTGAATGGGCGTCGCAGGGAGAGCCGGGGGCATCGCGCTCGGATCTCGGGACGCTGCTGCTGTTGAGCGCGACGGTTTCGGGGGTGTTGAGCCTTGCGCTTGCGCTGGTGGGGACCTCAGCGACGGTGCTGACGGTGCGCGTAGTGGTGGGGGTCGTGGGGGTGGCGCTGCTCGTGGCGCGCGCGGTGCTGACGCGTCGTGATCCTGCGGATCCGCACCCGGCGGTGGTGTTGGTTCCAACGGCGGTGGCCGCGGTGGTGGCGATCTGGGCGCGGGTGGCGCGGCAGCCCGTGGCCGAGGACGCGGCGATCCTGACGGGGCTCGCGGTCGTGGCAGTCGGAACGACGATCCAGCTTGTGGATCACGTGCGTCGGGAGGCGTCGGCGACGCTGGCGCACCTAGTCGAGGCGTTGAACGCGCCAGCGCGCAAGGTAGTGCCGTCGGGGTACGCGGTGGTGGCGGCGCAGAGCCTGCGTCCGGGAGAGGAGGTGGTGATCGACGCCGGGGAGATGGTCCCTGCGGACGCGACGATCAGCGCCGGGGAGGGGACGGTGCTGCCGTGGATCGACGCGGTGTCGGCAGCCAAGAAGGGGCCAGGGGATCCGCTGGTGGCCGGGGCGAAGGTGTTGACGGGGAGGGTTCGGGCGACGGTGTCGTGGGCGGGGATGGATCGCGCGTGGTTGCGCACGAGTGCGGACGCGCACCGGGCGGCGCACGTGGTGACGCCGATCGCGAGGTTCGGGAGGATGTTCGTGGAGAGCGGTGCGCTGGCAGCGGCAGCCCTGGCGGGGCTGGCTGCCTTCGTGAACAACGCGCGGCCGGCGACGGTGATCCTGACGGTAGTGGCCGCGCAGCTCGCGGTGGCGTCGGCGGCGACCGCAGCGATGCCGGCGCTGCACGTTCTGCGCGGGGTCTTGGAAGGGCTGGCGAGGGGCATCGCGTATCAGAATGGGGCGTCGTGGGATCGCGCGGCGCAATCGACGGCGATGGTGTTCTGCGCGCGGGGGACGTTGCTGCTCGGAGAGCCGCAGGTCGCGGAGATCGTGCAGCTCGGGCAGGCGACGCCCGAGCACCTGCTGTCGCTGGTGGCGGGAGCGGAGCTGGCGGCGTCGGGGCCAATCGCGTCGGCGGTGCTCCGCGAGGCGAGAGCGAGGAAGCTGCGTGCGGATTCGGTGCGGAGCCCCACGGTGGTGCCGGGGTTGGGCGTGACGGCGATCACGTCGAACGGGGAGCCGTGCGCGGTGGGGAGCCGAGTGCTGATGCTGAACCAGCACGTTCCGATCGCTGCGGTGGAGAACAAGCTGGCGGAGCTCGAGGCGCACGGGCGCACGGTGTTGCTGGTGGCGGTGAACTCGAAGCTCGTGGGGATGGTGGCGTTGCAGGACGGTCTGCGACCTGGCGCGCGCGCTTCGGTGCAGTACCTGCTCGACGCCGGAGTGGAGCCGGTGCTGCTGTCGGGCGACGCGCGTGAGACATGTGAGGCGATCGCGCGTTCGCTGGACATCGAGCACGTGCGTCCGGAGGTGCTCCCGGCGGATCGGGCGAACGAGATCAAGCGCATCGCGGAGTCCGGGGTAATCGTGGCGGTGGTGGGGCGACCGACGGTGGACGAGACGGCATTGGACGCGGCGGACGTAGCGGTGGCGCTGGACGCTGCGGGGTCGGCGATGTCGGGGTGGACTGCGACGCTTGCGGGGGACGACGTGCGCGATGCGGCGAGGGCGTTGGTGCTGGCGCGCACGAGCCGCGGGCACGCGCGTGTGGCGGTGATGCTTGGAGCGTCGCCGGGAGTGGCCGCGGCGTTGTCGATCGCGTTCGGGCTGCTGCCCGCGCCGTACGCGCCGTTGTCGATGCTGGTGGGAGCGGTGCTGACGTATCTGCACGCGAGGGCGACGGACATGCCGGAGCGGGAGCGTCGGGGGGTATGAACGGGGGTGAGGCGGGGGAAGACGCGAGCGGTTGGGGCGGGCGCAGGGGGATTGGGGGCCGCGAGGTTGAGCGGGGGGTGCGATCGCGGGCAGGAGGGGGTTCGGGTCAGGACGGTGGGGGCCCTATAGGATTGGGGGAGACGAGGGAGGCGAGCCATGAGCGAGAAGCGCCACGGCATGAGCCGACAGGAGATCGATGCGTACCGGGAGCGGCACGGCAAGGGACCTCATGTCGCCGCGGATCTCGCGGTCGTTTCGGTCCCCTGGTCGATGCCTCAGCCGCGGCTGCACGTCTTGCTGGTTCGTCGAGGGAGGTTGCCCTACGAGGGGGCGCTGGCGCTTCCCGGGGGTTTCGTGGAGATGGAGGAGGATCTCGAGGTTGCTGCGAGGCGTGAGCTTGCGGAGGAGACGGGGCTGGGGAGCCTTGGGGGCGCGCACATCGAACAACTGAAGGCGTACGGGATGCCGACGCGGGATCCTCGTGGGCGAGTCGTGACGGTGGTGTTCATGGCGCTGGTGCCGTGGCACGAACTCGGCCACGCGGCAGCAGGAGACGATGCGGCGGACGCGAGGTTCTACGCATTGGAGGGGGGGACGGCGTTGGACGAGGCGGGGCGCGGGGTGGCGATGGCGTTCGACCACGATCTGGCGCTGCGCGACGTGCGGCTGCGGCTCCGCGAGCTGGCGCTGCACAGCTCGGCGCCGCTGTTGCTGCTGCCGGCGGAGTTCGGGGTCGAACAAGCGCGGGCGGCCTACGAGGTGGTGCTGGAGGAGCGGCTGGATCCGGAGCGGTTCGATCCGTGGCTCTACGGGCAGGGCTGGTTGGAGCTCGTGGAGAAGCCGAAGGGCGAGTTGGATCGGAGGATGGCGCGTCACCGAATGCGTCAGTTGCGTGTGACGTGGGCGCGCCACGCAGCGAGCGGTGTTCAGAGCCAGCGTTGAGCGATGGGATAGTCGCGCCCGCCCCAGGATCGTGAGGAGACACGCAAGGCGGGAGCGAACTGCTTGCGCTTGTGCTCACTGCGATAGAGCATGCGAGCGATGCGCTGGACGACAGCGGGGTCGGCCCGGGTGGCGGCTGCAGCGTCGTCGACCGAAAGCTCCTGGTCCACGAGTTGCTCGAGGATGGGATCGAGCACGTCGTAGGGAGGCAGGCTCTGGTCGTCGCGCTGGCCGGGGCGCAGCTCGGCGGAGGGGGGTTTGAGGAGCGTGGACTCGGGGATGGCGCTGGCGATTCGGTGGGCGTTGAGCCACCGAGCGAGGGCGTAGACCTGGTGCTTCCACAGGTCGGCGATGACGGCGAGGCCGCCACAGGTGTCGCCGTACAGCGTGCAGTAGCCGACGGAGCACTCGCTCTTGTTGCCGGTGGTGAGCAGGATGCGGCCAGTGCGATTCGACAGGGCCATGAGGGTGGCGCCGCGGATGCGCGCCTGGACGTTTTCGAAGGTGACGTCGCCGGCGGACGGGGGGCCGAGGGGCTCGATCACGGGCTGGAGCATCGACTCGTAGGCGGCGTGAGCGGGCTCGATGGGGACGACGGAGAACTGGATGCCGAGGTGCTGGGCGAGGGATCTGGCGTCGTCGATGGAGTGGTCGGACGAGTAGCGGGAGGGCAGAGCGACGCCGAGGACGCGGTCGGGGCCGAGGGCAAGCACGGCGAGAGCGGCGACGAGAGCGGAGTCGATGCCCCCCGACAGACCGATGATCGCGCCGGGGATGCCGGTCTTCCGGGTGTAGTCGGCGATGCCGAGGGTGAGAGCGTCGGCAAGCTCCTCCATCGGATCGAGCAGCCGGCTCGACACGGCGGGGCCATCGGTATCGAAGACGCGCAGAGCGGATTCGAACAGCGGAACAGCCTCGACGAAGACACCGTCGGGGCGCGCTGCGAGGCTGCCACCGTCGAAGATGAGACCATCATTGGCGCCGACCGTTGCGGCGTACACGACGTGTCGTCGCCAACGAGACGCAGCGTGTCGCACGAGCTGCTCGCGTCGGGCCTGCTTGCCGGACGCGAAGGGAGATGCGCTGAGGTTGAGGATGACGTCTGCGCCCTGCTCGACGGCGTCGGCGACGGGATCGCGGTCATAGCGGCGGGTTTCGCCCCACAGCAGTCGATCGTTCCACAGGTCTTCGCAGACGGTGAGGCCGATGCGGGTGCCGTCGAGGTCGATCACGCGAGGGCATTGGTGGGGGGCGGGCTCGAAGTAGCGGCGCTCGTCGAAGACGTCGTAGGTGGGAAGCAGGGCCT
>CAYMUE010000330.1:0-2805 GCA_964393505.1 uncultured Polyangiaceae bacterium
CCACGACCGGGATCGGGATGGGCAGCGCCTTGATCGAGAACGTGTCCTTCTCGGGGACCTTGGCGTGTCCTTCGAGGAGGGCGTCGGCGAGCAACGGCCGGGGAGTGACCTGGAGGTACCGGAGCATCTCGTCGATGAGCTGCACTCCCCCGGCGCGTCCCAACCCGATCACGGGGTTTCCGCGATAGGCGATGGCGCCGCCCTGGGCCGCGTTCATCAGCAGCTCTCCGGCAGAGTCCTTGGCGGCGAAAGTCCCCGCTTCGCCGGCGCACGACAGGTAGATCGGGAGGGTGGTGTTCTTCAGCCCGGACACCATCGCGCCGCTCACCGGCTCCGCGCCGGAGTACTCGACGGTCAGCTTGCTGACGCTGCCGTGGCCGTTGTGGACCATGACGTTGTAGCCCTGCTCGAAGGCGGCGAGCTGGCCTGCCGCGGTGGTCTTCTCCGCGCCCGCGAGGGAGGTCGCGTACATCTTGCGCACCGAGCACCCGGTCGGCAGCAGGGAGGCGGTCTTCCCTTCCGCTTCGAAGTACAGGGCCCCGTCGATGTCGATCTTGCTGAACTCCGTGGCGACGTTGGACAGCAGCATGCACTCGCTGACGTGGGCGAGGTTGTACTTCGTGAGGTGGTGCAGGACCTTCTGGTAGTACAGCTCGACCTCGGCGGCGGTGGACGCGGGAATGCGCGAGACGGCGCGCTCGGGGCGGTAGTCGGGAGAGTCGGCGCCGTCCTGCGCGTAGAGCCCGTCTGCGTTGGAGTCCCACTCCGACGCCTCGGCGTAGTAGTAGTCGGTGAAGAAGTCCTCGTCGTAGGTGTAGGACGAGGCGAACGGGTTCTTGTAGGTGTCGTGGACCTTGCGCGACGGGACGACCTCGATATCACCGCCGAGGAGCACGTAGCGCAGGGAGGAGTACTGGGTGATCCACGCCTTGATCGCCTTTGCGGTGTCCTTCGCAGGGGTGGAGTCGTCGCAGGCTCCCGCGCCAGCGGCCGAGCAGATCTGCTCGACGGTGACGACGTCGGTGGGGATTCCGAGCAGGGCGTGCAGGGCGGCGAGGGGCTGGAACGCGGGCTCGAGGGCTGCGGAGGTGATGATGACGGCGGGGGGGGCGCCGAGATCGATCGGAGTGGCCGCGGGCTCTCCGGGCTCGCACTGGGGCTCGTCCGCGGCGTCGGGCGGTTTGGACGCATCGGATGCATCGGTCCCGGGAAGGCCGGCGTCGGGCTCGCCGTTGACCGGATCGGAGAGACCCTTGTCGTCGTCGGACGAGCAAGCGGAGACGACGAGCAGGGCGGGGAGGAGGGGAACGAAGCGGAGGAGTCGCATGCCTGGACCCTAGCACGCCGAATCGAGGCCGGGAGGAGGGCGACACATTCGTGTCGGTTGCGCGAATTCAGAACACCTCGCCGACGCCGAGGGAGATCGCGATCGGGGCTCCCAGGATGGTGCCGGGGTCGCCGTCGATCTTGGGGTCGAGCTCTCCTCCGAGCCGCTGCAGCCCGGGCAAGCGATAGCCGATGTCGAAGCGCACGGGGCCGATGGGGGTCGCGTAGCGGAATCCGGCGCCCGTCGAGGTGTGCGGGTAGTCGAGGCGCAGCCGGGTCCTGCCGCGGGACACGTCGGCGGCATCGACGAAAAGCGCGGCGGACAGGGCGCCGAAGACCGGGAAGCGCAGCTCGATGGACGACTCCCACAGGCTGAGGCCGCCGAGGGGGACGGCGCAGACGGCCTCATCGTAGGCGGGAGACTGGGGATTGCACTCGTCGCGCAGGACCTGCGCTGCCGAGGTATTCGGCGAGAAGAACGGGGCCGCGCCGTGGGGGCCGATGCCGCGAAACGGATAGCCTCGATTGGAGTTCGGCCCGCCGGCGAAGAACGCCCGGAAGTAGAGCAACTGGATGTCGCGGGTGAAGGCCTCGGGGTCCGGGCTGTCCCCGGCGAGGGCCGAGCCGTAGTTGCGCGGGAACAGGAATCCCACCGAAGCACGCACGGCGAAGGTGACCGTGCGGGAGATGGGGACGTAGAGCCTCAGATCGGGCTGCACCTTGACGTCGGCGATGTCGCCGCCGGCGAGCGCCCCGGCGAGCTGCAGGTTGTTTCCGAACCACACTCCCTTGTGGGGACGCATGGAGTCGTCGCGGAAGCTGAGGTCGGTCTGGAGCTCGAGGAAGCGCAAGCTGACACTGCCCAGCGTGGGGTCGAGGGGGCCGACGTAGGTGAAGGGGAAGTTGGCCTGCGCGTGGCCGAGCACCGCGGCGTAGAAGTGCCCCCCGAAGAAGTTGCGCTCGAATCCGGTTGCGGACTTGAGCTCGCGATAGCCGAGGATGACCTCTTCGTTGATCGGGCGCAGGAGGATTGGATAGATGTTCCCCTCGCCGCGCAGCAGCCAGTTGGTGCGGGCTTCCGGAAACCCGGGCTGTCTCAGGTCGATGCGCGCACGCAGCTCCGGCAGCAGCCGGGTGGGCGCGCGAAGCGTGGGGAGCGTCGTCGGGAAGAGAACGGCGCCAGGCTTGACGTTGATAGCGAGACGGCGGAGTCCTCCCAGGAAGCTGCGGTCTTCCCACCCGAGGTTCGCGTGCACGTCGGTGCGCAGGACGTCGATTTCTCCGCCCCCTCCGATCCTCACCGTGTGCAGGAGCGATGGCGTCACCACGACCGCGACATCGACCGCCGGCTCCCCCTTCTCGTTGAGCGTCGCGGCCTGAGCGGGAGCCTGCGAGCCGGTTTGCGTGGAAGTCTGCGAGCCCGGTTGCGTGGAAGTCTGCGAGCCCGGTTGCGTGGAAGTCTGCGAGCCCGGTTGCGTG
>CAYMUE010000330.1:2905-4297 GCA_964393505.1 uncultured Polyangiaceae bacterium
GAAGTCTGCGAGCCGGTTTGCGTCGCGCTCGTCGCGGCGGACTGTGCACCGGTCGCGCCGCTCTGCAGCGCTTCCGGGGTTCGGGGCCACCGGATCTCGACGTTGGCGAAGACGCCGAGATCGAGCAGCGCGTTCTTGGCAGCGTCGAGATCGTCGGTGGAGAACTCGTCGCCGGGGCGGAGGTTCAGGGCGCGACGCACGGGACCTTCGGGGATCTCGGTGTTCCGCAGCCCCTCGATGACCACCTTGCGCAGTCTGAACCGGTGGCTCGCCTGGACCTTCACCGTGACGGTCGCGCGGTGCGTGACGAGGTTGACCAGGGCATCGCCCTTCACCTGCGCCCAGGCGTAGCCCTTGTTGGTGAGCGTCTCGAGCACGCGTGCCTTCGCCGCCTCGTACGCGTCTTCGTCGAAGACCGTGCCGGGAGGCAGCTTTACCGCCTGCATTACCTTCGCCTGCAGCTCGAACGGGACCGATTCGAGCCCCTCGAAGCGGACGAGCTCGACGTGCACCGGCTCGCCTTCGTCGATCACGAACTCGACCTGCACGCGATCGTCGGCGACCGGGACCACGCGGGCAGCTCGGACCTTGGCCTCGTAGTAGCCTCTGGCGCGGTAGTATCGTTCGATGCGGGCGACGTCGCGTTGGACGACGTACTTGTCGTAGGTCCGGTACTCGAAGACGACGCCGCGGAAGAGGCCGAGGAAGCGGGGAGAAGGGGCGGTGGCGATCTTGCCGGTAATCTCGCTTGCGGGGACGGCGGAGGCCCCGGAGATGGTCACGGCGTCGACGGCCTTGCGCTGTTGGGGGACGGAGTAGCAGCCGGCCAGGAGGAGGGTCAGTGCGGAGGCGCAGGGGATCGCCCGGAGAACCGGGATCGCGCGTTGGCTTGGAAAGGCACGCTCCGACACGGATCGCAGGCGTACCACGAGTGAGCGAGGATCTGGAAGCCACCTCGCCCGCTGCGCGAGGGGTTTCCCGTTCCGGCGCCGGGTCTGCTATAGGGGCCATCCCGTGACGCACTCCTCCCAGTCCAGACCCGCCCCGAGACACCCCACGATCCGCCGTCGGAGCGAGCTCGACGCCATCGCCGCGCGCGTGGTGGGCACGCACCGCGCGGCCCCCGGGGCGGTCGTTGCCTGCGCGTGGCGTGCGGGGGACTCCTGGGCGATCGACGAAGGTGCAGCGGGGCATCTCGCGCCGGGCTGGGCCGAGGTCACGCCCGACACGATCTACGATCTTGCGTCGGTGACCAAGCCCTTCGTGGCGGTCGCCCTGGCGCGGCTCGTGCGGCAAGGGCCGCTCACCCTCGACACGCGGCTCGACGTGCTCGTGCGCGAATCCCAAGGCACGCAGTCGGCGTCGGTTCCGCTCGAGCTGCTGCTCGCGCAC
>CAYMUE010000331.1:0-4269 GCA_964393505.1 uncultured Polyangiaceae bacterium
AGGAACGCGGCTGCGCATGTGATATGGCCGGAGGGACGCGCGGCTGGCCGTGGGGATGGCTCACGCTGATCGGCGCGGCTGCGGCAACAACCCTTCGGCGGCGGAGGTAGCCGCGCTCGTCCGTCTCCGGAGTCTCAACGCTTCTTCGCGGGAGGAGCATCCACGTCGTCGTCGAGATACGCGGCGAGCATCGCGGCAAGAGGATCCGCAGCGGCTTCCGGCGTGCGCTCGCCACCGTGATCGACCGAGCGCGCCGCGTCCACGGGCGAAGGTGCGTTGACCGGCGGATTCCTCACCGAGGAGCGAGGCGTGGTGGCCGTTCGGGGACCGTCTGCGATCGCGAGCTCCGGTGTGGGCGGCAAGTCGCTCGGGGGAGCGAACTGATCGGCGAACGGAATGTCGTCGGTGGGGGAGAACGAGTCGGCGAACGGAATCTCGTCGACAATCATCGGCCCCGGTTCCGCGACGCGGTTGGGAGCGGGGCGAGGGAGGGATTGCGGGTGGGGGCCTGACTGGGCGCGCCGCACCTGCTGCAGGAGGTCGGGAATCTCGGGCATGGCCCGGACCGTCTCGTCGATCGAGCGTGGCTGCGAAGGCCGTATCGCGGACAGCGGTGGTTCGGGCGGCGGCGCAGCGGGCGCCACGGCGGGAAGCGGCTCCAGCCGTCCGCGCGAGCGCGCGCTGACCGGGGCTTTGTCGCCGGCGGGGCGCAGGGTCGGGGCAGAGCGTGCATTGGAGGCGGCTTCCACGTAGGCTCTCATGTGCCGCATCTGCTGCTCGTCGGCATGCACGAGCCCGCGCACGCAGCGGACCGGCTCCCCCGGGCGAGCCGCTTCGGCGAGGTCGATGTCGAAGGGCGGATCGACCACGCGCATGCGGGCGTCGTACAGGACCCGAACCGGGGGGCGCGCGAAGTGGACCGGGAGCTGCGGCACGGCGAGCACGACTGCCATCTCCCCGGTGTTGAGCTCGACCAGGGTTCCCGTCGGGAAGAAGCCGAGAGCGCCGAGCAGGAGTCTGAGGTCGAGACGGCTGGTTGCATCGGAGGCCGAGGTCTCGATCTGCCGGATCGCCTCGTCGAGTGTGACGGCGGGCTCGTTCGGAGGCGGAGTGATCAGCTCGACGAAGCGCCGGGCCAGGTGGAGGATGCGTGCAAGGACGGTTTCCGGACGCTTGCCCCGGTAGGGTGGCCCCAGCCTGTCGGCGCGGGCCAGCGCCAGCGCTTCGTACACGATCGTGGTGCGCGTCATGGACGGCGGGTGGATGCGTCCAAGCAGGGCGAGCATCGCGGCGCTGCTTGCCGGCAGTCGATCGCGCTCGTCCTCGTTGAGGATGGATCGGATCGAGGACGATGGGCTGGCCGAGGCCCTGGCACACTCGAGGCGGAGTCTACCGACGTCGTAGAGCAGCGCGGACGTGGCCAGCGCAGTCAGGATCGGGCGCTCGCGCGTGAGCTGTCTCGCCATCGCGATGGCAACGATGGCGGTGTTGACCAGCCTGGTCGCGTCGTCTGCGCCTGCGACCCGGCCCCCCACGAGAGCCGTGAGCGTTCGCGCGTCTTCGTCGGCGTGGGAGATGAGTCGCTGGGCCACGCGCTTGATGCGATGCGGGAGCCGGATGTCGCCGGAACGGAGCTGCTGATCGAGCTCGCGCATGACGACGATGGCCGACGCGTAGGTGCGGATGATGCGTTCCTCGACCGATTCCTGGCGTGTCGCGTCGTCGGAGACGCTCTCACCTTTGGCTCTGCGGAGCTTGATCACGCCGCAGGGAGCGGCGAGCAGGCTCGAGCCGCCTGATTGGCCGCGTGACGCTGCCGCGACAGCGCGTCCGAATGCGGACAGGTCTTCGAAGCCGGTGGCCAGCGGGATGGTGAGCTCGTTGACGCCCCCTTTGTCGAGCATGGTTCCGAGCTCGACGGCGCACTGGAACGACTGCTTCGACGCGCGCAGCATCTGCCCGTTGATGAAGACGGTGTCGCCGGTGAAGTGAAGAGAGACCTGCTGGACGCCGGACTTCTGGCAGTAGTCCGAGATGGCTTCCTGGGAGAAGCGCACGAGATTGGCGACGGTTTCGTTGGTCTCGGCGTGAAGGAACAGGGCCTTGACGAGGCGGTAGAATGCTTGGACGAGGCTGACCGCGGCGGCACGGGCCTGCTCAGCGCGAGCCTGGGCGATCGCAGCGTCGTCGAGCTGGCCTGACGACATCGAGGAGGTCATCGGGCAGGTTCCTTCGGGTCAGGGGAGGGCGTGCCCGCGGCCGCAGCGCCGAGGCGTGCGGCGATCGCATCGGCGGAGCGCGCGCCGGCCTCACGGACACCGGGGCTGTTCCACCACCACTTGCGAGCCGCGAGCCGCGCAGCCTTGAGCGCTTCCTCGGAGGACGCCTGCCCGATGAGGTCCGCGGCCACCGCACGGGTTTCCTCGACGTCTTCGGAGGGGATGATCCGCGTCTCGGAGAGGATCGCGATGAGCACTTCCTCGGCCTTCTGCGGAGCGAGCTTCCAGAGGGTGGTCAGCCATTCGCGCCGCTCCGTGATGGCGACCTCGTGGAACGACTTCGCCTGGGTGCGTCTGTGGAGCGCCGGAACGGCGCTGGCGATCCCGTGGGTCAGGATTGCGCGCAGGGCCTCGCGCCGCACGACGGCCTCGGGATCACCCAGGAGGCGCTCGATCTGCGGGGCGAGCTTCTCCGCGTAGGCGGATGGCATGAGCTGGAGCGCTTCGGTGCGGACTCCGCTGTGCGGGCTGGACAGGGCACGCTCGATGACCAGCATGGCTTGGGGAGCGGCGGATCGCGCCACCAACCGGAGGATCGCGGAGGAGAGTTCCGGATCCGCACCTGCCAGCACCTTGGCGAGATCCGATTCCCTGCCGTTGGCCCAGCGAGACACGTAGTCCACCAGTGCATCGCGCAGCGGCTCGGAACGCACGCTCTGGAAGCACTCGCACGCGATCTGCAACGCCTCGTCGGATTCGGTCAGACGGAGCAGCTTCTTGACTCCGTCGACCACCGTCGATGACGGCAAGGTCTGCCCGGCGCCTTCCTGTGCGAGCTGTGCGAGGATCGCCTTGAGTCGCTCGACTCCGAACACGGCGTCGGCCATCTCCCGCTCGGCCGACTCCCGGTCACTGCCCCGCCGCGCGGCGACTGCGCTCGTCAGCCAGCCGAACATGTCGAAGAGGCTGCCCAGGTTCCGGAGAGTGACCTGGTCGCGCGACCACTCGCGGAGCAGGCCGGCCAGACGCGAGGAATCCCCGGCGCGACAGCTCTCGACGTAGCCGTCCGCGAAGGCATCGACGAACCGATCGGTCCAGCGTTCCGGCGGCTCGTTGAGCTGGACGCCGAGCGACGCTCGGACTTGCGGCTCGAGAGCGATGCTTTCGGCGGCCGCGCCGGCCTGGATCACAGCGGAGCGGACATTCTCGGCGAGGGCTCTGGATTCGATGGAGTCGACGTGCCAGCTGCGGTCCAGTTGAGCGGACACGACAGCTTCCCGGGCCGCTATCTCGCACCGCTCGGCGAAGTCGGTGCGCCTGTCGCCGTCACCCTCCGCGAAGGCGTAGACCGCGAAGTACACGACGTGCTCGAACCGCCGGTCCCAGAACGCGCTGACCGCATCGTCTTCTTGGGCATCGGTGTCGTCTCGGCCGATCAGCGTGATGAGGTCGCAGAACTCCTGCTGCGCGATCCCGGGGTTGATCTGGAGCTTGCGGAAGCCGTCGGCGAACAGTTGGTACGGGATCCGATCGAACGGAGCGCGGTCCGGCTCCCAGATGGCGTCCTCGCCCACCATGAAGCCGTAGGGGGTGACGTCCCAACACACGCCCGCCGGATCGAAGGTCAGCGCCTCCAGCAGCGCACCGAAGGCCGCGTCGAGCGCCCTGCCCGAGTTGGGATGCGCGTGACCGTACTGACGCGTTGTCGCCATGTAGGTTGCAGTCAGCCGCCAAGCCTCCTGCAGCAGCTGGATGCGCCGCGCCCGCTCCTCGGGCGATGCCCGCGCCTCGCTGTCGTCCACCACGTCGTCGCTCGCACGCACCACGACGCCGGCACGCTTGTCGATCTTCTGTGCAACGAACCTGCCCGAGCGGATCCCCTCGAGCACCGCGATCAGCTCGCGACGCATCGAGGCGGCGTCCTGGAAGCGGTGGTTCGGGTCGAAGGCGAGGGACTTGTCGACGAAGGCGACGAGCTCCACGGGGAGGTCGGGAGCCGTCCTGGCGAGGGAAGGAGCAGCTTGCGTGGCCGCCAGGACGAGCGACTCGT
>CAYMUE010000332.1:0-4261 GCA_964393505.1 uncultured Polyangiaceae bacterium
CCGCAGCCGAAGGCCCGTGACCTTCCCCCCGAGCGCCGCTCCGCCAAGGGCGGCGAGAGGGAGAGCACCGAACCCCGGATTCCACATCGAGCTCAGAGCCCGCCGCAGGCGGGCTTGCTCGTGCCATCGAACCATGGATTCACTCTGGCCTGTCCCAAGGATCTTCCGGTTGCCCCCAATGCCCCGCACCTCGGTGCGGGGTACTTCAAGGGAGTCCCTCTCAAGCCACTCCTGCAGACAGACTCCCCATGGGTGTGAGTTGCAGCGCACTCGCCCCAAGGAAGGCTCGGCTGCCACCGGGCCTTCCCTCGCCTTCCCTCGCTGCAACCCCTGCCGCTCGCAATTCGGAGCCACGCGCCGTCAGCCCATTTCGGCGCCACCGACACTGAAGATGTCCTTCGCCCCCTGTCCGCCCTCGCATCCTCGTTGACCACCACCGATGGTCAAACGTCAGCCCATGTCAGCCCCCCGGCGATGTCCGGAGATTGACGGATGGAAGGTGATTGACAAGCGCAGGTAGTGCAGCTCCGGAGCGTCGATGCCCTCGAGGCGCACGGTCATCCGGCCGAGCGCGTCGATCGGTGGCTTTCCGATCGGCATGACGATGGCGTCGTCGAACACGCGTGTTGGGCGACCGGCGTAGCGGACCTGGTGGACCAGGATCTTGACGGTGTCGGCGTCGGAGCTGCCTTCGGGCCAGAACTGCGACGCGGACACGGTCCCGCGAGCTTCGAGAATCGCCATGGCTCACTCCGCCGCCTCGTCGACGGGGTTCCGCTGCTCGCGCAACTCCCTGGCCTTGCGCACCTCCTTGCGCGTCATCGGACCACGCATCAACGTCATCGTCTGCCGCGGGTGCAGCAGCACCGGGCGCGATGCCTGGTGGGCGTCCCTCACCACGAACCAGCGCGGCGCCAGACGCTGCAGGATCGTGTCGAGGCCGCTCGGAACCTCGTTCTCGGTGAGCGCGAGGCCGTCCATCACGCGTTCGCGATCGGCGTCGGTCTGCAGACGGCCGATGCACCAGAGGCCGGCGTTGGACAGCGCGCGGTAGTCCAGGTCCATGGGATTCTGCGTGGCAATCACCACCCCCACGCCGAAGGCGCGCGCCTGTTTCATCAGCGCCACGATCGGACGCTTGGTCGGCGGATTCGCCGGGTGCGGCGGGAGGAAGCCGTAGACCTCGTCGAACACCACCAGCGCCTTGAGCTTCTGCGAGCCTCCCAGCGTGCGCACCCAGCAGAGGATCTCCTGGAGCACCACGCCCAGGACCAGCGCACGCTCGTCGTCGTCGAGGTGCGCGACGCTCACGACCACGGCCGGGGTGCGACCGTCGCGCTTCTCGAGCCAGTCGGCGACGTCGAGGCTGGCGCCCTGTCTCCAGCTCGCGAAGGTGGGGGACGCAAGGAGGGTATTGAGCGCCGCGGCCAGAGCGCGACGATCGGCCTTCTTGACGAACGAGTCGAGCGGCAGGGCGCCGACACGATCGATCGGCGGGTCGGTCAGGTCCTCCATCAGAGCGCCGAGCTCGGCATTCTGGCCGCGCATGAAGCGACGCTCGGCCAGCACGCTGAGCAGGACGTGCTCCTTGCTGCGGGCGGGATCGGGGTCGCGTCCGAGCAGCCGCAGGACCAGCGAGACCGAGGCGCTCAGGGCGTCGCGCGCGGTCTCCGGGTCGGTGTCCCAACGGCTCGAGCGGCGCTCGAGGGTCGAGAGGACGTGCAACGGTTCCCCGGAGCTGGCCCCGGGGGTGAGCACGCGGACCGAGGTGGTGTCGTGATACCGCCCGAGCTCGCGCTCGCCGATGTTCCACGCGGTCAGGGCAGCGCGTCGCTGCTCGGCGGCCTTCACGGCATCCCCTTCGGTCCAGGGCTCCAGCGCCTGGGGTGCGAAGGTGGGAAACGACAGCAGCAGATTCGGCAGGTCCCCTTTCACGTCGATGACGATGGTGGGGACTCCGGCCTGCAGGGCTTCTTCGATCATCACCGTGAGAAGCCCTGTCTTGCCGCTCCCCGTCATTCCCACGACCACGCCGTGGGTCACCAGGTGGCACTCCGGGAGCGTGAGCGACGCGCCCCCGTCGGTGCCGTCGAGACTTCGCCAAGAGCCCAGGTTCATTGGATTCCTTCCTTTCTCGCTCGGTGTCTGCGTCACGGGCTTCTGCCTGCGCAAGACGGTCCTCGTTCCCCTGCATCCATGGTCCTACGCGATGAACGGGCTCCCTCCCGGGATGCCTTCGAGATTGCGCTGCACCGGCACCGGGCCGTTGGCGGGCTGCCCCGGAGCAGGTGACTGGGGCTGCGGCGGAGGGGTCTTGGGCTGCGCGGGCTCCGTGTCCCGGGACTTGCCGCGATTCGCGTACAGCGAAGGAGCGAACTCCTCCGCATCCCCCTCGTGCCAGCGAACGTAGGCCACCCCACGACGCAGCTCGTCCCAGCCCTTGGAGAAGAGCGTGAAGGCGCGGGCCCGCTTGTCCGATGCGTCGGCGATCGCGGCCGGGGAGTGATCGCGCTGGCCCATCAGACGCACGATTCGTCCGGCGAGACGGCTCGCGAGCTCGAGCTCGGCCCGATCGGTGCCGACCTTGCCCTCGATCCTGGCCCAGTTGCCGTTCAACACGGTGACCAGCAGTTGCAGATCGCTCGCCCGGTTCTTGTAGCCGGTCTGCCGGGTGAGGGCGTCGAGCGAGTCGGGATCGATGATGCCGCGCGCGGCCAGCGCCTTCGCATCGAGCTCGAGCCTGCCGACCATCTCGTCGGCCTGGGCGAGCAGCGTGGGCAGCGCGTCGTCGGGATCGGTCGCGGCCTGGTGGACCGAGTGGGCGTACAGCAGGGCGTAGGCGTAGTCCTCGATCTTGTCGACCATGCCGGCGGGGAACCCGGGGAGGTTCTCCTGGAGCTGCTTGCGCATGGCCAGGAGCCTCGGGCGAGCGCCGAGGGCGATGGCCGTCGCGGCCGTGGGGTCCACGCTCACCTGGAGCAAGTCGTCGGCGGCAATCGCCTGCAGCTCGGGGAGCACGCGCTTGTAGGCGTCTTCGGCGAGGATTTCCTGGCGGACTTCGTTCTGGATGATGGAGGTGCTGTTGCTCATGATCGTCTCTCTTTCGTATTCAGTCGGCATGCGTTCTTCGGTCTGGATTCGTGTGCTGTCTGGATTCGTGTCGGTCCAGATTCGTGTTCTGTCTGCGTTCGTTTCGGTGTTCGGCTTCGGAGGATCAACTGAGGTACGGGCTGCCTCCGGGGAGGCTGTCCAGGTTGCGGTTCACGGGCGTCGTGGCCGACGGGTTCGGGGTGTTGACCTGGGGGGCAGGCGTCGCCGGCTGTTCGGGAGTCGCCGGCTGCGCGGGCTTCTCGGAGGACGCGCTCCTGCCCGGCTTCTTGCGCGCGATGTGCAGCGACGGCGCGTACGCGTCCGCGTCGTCCTCGTGGCGGCGGACGTAGCTCACCGCGAACCGGATCTCCTCATAGCAATTGAAGAACAGGGTGAAGGCGCGGGCGCGCTTGTCGGCGGAGTCGGCCACCTTCGCGGTGTTCCGCTCCCTCTCCCCCACCACGCGGACGATGCGTCCGGCGAGACGACTCCCGCGCTCGAGCTCCTCCTGGGTGGTGGCGCAACGGTTCTCGATGCGTTCCCAGTGGTTGCTCATCAGCGTACAGAGGAGTTGCAGGTCCGCCGCCACGTTCATGTATCCCACGAGTCCGTCGAACTCGCGGAGCGACTCGGCGGGCAGCAGCCCGCGTGCGCGGAGGGTGACGGCGTCGGCGTGCAGGATATCGCGGAGCTTGATGCCCGACTGGAGCAGCTCCTGCAGGTCCTTCGGAAAGCCCGTCGCCGATTGGTACACGGCGTGGGCGTAGAGCACCGCATACGCGTAGTCCTCCAGGCGCCGGATACTCCGCACGTCGAACTTGCGCAGCTCCGCCGTCAGGTCGTCTTTCAGCGTGAGCAGCTTCGGAATGGAGCCGATCGCGGTGGACGCGCCCGCGGTCAGGTCGAAGCCGACGGGCAGGACCTCGACGGCGGGGACTGCGAGCAGCTCGGGCTCGACGCGCTCGTAGGCTTCTTTGGCGAGGACTTCTTCTTGGACGTTGGTCAGGTCGTCGTCGGGAGCGTTCATTGGATACCTTCTTTCTTCGGTTCTCGGCGCCACGGCAGGGCGCGCTTGCTGGTGCTCAATCCCGTCACTGCCCCCCGCACGGTCCCTCCGAGGGTCCGATCGGGGGGTGGCCCCCCCCAAACAGACCCCCAGGGTCCGATCCGG
>CAYMUE010000333.1:0-4208 GCA_964393505.1 uncultured Polyangiaceae bacterium
GCCGTTCATCCCAAGCTCGTCCGAGCGGCCAGCGGCCAGGCCGTTCATCCCAAGCTCGTCCGAGCGGCCAGCGGCCAGGACGAGGTGGTTGCGTTGGGTATCGACATGGGTCCCTTCGTTCTGCAAGTCGGCATTGACACCCACCGGCCAGTCTGGAAAACTCGCATCCGTCGGCGAGGGCGTTCGAAATGAGCTTTACCGGAACACAGAAGAGGTTGGCCTACATGAAGCTTTCGCAACCCAGGAGCGGATACAGGGCTCTTCTCACGAGGTGTTGCGTTGCTTTCTTGATGTTGAGTCCACTTTCCTGCGGTGATGATGCTGCCGACGAAGACGAGCCGAAGTTTGCATGCTACTTCGAGTCCATAACGAACAGGGATTGCAGTGGTGACAGTGGCTCGACTGACGCGGTGGAATATGGAGAATGGAAGAGCAACTGCACGCCGGTCAACCTGGAGGAAGACTGCGATGCCAAGAAGTCAGGCTTCCCACGCTATTTCAGCGATGGAGCCTGCAGCCTCGAATCGCGTTACCGGAACATCCAAGTGAAGGAAGGCCGCTGTCCGGCTGCTTCCGAACTCCCCATCATCAGCAAAGGTGAAATGGGTACCTATTGTGAGTGGCATGGGGAATGCGAATCGGGCTATTGCCGCTCGCCTAGCGCATTCCGCGAGGGTCTCTGCTCAAGAATCTGCGTCAGCGATGCGGATTGTGAGTACTCCGGGACGGGCACGAGTGTTTGCGCGGAAGACTGGAGTACAACGGATTACCTTGCGGAAGAACCGGACTACTACTCTTGTGCAATCAAGTGCAAAAGCAACACTGACTGCCCGAAGAAGTCGACGTGTGTCTCCCATTTTGACGAAATGTGGTGTGACTTCTGCTCTTCTTCTGGTGATACCAGCGTCTGCGCCCATTAGCGGCGCGTCGCCAGAGCAACCACCTCTTCCCGCCGCACCCCATCCGCATCAATACCTCACGCCGGCCCGGTCAGCTCTCGCCCCCGCCGTTTCCTTGTTCTCGCCCCTTCCGTACCCTTGCTCGCGCCCGCATCGCCCCGCCTGCTGCCCCGGTGACCGTTACTGCCGGATTCGCTCCCTCGCGACCCGCAACGTCAACGTCTGCTTCCCCCGCTGCAGCTCCACCAGCACATCGTGGTTCTCCGGCCCCGCCAGCTTGCGCTGCGCATCCCCCGCCGATGACGGCACCACGCCGTCGATCCGCACGAGGACGTCACCCGGCATGATGCCCGACCGCTCCGCCGTGCTCCCCGCTGCGACCGTGCGCACCACCACCCCCGACGCACCAGCCGTGGCGTCGCGCAACGTGACGAGCAGCCCTGCGCCCGCTTCCGAAGACCGCGAGTCCTCGGTTTTGTGCAGCGTGATGCGGATCCGCCGCGTCGTGCGGTTCGACAGCACCTCGACCCCGTGGACCTTGCCCCGTCCCTGGTCGGGCAGCAGCGCCTCAAGGGTGACGCGCCCCTCGGGGAGCCCTCCGAGCTCGAACTCGCCGCGGGCGTTGGTGGCGACGACGCCCGGCGGGAGCGGTCCGACCGGGAGCCAGGTGGGGACGGCGTCCTTGGCGACGCGGGCGCCGACGACCGGATCGCCCCGCTCATCGACCACTTCGCCTTCGACCGAACCGGCGTCGTCGAGGTTGATGGGATCGAGCTCGACGATGCGCTCGCGGTTGTTGGGCTCGCCGATGGTCACGACCTTCTCGACTGCGACGTACTCCTTGTGCTCGACGCGGAGCTTGAGCGGACCGGGGGCGAGGTCGGTCATCTGGAAGTTGCCGTCCTTGTCGGTGCGCAGGTGGCGGGCGCCGCTCTCGACGTAGGCGGTGACGAGGGCGTCGTCGAGGCGGTCGCGGCCGTTGCGCGCGGTGATGCGGCCGCGCACGCGCACGCCGGGAACCAGGGCCAGCTTGAGCTCCTTGGGGGCTTCCTGGACGATCTTGATCAAGGTTGCGTAGCCGGGGGCGGAGACTTCGAAGCGGACGGCGACGCCGGCGGCGTCGGGAATGGAGGCGACACCGTCCTTGCCGGTGAACGAGGTCGCGCGGAGCGACGACTCCTTGGTCAGGGAGATGGCGGTGACCTGCACGGCGTCGATGGGATAGCCGCGGTCGTCCTGCACGGTGACGGCGACCGGGTCGCGTTCGGCGCGCAGGACGATATCGAGGGACTTGCGTTCGTCGTTGCCGACGGCGATGCGGGCCTGGTACGCGGGCTCGACGGGGTTGGAGGGGCGGGAGACGGTGACGATGAGGTCGCGATGGACCGAGGCGAAGGCGAAGGTGCCATCGTCGGCGGTGAGGGTGGAGCGTTCGGAGGAGCCGTTTTGGGCGGTGATCTGGACACGAGCGGAGGCGACGGGGAAGCCGCGGTCATCGACGACGCGTCCCTCGAGGGTGCCGCCGGTGATGAGGACGACATGGACGCGAGCGGAGCCGCCCGGGGTGAGGGTGACGAGCTCGGAGACGGCCTCGACGAAGCCGGGGTGACGGACGATCGCGCGGACGCGTCCCGGGGGGATGGGGTGGATGGAGAAGTTGCCTTCGCGATCGGTGACCCAGTCGGCGGGGGGAGGGGCATCGCCGGCGGGGCGCAGGACGCCGGCGGGGGCGATGGAAGCGCCGTGGGGGATGGGGGGGATGGGGCCGGGCATGACGCCGAGCTCGCCGGCGGGGATGAGGGGAGGCGGGCCTGCGAGGGCCCAGGAGAAGTGGGCGGCGCGGAAGGCCTGCAGGGAGGGGGATTCGTCGATGGGGAGGCCGGAGGGGTCGGTGCCGACGACCTCGATGGACGCGCCGGGGACGGGGAAACCGCGGGAGTCGACGACGTCGCCGAGGAGGGTGCCGCCGCGGACGAGGGCGATGCGGACCTCGGAAGCGTCGGAGGGGACGGAGACGGCGGTGGTGGAGACGAAGCCGTCGGCGCGCGCGGAGACGGAGAGAGAGGAGCCGGCGATGGGGCCCAATGTTACGGCACCCGAACCATCGGTCTTGCCCTCGAGAGGGAAGGAGGAGAGTCCGCCTTCGACGAGGACGACGTTGGCGTTGGGGACGGGTTGGGCATCGGGTCCGTCGGAGTCGACGACGTACACGGCGATGCGTCGTCCGGCCTCGAGGGTGAGAGTGACCTTGGCCTGGTTGCCGCGATCGACGGAGACCGCGTTGGTGACGCGGGAGGCTTCGTCGCCGCGGACGGCGCGCAGGTCATAGGCGCCGGAGGGGAGGCCAGCGATGACGGCGTTTCCGAAGGCGTTGGCGCGCGTGTGGCGAGCGGGCCAGACGCCTGCGCCGGCGAGGTAGACGAAGGCGAGGGGAGCGGGAGCGCCCTGGGGATCGACGACGTTGACGAGGATGGAGCCGAGCTTCTTGAGGCTGACGCGATAGGGCAGGGGGCCGGGCTGAAGGGAGGATCGCTTCGAGGAGTCGTAGCCGTCGGCAGTGACGACGACCTCGTAGGGCGGCGGGCAGAGGCGGTCGAGAGAGGCGATTCCCTTGGCGTTGGTCTTCGCGAGGAAGGGGAGGGGATCGCCGCAGCGAAGCTCGACGCGGGCGCCGGCGACCGGTTTGTCGTCATCGCCGGAGACGTGGACGTCGAGGTGGCCGGCGGGGCGGGAGACGAGGGCGACCTCGCGGGGTTCACCGGCGAGGATGAGCCGGGTGGAGGCGCGGGAGCGCCCTTCGGCTTGCGCGAGGATCCAGAGCTCACCGCGAGGCAGATCGCGGGCGATCAGGTGGCCGTGGTCGTCGGTCGTGCGGCTGGCGGCGAGCCAGGCGAACCGATCGCGGATGAGCAGGAAGGTGACGCGCGCGCCGGCGACAGGGGCGCCGTTGGCGTCCTTGACCGAGAGGCTGACGGTGCCGTTGCGATCGCGGATGGAGTCGGGGAGCGGGGGAGCGGAGACGGTTTCGACGAGCAGGTGGACGGGGGGGGTATCGGAGAGGCCGGCGGCGAAGAGCATGCAGATCAGCGCTGCGAGCACGAGGAGGCAGCGATGGATCGTGTGGATCGCCACGGCCGAACCATAACATCCGGCGGGGGGAATGCATTCTGCGGTCGTGCTAGGCTTCGAGCGTGCGTGGGTGGAAGGCCGACGGACTGCGGAGCTGGCTGCGGGCAAGGCGCGGCGGGGCAGCGGTCAGGACGTGGGCGGCGGGATCGACTGCGGCGGGATCGACTGCGGCGGGATCGA
>CAYMUE010000334.1:0-2413 GCA_964393505.1 uncultured Polyangiaceae bacterium
GTCGTCGAGGTGCGCCACGCTCAGGATCACCGCCGGAGTGCGGCCGTCGTCGCCGCTCCCTCGCCACGATGCGAAGACCGTGCAGCGGGCGAAGTAGCGGCGGGTGGCGTGCAGGTCAGTCCCAGGGGAACTTGTGCGGGAGGTCATACCACTTGCGCAAGGTCTCCATGTCCTTCTGCAGCGCCTTGGGGACAGGGCAGCCGCGGGTCTTGCGGATCACCCTGGCGATGTGTTCCTTCTCGCCCGGCGTGAAGATCTGATCCTGCCCGCGCGCCTTCCTGCTGGAGCGGAGCTGACGCAGGATGTCCCCAGAAATGGCCTGGAAACGAGCGAGATCGATGAACTCCTCGACGTTGATCGCCATGAAGAAGTGCCCGAGCGGATACGGGATCTTCTGGTGGTTCTCGTCGAAGCCGTTGAGCATCTTCAAGTACGCGCCGTCCTGCAGCGCTGCCGACAGGATCTCCACCACCGTCGCGTAGCCGTAGCCCTTGTGTCCGCCGTCCTCGTCGCCAATGCCACCCAGCGGCGTCAACGCCGCACGACCCCGGGTCAAGTCGATCAGCGCCTGCGCCGCGTCCGTCGTCGTCCCGCCGTCTTCGTCCACCACCCAGCCCCGCGGCATCGGCTTGCCAGCGCGGGCGTAGACCTCGATCTTGCCGCGCTGCGCGATCGACGTCGCGCAGTCGATCACGAACGGGAACGGCTCGTCCGTCGGGATCCCGATCGTGAGCGGGTTGGTGCCGAGCATGTTCTCCACGCCGAACGTCGGGGCGATCGACGGGCGCGCATTGGTCCCGGTCATGCCGATCATCCCCGCCTGCGTCGCCATCGTCGCGTAGTACCCGGCAATCCCGTAGTGTGTCGAGTTGCGTACCGCGACCATCCCCATGCCATGGTCGCGCGCCTTGTCGATGGCCATCTGCATCGCGCGCTTCGCAACCACGTGCCCCATGCCGTTGTGCCCGTCGAGCACCGCCGTCGTCTTGCGCTCGCGCACCACCTCGATCGTCGTCGTCGGCGACAGGATCCCGTCGCGGATCCGATCGATGTAGATCGGCTTCAGACGCCCGATCCCATGGCTGTCGATGCCACGACGATCCGACTCGATGAGCACGTCGGCGATGATCGCGGCGTCGGGCGCGGGAACGCCCGCGGCGACGAGCGCATCGCGCATGAAGCCCTCGAGGGCGTCGAGGGGGAGCCACTGGCAGTCCGTGTATTGGGCGAGGTAGTCGTCAGCGTACTTCATGGGGCATGACGTTGGCACCGCCTGCCACGGCGAAGCAAGCCCTACCGGAGCGTTGTCGCGGGGCCGGGCGGGATCCGACTCCTCCCATCGACACCGAGCCTCCCGCCGCCGCTACCCGCGATCGTCCGGGTGATGCCCGAGCGCCCCGAAGCTCTTGCGAAATGCCGCAAACGAGCCCCCCTCGCGCACCGCTTCGAGCACCGCACGCCCCTCGGCAGCTCCCCCTTTCGCCAAGACCGACTCGACCCACGCCCAGCGCGCGCTCGTCGCCCGCACCTCCGCACGGCCCGCGATCGCCGAGCGAAGCAGGTCGAGACGACGATCGATCGACTTGACTCCGTCGAACCGGGCGTCGGCGAGCGGCGTGTTCTTCTTCGGGCAGAAGGGGCTGATCCCCAGCGAGATGGGCAGCACTTTCGAGAGCTCACGGGCCAGCGTGGCACACTCCGCGAGATCCTCGTCGGTCTCCCCGGGCACGCCGACCATCAGGTAGAGCTTGAGTCGCTCGATTCCCGCCTCGCGCGCGAGACGCGTGACGCGCATGATGTGCTCCGCCGTGGTGCTCCGATCGAGCTGCTCGCGGACGCGATCGCTCGACCCGTCGAGCGCGGTGGTCAGGGTCTTGTACCCGCCCCTGCGCAGCGCGGCCACGAACCGCTCGTCGAGACGGTCCGCGCGGAGGCTGGAGAGACCGACTCCGATCCCGCGGTCGGCGAGGGTCTCGACCAGCCCCGGGACCCCGGGGTGATCGCTCACCGAAGCGCCCACCAGGCCCACCCTGCGCGCGTCGTCGGGAATGCGCGCGAGGATGCGCTCGATCGGGATCGTGCGCATGCCCCCGTGGATTCCCCTCCGCATCACGCAATACCGGCACCCTCTCGAGCATCCTCGCACAGCCTCCACGAGGAACATGTCGCGAAGCTCGGTGTGCGGCGTGCGGATCGGCGCCCACGCAGGGAGCAGCTCGTCGCGGCATCGCGCCGGCGCGGTCACCAGCTCGCCGTGAATCGACGGAACCACCACGTGGGGAAGCGCGGCAAGGCGCTGCCGCGCGGTCTCGTGATCCGGCGCCTCGAGCGCGGTGCACAGAATCTCGGGCGCGATCGCGTCGGCCTCGCCGATCACGATCGCATCCACGAAGGGACCGAGGGGCATGGGGTT
>CAYMUE010000334.1:2513-4129 GCA_964393505.1 uncultured Polyangiaceae bacterium
CGTCGGCCTCGCCGATCACGATCGCATCCACGAAGGGACCGAGGGGCATGGGGTTGGAGAAGGTGAGGGGACCGCCGGCCACGATGAGGGGATGACGGTCGGAGCGTTCCTCGCGCAGGGGGGGGATTCCGGCGGCGTGCAGGAGACGCAGCAGATCGGCGAGCTCGAGCTCCCATGCGACGGAGAACGCGACGAGGGGGAAGTCCGCGAGGGGACGCGACGACTCGATCGATCGCGGGGTCGGCTGCGCGTCCCAGGGCGCGGGTGCATCGGGCGCGAAGAACCGCTCGCAGCCCAGATCGCCCGATTGCTGGATCGTCCGATAGATCGTGAGCAACCCCAGGGAGCTCATGCCGACCCGGTAGGCCGCGGGATAGGCGAGCGCGATCTGCGCGGGCACGCCCGGGGTCATTCGGCCCTGCTCGTCGTCGCACGGGCTCGCTCGCTTGCTGCCTCTGCCTGCCTTGGGCACGCGCTCCCCTTTCGGCTACTTCGCGGCCGGCGCCTTGCCTGCCGGTGCAGAAGCCGACGGGGCCGCCGTCGGACGCTTGTAGGTCAACGTGAAGTCCACCGTCGCGGTCTTCCCGTCCTCGACCTTGACCTTCTTGCCCTCCGTCGCGTCGATGACCGGCAGGAACGCCGAGACGCGCACGTCGCCGACCGGGATCCCCTCGATCCGGAAGCGCCCATCCACGCCCGTCACCGCGTGCGTGGGATACTTGAGCACGAAGACATCGGCCTTCATCCACGGCCGCTTCATCTCGTCGACGAGCAGGTATCGCCCGATGTCGAGCGGGTACAGCTTGACCCCGCCCTCGGTCCGCGGCGTGAGAACGAGCCGCGCCGTGGAGTCGAAGCCCGTGAGGAACGGTACGTAGCTGTTGGTGGGATCCTCGCTGAGCACGTCGAGACGCTGTCCGTAGGTCACCACGTAGGTGAGGCGATCGTAGGCGCAGGCGTTGACCTTGACCTTCGCCGACGGCTCCTTGGCCGGCAGGAAGCCCTTGTACTCGGTCACCGCCACCATCGCGTCGGCCAGCGTGCGTCCCGGCCCCTCGCGGAACAGGTGATCGTAGGTCGAACGCGCGCCTGAGCAGGCGCTGGTCAGCTCGAGCTTCACCTCGGGGTTCGGGTCGCCCTGGATCTTCACTACGCCTTCGACCGCGCCGGTGGGGCCGGAGTAGGGGGGGAGCTTGTCGGGGTTGACGGCCTTGTCGACGCTGGCAGCGGGGACGGGGATGTTGGAGGCGAGGGGCGGGGAGGATGCGCGCGGTTTGACGAACGACGGGACGGGGGAGCCGGCGTCGGTGTCGCTGGTCGGTGTGGACTTGCACGCGCCAACCAGCGCTGTCGGGATGGCAACCAAGGTGACGATCCTGCTCGCGAATGACCTCATGGGCGGGGGTTGTAGCAACAACCCTGCCGCGCGGGTAGCGCGCTGATCGCAGGTCCACCGGCCGTCTGGCGCCCCGCTTCCGGACGCTGTAGGAACGGCCCATGGGAAGCAAGGTCGCACTGTTCTGGCCCGGTGACGGACGCCCTCTGCCCAACGAGCTGGCTCGTCCGAGCATCGAGGAAGCCACCTCGCAGCTCGAGCGGGCGCTGCGCAAGCTCGG
>CAYMUE010000335.1:0-4065 GCA_964393505.1 uncultured Polyangiaceae bacterium
TCCGGCTGCTCAGTCCGACGAACCGTCACTACACGGTGATGTTCACCCACACGCAGGCGGCATACAACTCCGTGGCAGCCGAGACTCGCGTGGTGCGAGCGGACCAGCTCACCCAGGTCATGCATTTCATCGCTGACCATGCGCTGAACCTCGACTCGGAGGAGCTCGTTCTCACGGGCGACCTGAACATCAACGGCGACCAGCGCGTCACGCAGCCAGGGCCCGACTGGAGCGTGAACCCCGAGTGGACGAACAGCTTCGACATGGGAGCGCCGCCTGGGAACAACAATGCACTGTTCTTCAGCTCCGCACCGGCGCTCAAGGACGCGTGGACCTACGCGATGGGGGCCCACTGGAGCAGCATCGACGCTGCGAAGCCCGGGCTCGGAATCGACCCCGGGCTCACGTGGGTCGACCAGCCGTGCACGGGCGGCTGCGCGCAAACCAACGGCCGCCTCGACTACATCATGCTGGGCCGCACGCAGACAACGGTAGATCGCCTCCCCATGGCGGTGCACCACGCGGTCGTGAGCTACAACATCGGAGCCGAGAGCGGCGGGGGGCGCAACGTGGGGATCACGTCTGCGACCTCACCCGGGCACTGGCTCCACGGCGCCGTGGGCAACATCAGCGACCACTGGGGCCTCAGCGCGGAAATCGCCCCAGCGACGGCGTATCACAACCCGGCGAGTGCTTTCACCGTCGATCCGGGGCAGATGTGCTCCCAGAACGTATGTGATCCTCCAACACGTACCTGCCTCGTCAGCAGACAGAGCTGTTCGGTCGACGCGGACTGCCGCGACTGTCTGCATGTCGAATACAACTCCATTCGTCAACCCGGCACGTCGCAGTGGTACAGGATCGACAGCCCGGGAACGTACACCTTCCGCGTTAACCACACGATCGACGAGTGGGCCCTCAACGGTAGCGCGACGCCGTCCGACAACGGGATGCACTACGAGGTCTATCTCCCGACCGACCTGTCCCGACCGCTCTCCGCATTCGGAGACTTCGAGAGCGAGTCCGACCCCGGAGGCGACTGCAGCCCCAGGGGAGCGATCCGGCCGGATCCGAACGGCATCAACGCCTCCGGGTGTCCGTTCGTGGGCCCCACCTACAAGATCACCGAAGCCCCCTTCTACGTGAAGGTCTGGTACCAGGCCAGCGACGTCCTCGCGCAGGACTACCCGTTCCCCTACGACTTCACGTGGCAGCGCAACAACGGTGAGACCCAGGGGCAGGCGCTTCCGCTCTATCCGTCGGAGAAGCTCGAGGACGCGGACGCGAGCTGGCCCGGCACCGGCTTCCCCGAGCGATGGTACGCGATCCGCGTCGATCGCTCCGACTCGGGCGACTACCAGCACATCCGAATCGATGCGAACAGCACCCTTTCCAACAGCGCTCCATTCGTGGGTTCGATATCGCTGATGGATTCTGACGGGCAGTTCCTGGTCGGCACGGACAAGCACACCGTGTACCCGGCAGCCGGAGGCCCGGACAGAGCGCACTTCCAGATGTTCAGCGGCAACAACGTGCCGCAGGGCGGGACGTCCCTGGGGTATCTCGACGGCAATGACCAGCGCTTCTACCTGCTCGTGCAGCGGAACACGCAGTTGCCGCCGCAGGCGTTCCCCTTCCAGGTTCGATGGGATACGGACCTGACCTGGATCATGGGCGCCGCGCACGCGCATCGAAGGCCAGGGGAGGCCCCTGCCCGCGAATGGCACCTCGAGCTGCATGGCGAGACGCAGGACAACGGCATTGGCAAGCAAGACGACGAGGTCGCCCTGGAGTACATGGCCGACGACTCTGCCGGCATTCAGGGGCTGTGCGATCAGGACCTGAACGTCGCCAACGGCAGGGAGTTCATCGCCGTGAACCTGTGCGGCGTGAACAACGTCTGGGGGGAGCCCGTCGCGACCCGGCGTGCGCTGCGCTACGTCAGGAGCATCGAAGCCCGGATCGTCGAGTGGGACTGGTTCTTCAGCGGCGAGAACGACTTCGCCCCCTGGAGCTCGATGGGGGCGCTGTTCCCGGAGGATGCGCTCTGGCCGGGTCCCCCGGACCCTGCCACGGCCGGGAAGTACATCGAGCCGGGGGTGCTGTTCCATGTCGGCTGGGGCGACGACGACGGCAACTACTTCTGGCACGCGAACCAGGCGAACAGCTCTCCGGACACGTTCTGCATGACGAAGTCGTGCCCGCAGACCTTCCTGTGCGAAGAAGGCGTGTGTGCGAAGAAGACAACCGGGAAGTGACCCAGTGGTGGACCCGATGGAACGGAATGCGCTGATCTTCATGACGGTGGTGGGGCTGCTTGGCTGCTCGAACAGTTCGATCCCCACCGGGGAGTCGGAAGGGGGGCATCCTGCCCCTTCCGCGGCGGAGTTGCCGCCGGAGTTGGTCGCCATCGCTTCGCGTCCGCTGGACCCCGGTTCCGGCTTCCTCGAGGACAGCTACGGTCTCGAGTCCGGAGAGATCGGCCTCCCGGAATGCGATGCGCTGATAGATTTGCTTGACGGGTGCGCGCGGTCCGCGGGCGAGAAAGGCGATGAGCTTCGCGGGTCGTCGAAGCGCCAGCGCCTCGCCTGGAAGCTCGCGGTCAGGCGGGCGGCTGGGGACCCTGCATCCTTGCGGCGCCTTGCACAGGAATGTCGCTCTGCGGCCGGGCCCCTGCGGGCGTCGATGGCAGAGCTCGGATGCGGGGAGGGCCGGAGTCCGGCTGCGAAGGAGAACGCCCTTGCGCCAACGCGGTGAGCAGGATAGGAGCAAGGAGATGAGGAATGTGGCGTTGTCAACCGCTTTGGCGCTTATGCTTCTCCCCGCGTGCGGTGGCGATGTCACCTCGTCGGAAGAGCACGGCGGCGGCGGTGGCGGCCAGGCTCCACAGGACTGCAGCGTCGTCAAGCCCTCGACGATGGTGGCGCTGCCCGAGGGGTTCAGCATCGATGCGACGGAGGTGAGCCGGTGTCAGTACCAGGCGTGGCTCGACACCGTGCCCCCGACAGCGGGTCAGGATCCCTGGTGTTCGTTCAACACGGACTTCACACCGCAATGTGAGTGGCCGCCTGGCGAGAATGGAAGCTACCCTGTTGTCTGCGTGGACTGGTGCGATGCGTTCGCGTACTGCAAGGCGGTGGGCAAGCGGCTGTGCGGCAAGATCGGGGGTGGGTCCAACGCGATGGAGGATCTCGACGACCCGACGAAGAGCCAGTGGTACGCTGCCTGCAGTTCAGGCGGCAAGTACGCCTACCCCTATGGGAACACCTATGATGACGGGAAGCTGTGCAACGACGCAGACAGATCCAGCCCGGAGGAAGCCTGGTACGTTCCGGTGGGGTCGCTGGGTGCATGCCAATCCACCGAGGTTGGCTACTCAAGAGTCTTCGACTTGAGCGGAAACGTGTGGGAGTGGGAGGACTCATGCGAAGACCATCTCGGAGCCGCTGATTCCTGCAGGATACGCGGTGGATCCTGCCTGAGTCCGGAGGGCTATGCTTCATGCGGCCGGGAAATGTCAAGCGAACGTGATAGAAAGAGCGGAGCCATTGGCTTTCGCTGCTGCGGCGAATGAGACACAGATGTCCCTTCGCCGCTCTTGTTCTGCCGCAGCCTCGCTGCTGATAACGCTCCTCCCCGCGTGCGGTGGCGACGTCTCCTCGTCGGAAGAGCACGGCGGCAGCGGCGGCGGTGGCGGCGAGGCTCCACAGGACTGCAGCGTCGTCAAGCCCTCGACGATGGTGGCGCTGCCCGAGGGGTTCAGCATCGATGCGACGGAGGTGAGCCGGTGCCAGTACCAGGCGTGGCTCGACACCGCGCCCTCGACAGCGGGTCAGGATCCCTGGTGTTCGTTCAACGCGGACTTCACGCCCGAGTGCTACTGGCCCCCCGCGCAGGAGGGAAACCTGCCTGTGACGTGCGTGGACTGGTGCGATGCGTTCGCGTACTGCAAGGCGGTGGGCAAGCGGCTGTGCGGCAAGATCGGGGGTGGGTCCAACGCGATGGAGGATCTCGACGACCCGACCAAGAGCCAGTGGTATGCTGCCTGCAGCTCCGGCGGCAAGT
>CAYMUE010000336.1:0-4041 GCA_964393505.1 uncultured Polyangiaceae bacterium
CGCCGCCGCCGCCGCCGCCGCCGCCCGGCGTGCGCTCACGCGCCTCGTTCACCGTCAGCGTGCGCCCGTCGAGCTCCTTGCCATGGAGCTCCTGGATCGCCTTCTGCGCTTCGGCGTCGGTCGCCATCTCGACGAACCCGAAGCCACGGGGCTGGCCGGTCATGCGGTCCGTGATCAGCTGCGCTGTCAGGACCTCACCGACTGCCGCGAACGTCGCGCGCAGCTCGGACTCAGTGGTGTTGTACGAAAGGTTGCCTACATAGAGACGGTTGCCCATGGCTCTCTCACCGGACGTTCGGCGCGCGTCGGACCCTTACCCACGAGGCATGACGGCGCGCCGGGGCGCCCCCTCGAAGACCGTCCCACCGATGGGATCAGTCATCCACCGATCGCGAACGTCGAGCGAGTCCCTGCCGGCAACTGCAACAAACGGCTCTTGGGCCGAATCGAGCTTGACTAGGGATCGGATCAAACGAGGCTCCTGCGGATAGCGTCAGCAACATGACCTGATCCGTGAGGAAACGCAAGCAAGACGATGCTCTCGCCACCCCGCGCGCGGGCCTGCATCCGACCCTGTTCATCGGAGCAGTCCTGGCGGTGGCCACTTATCGACGGGTCTTGCGCCCCCGACGGCCCTTCGGGTACCGGGTCGCGGGACGCTTCTCCGGCGCCTCGGGCGCTTGCGTCGCGCTGCCCGGCGGCGCCGCTGGCACCGACGACATCGCCGGAGACGGAGCGGTCCCGCGATCCTCCGTGGGGCCGTCGGGCCAGTCCTTCGCGCACCGGAATCCGCTCATGATCAGCCGGAACCGCCCGGGGTGGTGTACCCGGTTCGAGCTGCGCAGTCCGAAAGCGTCGTAGTTGAACGCCCCCCCACGCAGCCCGTGCTCGCACTCGTCCGGAATCGGGTTCGAACCCGTGAACCCCTCCTGGTTGGCGTGCTTCAGCTCCTTGAGCGTCGCCATGATCTCGTCACACGTCCCCACCTGCCCCTGCGCCGCCCCGGGCCTGCGATACGCGTACGGATCGTACATGTCCGCCAGCCACTCCCACACGTTCCCCGCCAGATCGAGGTGCCCATAGGGCCCTGCCCCCTTGGGGTGCGTGCCCACGTCTTCCGTGATCGACGACGCGAACACCGCATGCTCGCGGGTCGGCTGCTCGTTGCCCCAGGGGTATCTGCGCCCGTCGGAGCCCCGCGCGGCGCGCTCCCACTCTGCCTCCGTGGGCAACCGCTTGCCCACCCACTTGCAGTAGGCCGTCGAGTCCGCTTGCGAAATGCTGCTGATCGGACGCTTCGGCGTACGGAACTTCTCGTCCTTGCCGAACTTGTTGGCCTCCGACGATCCCGGGAAGTGCTTGCGACACACACCCGCGTCCACGCACTTGAAGTATGCCTCGTTCGTCACCTCGGTCTTGTCGAGCAGGAACGGCTTCAGCGTCACCGTGTGCACCGGCCATTCGTCCTTCTGCGACCCGCGCCCCTCGTACCCCATCTGGAACGTGCCCCCGGGAACCCCCAGCATGTCCTCCGGAATCACGGTCGCGCTCGGCCCTGCCTCCACCGCGGCATCCGGTTCCGGCACACCGGCATCGAGAGTCGCGGAAGCGATCGACGGTGGCGGAGCAGGCGCTGCGACCGTGAAGGCGGACGCGCTGGGCGAAGGGGCCGAAGCCTCGGGCGCGCGGGGAGTCGAGTTCGAGCAAGCCCCGGCGGCTGCGACCAGGGCGAGGATCAGCAAGGGGCGGCCAGCGACCATGGCGGCAAGGTGTACGCCCCAGCCGGGGCCCGGTCCAGTTTGCGGGAAGGTCGAACCGGGGAGCCGGCCTTGACCCTGGCCGCCGCGCTTCCTAGTGTACCCCCCTTCGTCATTTCCAACGCGGCCGTGCCTCTGCCGCCGGGAGTTACGTGTCATGGCATCGAACAACGTGCTGTCCTTCAGCGACCAGAACTTCGACGCGGAAGTGCTCAAGTCCGACACGCCGGTCCTCGTGGACTTCACCGCCACCTGGTGCGGCCCCTGCAAAATGCTCGCACCTATCGTCGAGAAGCTCGCCGACGAGCTCGCCGGCAAGGTCAAGGTCGGCAAGCTCGACATCGACAATGCCCCCGAAATCACCGCTAAGTACGGCGTCCGTGGCGTCCCCACCGTCATGGTCTTCAAGGGCGGTCAGAAGGTCGCCCAGCACGTCGGCCTCACCACCCGTGAGGCGCTCATCAAGCTCGTCCAAGGCTGAAGCCCTCTCGCGGACGTGATAGCCTGGGTCCTGCGATGGTGGTGGCCCAGGACTCGACCCTGCTCGCGCTGCGAGACCAGCTGATCGGGACCACGCTGGTGGGTACCAGCGGTGTGCCCTTCCATCTGCGCGAGCTGCTCGGCGAGGGCGGCCAGGGTTGGGTCTACAAAGCCAACTACGACGAGCCCGACGGCATGTGGGTCGTCGTGAAAATGCTGCGCCCCGACAGCGTCAACGACGAGACCATGATCCGGTTCCGTCGCGAGGCCGAGGTCCTGCGCATGCTCGGCGCACAGGCCACACCCACTCCCAATGTCGTGCGCTTCTACGACCACGGCTCCACCACCGTCGACACCGGCCCAGGCCGCGATCCGGTGCAGATGCCCTTCACGGTCCTCGAATACGTGGACGGCGTCACGCTCGCGAGCGTGCTCGACGGCCCCCCTCGCTGCAGCCTGCCGGCAGAGCGGGTGCGCCGCATCCTGCGACAGGTGGTCCGCGCCCTCGAGACGGTCCACGCCCACCGGGTCGTTCACAGGGACCTGAAACCCTCGAACATCCTGCTCACCATGCAGGGTCTCACCGAGCTCGCCAAGGTAACCGACTTCGGTCTCGTCAAGCTCGTCGACTTCAAGCTCACCCAAACCGCCACCGTCGCCGGCGCCAGCCTCGGCTACGCCCCTCCCGAACAGTACGAGCAGGGCAACGAGCGCGTCTCCGCGCGCACCGACGTCTTCAGCCTCGCCACGATCCTGTTCGAGGCCCTCGCCGCGCGCCCCGCGTTCCCCTATGCCGACGGAGAAAATCCCCTGCGAGTCATCTCCCGTCAGCTCACCGGGCCGCGCCCTTCCCTCGCTCGCGATGCCGTCCAGCTCTCGCCCGAGCTGCTCGGACAGCCCGCTTTGATCCAGGATCTCGATCGCGAGCTCGAGCGCGCCATGCAGGCCGACCCGGAACGACGTCACCCCACGGTGCGCGAGTTCTGGAACCGCATCGAGCCGATCCTCAAGGCCGCGGTCGCCAAGGCTGGTCCCGCCGCCAGAACTCCGCCCCCGACCGGCGTCGGTCCGTCAGGCCTCGCCCCCAACGCGCGCACCGACGTCAACCGCTGGTCCGTGATCGGCTTCTCCACCCGTCCCCCGGTCGAGCTGTCCCGCCCCGTCGCGCGCGTGCTCGCACCTCCTGGCACGCGCGCCCTGCGTGGCGCGCTCGTGGGCGGCGACGGCACCATGATGGCGGTCGGTCCCGCGGGCTTTGGCCGTTGGGACGGCGCGAGCTGGAGCGATCTCCCCGCCCCGCCCGGCGTGGAGCCGCGCGCGGTCCGCGGCATCACACGAACCCATGACAGCCAGATCGTCGTGTTCGGCGACCGCGGGTTGGCGTCGATCCTCACGCCCCAAGGAATGGCCGAACCCCTGGGCGCGCCGATGCCCGACCTGTGCTTCCACGGCGCGCTGTGTGACGCCTCGGGTGTGGTCACTCTCGTCGGCGAACGCCTCTCGCGCGAAGCAGGTGTCGTCGTGCAGCTCGCTCGCGGCGATCCCCCCCGCATCCGCTTCGCGGAATGGACCCCGCGCCTGCGCGCGATCACGCTGCTGTCGTCCGGCGTCGTGATCGCGTGCGGCGACGCCGGTGCGCTGGTGCGCGTCGCCCTGCCGGAGCTCACGCCCATCCCGTGGGAGTGCACCGGCCACCTGCACGCCATCGCCCCGCGCCCCGACGGCGGCGCGTCGATCGTAGGCTCCGGTGGCCACGCGCTGTCGCTCTCGCAGCAACTGTCCGTGCAGCTCGAGGCCGTGCAGA
>CAYMUE010000337.1:0-4027 GCA_964393505.1 uncultured Polyangiaceae bacterium
GTGCCCGTGTTGCCTCCGGTGCCCGTGTTGCCTCCGGTGCCCGTGTTGCCTCCGGCGCCGGGAGCGCCGCCGGCCCCCCCCACGCCACCAGCCTCGCCCGCCGTGCCGCCCTGGCTTGACCCCGCGCCGCCGCTCTGTCCCGCTGCGCCCCCGGCGCTGGCGTCGGACCCCGCAGTGCCGCCGGCAGACGGAGTCGGCTGGCCGACGATCTCGAACGAATCATAGTCGTGCGTGCATCCCGGATAGCAGGCCGTGGCAGCGAGGAACAGCAGAGTACGTGAGCGCGCGTTCATTTGACTCCAGCGTACGCTGGCAGGCATCCGAGGTCAAAGGGGACGCTCGCCGGGAGGGGGTGTGCGACTACTTCATGCGGAACGATGCCACGACCGGGAGGTGGTCCGACCTGCCGAGATGGAGAACCTTCGCTTCGAGGCAGTAATGGCGGGCTGACTCGTACAGGATGTGGTCGAGCCGGCTCCGCGCAGTGAGGGGACCGACCGGCCAGCGCCAGGTCGTCGCCTCAGGACGAAACGCCGGGAGCGCGTTGTCCATGCCCCGAGCGAGGGCCCGTCGCAGGGCCGCTCCATCGTCTCCCTCGTTGAAGTCCCCCACGACAAAGGTCGGAATCCCGGGCTTCAAGATCGCGAGATAGGCATCGATCTCGCGTACCCGATCGCGACGCGTGGAGAAGTATCCCTTGGTGAGGCTCGACGGATCGCTCAGCGGAGGACGCAAGTGCACATCGAGAACCTGGACCTTCCCCAGGGGGGTATTGGCCTCAATCCGCCAGCCGAAGAACCACCCGACGGGGGACTCCAACGGAGCATCGGCGCGGAGCGGCCCTTTCGACAGCACTGCCATGCCTCCCGGGGCCCAGTGCCGGGTGTGCTCGAACAACATGTGGGGATACTCGTTGCTGAGAAAGAGTCGCATGAAGTGCTCCCACTCGGGCGTGGTTTCCTGCAACACCACGAGCTCGGCTTGGCTGTCCCGTATCGCCAACAGCGTGTCGAGGTCTCCCGCCATGCCGTAGTTCACGTTGTAGGTCATCAAGGTCAGTACCGGCACTCCTGGCGGCGGCAGCTCGACCTGTCGGCGCGGGCGGTCCGCTGCGATGGCAACCAGGCAGATTGCGGAGATCGCAGCGACCAGGCTTGCCGCGAGCCGTCTCCTGCGTCGGGCTTCAGTGGCAGTGCGCATGGCTCGCCTCGCAGTCCTTCATGGAGGGAAAGACCCTCGGGGACTTGTCGACCAGGTTGCCTACGAAGCATCGATTGAACGGCATCTGCACGCACCGCGAGCCATCCCAGTAGAAGCTCGGGTCGCTTGCCATGCAGATCCCTGACGGAAGCGTGCCGAGCGTCATCTTGGGCGCGTCACAGGAGCCCTGTTTGACCCCTTCAGGGTGGGGCTCGGGAATCGTCCCCCCGCTCTCGCGCTCGGACCCGTCGTCGGAAAGGACAGAGGGCGGCAGAGCGGTGCAGGCTGCCAGTGAGAGCGCCATCGGTGCAAGCCAGGAGCGAATCGGCAGGTGTCTCATGACTCCACCGTGCGCGCCGGAGGTGGACCTGGATTCGACATCGCAACAAACGACGCACAATCGATTGTGAATCTGGTGTGAACGGGTCACGTCGCGGCCAGCGGAAGGCTCAGGCGAACCCAGGCGTCGCCCGAGGCTGAGCGGGAGGTCGCGGCACGTCGCACGCCTGTGAACCGGGGATATTCGTGCTATCCATCGGCCATGAGCCGCGTGCTCCTCGTCGATGATGATGCTCCCTTCCTGGACGGCCTGGCCCTCGCCTTCGAACAGGCGGAATACGAGGTCCGGGTGGCCGTGGACGGTGCCGAGGCGCTGCAGGCGCTCGTTTCCGGGGAGTTCGATTGCGTCATCGCCGACGTCAACATGCCCCGCCTCGACGGGTTCTCCATGTGCCGCAGAATGCGCGAGGCAGGGAACCAGACGCCGCTGATCCTGCTCACCACGCGCGAGGGCGAAATCGACGAGGCGCTCGGCCTCGAGCTCGGCGCCGATGACTACATCTCCAAGCCCGTTGGAATGCGCGTGCTGCTCGCGCGCGTGGAAGCGGTCACGCGTCGAATGCGCCCCCGCAATCCCCCAAGTGACACCGCCGTACGCGTCCGAGGCGCGCTCGTGATCGACCCGGACCGTCTTCGCGTGACGTACCGCGGCGCGGACGTCCCTGTCACGGTCACCGAGTTCAAGCTGATCGAAACCCTCAGCTCGCGTCCGGGGCTCGTGTACTCCAGAGACCGGCTCCTCGAGGTCATTCGCGAGGACGGTGCTACGGTTGCTCCCCGCATCATCGATACGTACATAGGCCGTCTGCGCAAGAAGTTGGGCGAGATCGACCCTGCCTCGCGCGCGATCGAGACCGTGGTCGGCGCCGGGTACCGGTGGCGTGATGGGGAGTGAGCGACCCCGGCTCAGCACGCTCGTTCGCGTGGTGATCGTGCTGGTCGTACTGTCGCCCCTTGCCTTCGTCTGGGGGATCGATCGTCTCAACCGTCGGCTCGAGGACGGCATGCGCGCCAATGTCGCCGCGGCCGCTGGTGAGGCGGAGCGGGCGATGGGGCGGGAGAACCCGGGCGCCGCGATCGCGAGTATCGCCCGCGAGAGGCAGGTCCACATCTGGGTGACTGATCGCGACGGGGCGAGCGCGCTTCAGAGCGATCACGAGAGGCGCGGCTCGAAGCTGGGGCCGGCGTCGGTCGGGACTGCGCCGGGTCGCGATGTGGACGCCTATGATCAGGCGCTTCCACCGCCGGGGCAGCGTCCCGGGGTGCAGCACGCCCTCGAGCACGGGAGTCACGCGCAGTGCGCCACGGAGATGGACGGGCACTTGCAGCAGTGTTCGTTCTCGAAGCGTGTCGCGGGACGCAATGGCGAGCCCGTGGTCATCCATGTGCGTGAGTCTGCCCAGCTCGGAGTGCAGAGGCTGCCAGCGGTGAAGCGTCCACTGATGACGCTGACTGGAATCGTGCTGGTGATCGCCCTGGCCTTGAGCACGTGGGTCGTGCGACGCATCGTGCGTCCGCTGGAGAAGCTGCGAGCCGAGGTCGCCAGACGAAGGGGCCAATCGGTGGTGGAGCCGATTGCCGTGGAAGGGCCGGCCGAGGTGGCCGAGGTCTCCCGCGCGCTCAACGAGCTGCACGAGGCTCTGGCGCAGCGGAGCCGGCGCAACCAGGCGTTCGTCGACGACGTTGCACACGAGGCCAAGGGTCCGCTTGCGACGATGAAGACGTGCGCTGAGCTGCTCGGGTCGGGGAGGCCACTGACAGCCGAGCGAGCCGCCCGGCTCTCGAAGATGCTGGCCGAGAGCGGCGCGCGTCTGGATCGCAATGTCGCAGATTGGATCTCGCTCACGCGGGCGGAGGCGGGACTGCCCGGAGACGCTCGCGAGGAGATCGACTGGGCGGAGCTGAGTGAGCGTGTAGTGGCTGCCTGCCGCGAGCAGCAGGATTCGATTGAGATCGCCTTCCAGGGGCCCGGTACTGCCATGGTGCGGGGCGTACCCCGGGAGCTGGAGGTCGCCCTGCGAAACCTGCTGGACAACGCGATATCGTTCTCACCGCGTGGCGGGCAGGTTCGCGTCATGCTCGCCTGCGAGGGGGCTCGCGCTCGTCTCGAGATCGAGGACGACGGCCCCGGCATTCCGCCCGAAGAGCGCGCGAGGGTGTTCGAGCGATTCTTCACCCGCCGCAAGGAGGGACGCGGCACCGGGCTGGGGTTGGCAATCACCCGGGCGATCGTCCTGGCGCACGGCGGCACGATCGAGGTCGTGCCCTCCGGGCGAGGCGCCCGATTCCGCGTGATTCTGCCTTCGGCCGGCGCACGTTGACAACAAGGTCGTCCGTCCGTCCGCTGCGACGACAGGGAGCAGGTGACAGGCACGGCGCGCAAGGGAGCGGCGAGCGAGGACGGGGATGGGATGGGGGGGCTGCGCGGGGGCAGCGGAGGCAGCGGGTTACTTGTTGGAGAGCTGGGTGGGATCGGGCGCGCCGCCCT
>CAYMUE010000338.1:0-3951 GCA_964393505.1 uncultured Polyangiaceae bacterium
CGGTCTTTATGCACGCCTGGATCAGCGAGGTGCGGTCGTAGAAGGGCTTGATCGTGACATCCTTGGGCAGACTGGCCTGAACCGCCGGAATCGCCTTCTTCACACTGTCCACAACGATCTTCGAGTTCGCCCCGCGCAGCATGATCACCATGCCCGCGACTGTTTCACCCTTGCCGTCCTGGCTGACCGCGCCCTGCCGCGTCTGCGGCCCGATCTTCACCTCCGCCACGTCCTTCAGGTAGACGGGCGTGCCGTCCTTCGCGTGCAGCACGACATCCCCGATGTCGGCGATGTCCTGAAACAGGCCGACGCCCCGCACGTACGACTGCTCCCAGCCCTTCGTCAGGAAGCTGCCGCCGGAGTTGGCATTGCTGCGCTCCAGACCTTCCAGGACCTCGTCCAGCGTGAGCTTGTACTTCAGCAGACGCGCGGGCTCGACCAGCACATGGTACTGTTTGACGAACCCGCCGAAGCTGTTGACCTCATTCACGCCCGCGATCGATCTCAACTGCGGCGAGACCAGCCAGTCCTGGATGGTGCGCAGCTCCATCGGCGAACGCGTCGGACTCTCCAGCGTGTACTGGTAGATCTCCCCGAGCCCCGTGCTGATCGGCCCCATCTCCGGCTCGACCCCCTCGGGGAGCTGCTCCTTCGCGGCCTGCAGCCGCTCGAAGACCAGCTGCCGCGCGAAGTACGTGTCGACGTCATCCTCGAAGACGACGATCACCTGCGAGAACCCGGCCTTGGACATGGAGCGGACCTGCCGGACTTTGGGAAGCCCCTGCAGCGATTTCTCCACCGGGAACGTCACCCGCTGCTCGACGTCGACCGAGGCGAGCCCCGGCGCGTCGGATAGCACCATCACCTGGACGTTGGTCACGTCCGGGAAGGCGTCGATGGGCAGCATCCGCCAGGCGATCACGCCCGCCACGGACACCGCCGCCGCGGCCATGATGACCATGAGCCGCTGCGTCAGAATGAACTTGATGAAATTGTTTAACATAAGCGTGTTCCTTTCGTGCAGGATGGCCGCAGGACCTTAATCCGCGCAGCCCGCTCCCATTTTGGCGCGCAACACATCGGACTTGCAGACGAAAGCGCCGCCCGTGACGATCTTCTCGCCCTCGGACAGCCCACTCTTAATCTCAATATAGTCTGCAAAAACGCGCCCGACTTCAACGTCCGTTCGGAGCACAAAGCCCTCGCGGACCTGACGGAAGACGAAATGCTTGCCTTCGTCGGACAGCAGCGCGCTCTTGGGAACCGCGACCACCTTCTCCTGCGTCTCAAAGACCGCATTCACCGCGCAGAACATACCGGGGCGTAGTAGCGCGTCCGGGTTCTTCAGTGTCGCACGGACCTTGATTGTCCGGTCGCTTTCGTCCACCATGGACCCGACCAGGTCGATCACGCCCTCAAACGTCATGTCCGCAAACGCGAGCGTCGAGACCTGCACGCGCGTCGGGCCCTTCTTCGCCTCGGCCAGCAGCCGAGCCAGATCCCGCTCGTAGACGCTCATCCAGGCCCAGACCGAAGAGAGGTCCGCAATGGTCAGCACGTCCTTGCCCGTCTCGACCGTCTCGCCCGGATAGAGATGCTTCTCGATCACGGTGCCGCTCTGCGGCGCGAGGACCGGCAGGCGCGCGCCCTTGCCGGTCGCGCCGTCCGCCGTCAGCGCGTCGACCGCCGCGTCATCCAAGCCCATCACGTGAAGTGCGTTCGCCGCCGACTCAAGCTCGATGCGGTACTCTTCGTACCTCATCTGTGCCTCCACAAGGTCGGCGGCGGGGCTGAGCTTTTGCGTAACCAGCGTTTTCTCGCGCTCAAGATTCTTGAGCGCGAGCGCGGCCAGCGCCTTGTTCTTGCGGTACGCGCCGACCGCGAGTCCGAGTTCGGGGCTCTCGATCTCAAACAGCACGTCGCCCTTTTTGACCTGCCGCCCCAGGTCGACATTGATCGTGCGGACCGTTCCGGGCACGCGCGGCGACACATGCGTCAGGGCCGACGCGTTGAGCGCGATCTCGCCGTTCATCGGCAGGAGCGTCTGCGCGACGCGCTTCTGCACGGACTCGAACGTGAGGAGCCCCTTGGCGTTCTCCGCCGAACGGACCAGCGAGGGATCGATTTTCACGAGCCCGAGTTCGTAGCGGCACTCGTCGCAGGTGTACTGCGGGATCTTGTGCTCGCACTGGGCGGTGAAGAGTTCGTCCGCCGTCTTCGGCGCGGCGGCATGGCCGTGTCCGTCATCCTCCGCAAACAGAGGGGATACCGTCAGCAGAGCTGAGAACAGGGAAATGACTGTGGCTTTATTCATGGTTTTCTCCTTCAAATGGGATTAGAGGTTGTCAGAAAGGGTGTTTGTGAGACGGCCGAGTTCGATGCTCACGCCCAGATACTCGGACACGGTTTCGATGAGCTGCGAACGGGCCTCGACCAGCGTGCGGCGTGCCTCGAGCACGTCGAGATACCCGGCCTTGCCCTGCTTGTGGGCGTCCCGCACCAGCGCGAGGGTGCGTTCGGTCACCGGCATGACCGTCCCCTTGAGCCGGACCGTCTTCGCCCCGAGCGTGTCCAGACGCGCGTAAAGCTGCCTGACGCGCCCCTCGTTCCTCAGGCGGGCCGCGGTCGCCTCCAGCCGCGCGGCCTCCGCGTCGGCCTCGGCCGCCCGCACGCCGTCCATGTTGCGCGTGTAGAACGGCAGCTCGATGCCCGCCCCGGCGACGAAACCGAAGTCCCCGCCCTCCTCGAAACGCCGCACGCCGGCGCTCAGTTCCAGATTCGGAACCCGCGCCGCACGCTCCGCGCCGATCCGCGCCTCGAAAGTGCGCGTCTGCGCCTCGGCCGCCAGCAGGTCGGGGTTCGAGGCCGCCCGCACCAGCAGGTCGTCCAGCGGAGGCAACGCCCCCGCCGCCGCATCGAACGGGCCGTCCACCGCGTCGAACGTCGGCTCGGTCTCGCCCCAGAACAGGGCCAGCTCCCGCACCGCGTCACGCTGTTCGGCCCTGCGCGCCTCCAGCTCGATCTCCGCTTTCGCGGTCTCGGCGCGGGCGCGCTCCGTCTCCAGCACCGTTGTCTTGCCGGCCTTCTCGCGGGCCACGGCAACGGACTCGGTCTCCCGGATCAGCGTCAGCGCCTCGTCGGCGAGCCGGGCCTTCTCCTGGGCGATCTGCACGGCCAGGGCGGCGCGTCGCGTCTCGAACAGAGCCGCGCGCAGCCGCACCTCCCGCTCCGCACGGGTCACCGCCGTCTCCGCCTCGGCCACCGCCGTCCGGTGCCGGCGCTTGCCCCCCAGTTCGATCTCCTGCGAGACCGCCACCGTGGTCTCGGCCGCGTCGACGCCCTCGACAGCGCCGGAGCCCGCCACGTTCTCGATTTCCGTCTCCAGGCGCGGGTTGATGGGCCGGCCAGCCTGCCTGGCGCGGCGCTCGGCCGCCTCGGTCTTGTACGATCCGGATTTCAGTTCCGGGCTCCGTTCCGCGACGCGTCGAAGGCACTCTTCGATGGTCACGGTCCGGGACGCGCCAGGCTCTGCGGCCTGGAGCGCAAAAACACACAGTATGATTGCACACGGGCACAAAGGTGCCCAGAATGGATGATTTGATTTCATGATTCGACAACCTTCCGACAAGGTCAAAAGTTATAGACACGCACGTTACACCAACGCCTGAAGCAGGCGCTGGACAGCAAAATTAACTGTTCGCGAGCGGCGGTCGGAAGATATCGGCGGGAACTGACGTTCCCAGCAAGGTCACATAGTCTGAGGGGAAAAAAAGGGTACGCTCTGACGCGCAGAAATCGTGATGGTCAGAAGGCTCCACGGCCGCATGACACGCACAGATGCAGACGCATTGGCTGGCGGTGCACCCGTCGTCCCCGTTCCCGAACGGCGCATTATTGCTGTGGCAAGCCACCGCATGCGCGGCCGTCAGAAAACAGACCGCCGTGAGCGCG
>CAYMUE010000339.1:0-3931 GCA_964393505.1 uncultured Polyangiaceae bacterium
CGATCGATGACCTCGGTGAAGTTGTGCTTCCGCATCTCGCGGAGCGCCTCGGCGAGGTAGTCGACCACGAACCCGTAGTGGTTCGTGAAGAGGTCGTTCCGCATCTTCGGGATCTCCCAGCCCGGGAGGTAGAAGTGCATGCGGTCGATGAAGGCCATGTCGTCGCGGATGATGTCGGGCATCGGCGCGAAGAGGTGGCCGGTCTGGACCATCACGTCGACGGGCTGGTTGGTGTTGCCGAACATCGCGATGCTCGCGTCACCCGAGACCGCCTCCTGCCCGCGCTGGAAGGTGCCGGACTCGCAGTAGGTCTTCATCGTCGTGATGACCTCCTTCGGCATCTTCTGGAGGTCCGCGACCTCGTCGAAGCCGACGACGTCCCAGATCTGCACCATTCCCTTCTGGCGGCCGTTCATGTGGCCGAAGAGGTTGGCCACCGTGGTGCCGCCGGTGAGCAGCGCCGAGTACGGTGAGACCTCCTGGACGACGTAGCTCTTGCCCGTACCGCGAGGCCCGAGTTCGACCATGTTGTAGTTGCGCTCCGCGAGCGGGATGAGGCGCACGAGGAACAGCAGCTTCAGGCGCCGCGACATCTCGCCCGGCTCGTACCCCATGCTGCGCATGATGAGGTCGAGCCACTCGTCGGTCGTGAACTCGCCCCGGACGCGGCGGTACTCCTCGAGGTCGAAGGTGGCGATCTGGATGGGCGTGAGCTTGTCGATCCAGAACGGGTTCTTGCCGCGCGACTCCTCGTCGTACTCAAAGCGCATGTCGACCTGCGACCAGACGCCGCCCATCACGAGGCGTTCGTAGTCGCGCACGTAGTGCTCGGGCACGTGGACGTTCTTGTGGCCGAAGTTCGTGACCTCGGCCCAGTAGTCCGAGTCGACGAGGCGGACCTTCACCTTGTCGATGAAGGTGTGCCGCCCGCGATCCTTGACCATCGCCTGCGCCTTCATCGACTCGTCGGAGCGGATGTAGTTGTTCGCGAGCGTGTCATTGACGACCTGCAGCCCCATCTGGATCGCGACCTCGTCGGAGGAGGCGCAGTACTTCCCGAGGAGGAACTCGAGGACGAAGACCGGCACGTTGGCGCCGACCTTCACCTTTCGAACGAGGTCCTTACGCACCACCTTCCCCGCGAAGAGGCGGTTGACCTTGTCGTCGAGTGCATCTCGTGTCGGGACTGTTCCGTTGCTCATGAATTACACTCCAAGTCGAACCGGGATGTCGGTGGGCGAGCGGTACAGCTCCGCGTCGGTCGTCGGGTCCTGCACCACGACGCGCAACGATGCGGCGCTCTCATCGCTCAGTAGGAACGCGATGGTCACCGGCTTGTTCGGCTCGAGCTTCACGGTGCCGGACGCGCGGTCGAACTGCGCGTCGACCGCCATGCCCACCGAACCCACCTGCTTGCCCGCCGTCATCAACAGCGGCCGAACCTGAATGCCCGCAGCACCCAGCAGCATCTGCTTCGCGCCGTAGGTGAACGTGACGCTGAAGATGCGGTTGGTCACCGCATCCGGTAGCCCGAGTGCCTCGATGGGGCCCGCCGACGGACGGACGGACTCGCGCACCTTCGTGCGCACGGTCAGCACCGGAACGACCAGCTCCTGAAGCGAGGGGCCGCCGTGATGGAAGGCGAGATCGCCACCCGCCTTGAACACGCCCGTCGCCGCAGGAAAGACGAACTCGAGGTCCGAGGCGTAGCCGAGCGACGACGCGGCCACGCGCACGCAGCCCGCCGATGTGGCCCCGCCGCGACCGATCCAGCAGCGCCGGTGCAGCTCCACCGTGTTCCCGCCGGGAGCGTCGGTGCGCATCGATTCGTCGCGGTCGTTGGCGAAGAACAGGTGGCCGTGGTCGGCGCTGACCACCGCGTGCTCGATGCCCGCCGCCGCGAGCTTGCGAATCGCGCGCGCGAGGTTGTCGATGACCGTGTCCATCACCTGCCGCGCCTGGAACGTGAAGCCCGTCTCGCCCGCGTGATCGATCTCCTGCGAGCGGACGACGACCACCTGCGCGCCGTCGAGCTTCTTCGAGAGCTTCGACGGCTGGAGGCTCAGCAGCTCGTCGAGCGCAAGGTCGACGAGCTTCGGCACACGCGCGGCAGCGTGCTTCTTTCGGGTGACGAGGTCGGGCAGGAAGCTGTCGTCGATGCGAGCACCGAGCTTGCCGCCCTGTTCAACGACCGAGAAGCTCGCGGAGGCGCCGGGCTGCAGGGCCGCCATGCCGATGGGTGTGATGCTGGGCAGCGCGCCCACGGCGGCGCGCACGGAGACCTCGGAGGTCTTCGGCAAACGCTCGGCGAGCTCGACGCCCATCTCGAAGCGCATCGCGTCGACGAGGAAGTAGGCGACGGGCTTGGGCTTGTCGGCGACGACCTCGCTCCAGACGCGCGTCTGGTGGAGGGCTCCGGGCACGGTCCACCCGGCCTTCACGAGCGCCTTGGTGAAGCCTTCCGCCATCGCGTGGCACGTGTCCTCGTGGGCGCGCCGGACCACACCGAGCGGGCGCTCCTCGGGCTCCTCGTCGAGGTTCGCCACCCAGGCCTCGAGGCGGCGCTGGGCCTGGTCGAGACGGAACCACCCGTCCTTCGACACGTAGGCATCGAGCCACGTGGCGGCGTCTCCCGAGGTCTTGTTGACGGCCTTTCGCACTTCCATCGCGACGTTGCCCAGCTCGGCCATGCGCCGAGTGGCTTCCCACTGGGCCTTCCTGCTGACGTCTCGGTCAAGCCAGAAGCTCTGCTCTCGGTCCGCAACGAGCGCGAGCGCCTCGCCGAACTTGCCGTTCGAGATGAGGTCGCCCGCGTGGCGAAGGAGCGCGCGCTCCTCGAAGCGGAACGTGTCGATGGAGCCCAGCGCGCCCGGAGGCAGCTTCGCGTTCTTCAGCCCGAGCTCCTCCTCCACGCGGTCCGCGAGCGCCGCGTAGGCATCGGCGTGGCCGGTGCGCAGGCGCCGCGCGATCTCGCGCACCGCCGACTCCTCGTCCTTCGTCGGCGGCTTCCCGACGCTGTCGAGCGACGCGGGCGCGTCACAGGACAGGTCGAGGCGGAACTCGCCCGCGAGCACGTAGCGCAGCGTGATGGCGCGAAGCTTCGCGAGCGGTGAGTCCGCAACGAGGTCGAGCCCCAGCCGCGCCTTCACGAGCTTGGTCAGCTCCCGCGTCGCCTCCTTGCTCACGATCTCCGGGTCGCGTGCATCGCTCACGAGCCACGCCGTGAGGAGCCCGTCGTTGCCGCTGGCGTCGTGGAAGATGCTCTTCAGGATCGACGGCGCCTCTGCGCCGGCGTTGCCGGCGGCCGCGCGCGCAAGGTCATCGTAGGAGACCTTGCGATCGAAGGGCAGCATCTCGTCGACGACGCCGAGCGTGTACTTCTGGAGCAGGACGTTCTTGGCGAGCTGCTTGAGCTGCGGCTCCCACGTCGTGCCGGCCTTCTCAAGCTCCATCAGCACCGACGAGCGGCGGTCGCGCGTGATGCCCGGGATGTAGACCACAACCGGGGCTGGGGTATCGCCACTCACGTGCGGCTCGACGACCGCGCGCAGCTCGAACATTGAGCCCGCGTACTCGGCGAGGCTCGCCTTCGCGCCCGCGACAGCCACGGGAACGGGCTCGCTCACGGCCCGCGGGCCTCCGCGCACCTCGTCCACGAACGGCTGGAACTCGCTGCGCTCGTCGTACCAGACGACGACACGCCGGGACTTGATCTTGTCGGCGAGCTGCTTCGCCACGTAGCCGTGAAGCGTGTGCATCAGGCGTCTCCTCCCTCGGCGGCGGCAGCGGACTTGCGACGGCCACCACCACGACGCCCGCCGCTCTTGCCGGCTGCCGCAGGCGCTTCGAGCAGGGTCTTCAGCGCGGACTTCACGGCGGGCGAGGTTCGCTCGCGCACGAGCTCGTCCACGCTGCGCGTGGGCGTCTTGCG
>CAYMUE010000340.1:0-3927 GCA_964393505.1 uncultured Polyangiaceae bacterium
CGGGGTTGTTTCGGCAGCAAGCGCAGGGGAGGGCGGAGGCCGCAGCGAGGAGGAAGGGGAGCAAGGGGGCGGGGAAGCGGGGCATGGGGGCGGGATGGTGGCCCGAGGCGGGGCGGGTCGCAAGCGGAGGAAGGAGAGGGGGGTGTGAGTAACGGCTTGCTTGTTGGCCAGGAGCCGGCTATCTATACGCCCGCAAAGACGGGTGGACCGTAGCGGACCCCCAGACAGGGTCCGTTTTCGTTTTGTTGGGCTCCGAAATGAGCTCACGCGTCCGGCAGGTCCTCCGTCATCGAACACCGGGCCGACGCGTGGGCACCGTCGGAAAGGTTTGTGGAAAGGTCCCTTGGAAGTGCCCGAGACGATCAGTCGCGAAGAACGGATCCTCGCTGCGGTGGAGCGCGTGGTGAAGCCCGTGCTTGCTGCACATGGCGTGATCCTGTTCGAGGCGGCGCTGCGTCGTGAGAGAAACGGCGTGGTGCTGCGCGTGATGATCGAGCGGGAGCAGGGCGAGCCTGGCGAAGGGATCACCGTGGACCTGTGCGCGGACATCTCGAGGGATCTGTCGGCGGCGCTCGACGTGGCCGATCCGATCTCCTTCGCGTACGTGCTCGAGGTGTCGTCGCCAGGGATCGAGCGGCCGTTGCGGAACACTTCGGAGTACGAACGATTCGCGGGGCGCCCGGCGAAGCTGGTGCTGCGCGAGGCGTTGGCCGACGGGCAGAAGGCGCTCCGAGGGACGCTGCGAGGCGTCGTCGAGGGGCGAGTCGTGATCGAGGCCGACGGGCGCGAGCACGCGATTGAGCCGGCGAGCATCAAGGCTGGGAATCTGACGTACGAGATCCCGTCCCAGCCGAAGAGGAAGAACGAACCGAAGCAAGGGAAGCGCCCACGATCAGGGCGGTGAACACGGAGCAGGACGAACATGTCGCCATCCCCCGACACAGGAACCGAGCCCAACCTCGGGATGATCCTCGAGCAGGTCGCCAAGGAGAAGGGCATCGAGAAGAAGGTGCTGATCGCTTCGGTGGAGGCGGCGATCCACAAGGCAGCGCAGGCCTCGTTCGGCGCGACGCGCGAGCTGGAGGCGCGCTACAACGAGGACGCGGGGCAGGTGGACCTGTTCCAGTACATGACGGTGGTTGACAAGGTCGAGGAGCCGGAGCGGCAGATCTCGCTGGAGGACGCCCGGCGCTACGGCCTGGAGGCGGACATCGGCGAGGAGCTCGGGTTCCAGGTGTTCTGGCGAGCAGACGACGGCGAGCGGGCGCGGACGCAGGACGAGGAGTTCGGCGATCTGTTGAAGCTCAAGCAGGCGCGTGCGCAGTTCGGGCGCATCGCGGCGCAGGCAGCCAAGCAGGTGTTGCTGCAGCGCGTGCGCGACGCCGAGCGCGACATCATCTACGCCGAGTACAAGGATCGCAAAGGCGAGCTGATCCGCGGCATCGTGCGGCGCTTCGAGAAGGGCAACAACATCATCGTCGACCTCGGTAAGACCGAGGGCATCCTCCCCTTCAAGGAGCAAACCCCGCGGGAGACCTACCGCCCCGGCGACCGGATCGTGGCCTACGTCAAGGACATCGATCCCGAGGCGAAGGGCCCCCAGATCATCCTCTCGCGCGCCGATCCCAAGCTCGTGGAGAAGCTTTTCGAGGCCGAAGTCCCCGAGATCTACGAGGGCATCGTCCGCTTGGTCGGCGTCGCCCGCGAGCCCGGATCCCGCTCCAAGATCGCCGTCACCTCGCGCGATGCCGACGTCGATCCCGTCGGAGCTTGCGTGGGAATGAAGGGCGCCCGCGTGCAGGCGGTCGTCCAGGAGCTGCGCGGCGAGAAGATCGACATTGTGCCCTACGACCGCGATCACGCGCGGTATGTCATCGCGGCGATCCAGCCTGCCGAGGTCACCAAGGTGATCGTCGACGAGGCGGACGGCCGGATGGAGCTGGTGGTTCCGGACGAGAAGCTGTCGTTGGCGATTGGCCGCAAGGGACAGAACGTGCGTCTCGCTGCAGCGCTGACGAAGTGGAAGCTCGATATCATCAGCGAAGCCAAGTTCAAGCAGATCGAGGAAGAGGCGATGTCGGCCCTCCAGCAGATCGACGGCATCACGGAGGAGACGGCGAAGTCGATGTACCGTCTCGGGTTCCGTTCGATCGAGGAGGTGGCGGAGGCATCGGTCGACGATCTCGCAGGCATTCCTCGTCTGGGCGGCTCCGAGGCCGCGACCAAGATGAAGGAGCACGCGGAGACGACGATGGAGCGCCTGCGTCAGGAGAGGATCCGGGAAGCTGCCCAGCGCCAGGAGCCTCTCTCCGACCGCGAACGCTTGCTGTTCGTCCGCGGCGTGGGCCAGCGCACTGTGCAGCTGCTCGAGGAGCAGGGGTACCGATCGGTCGAGGACATCCTGCGCGAGGACGTCGATCGCCTCGCGATCCGCACCGGTCTGGGCATCAAGAAGGCGCGCTCGATCCGCACCGGAGCCCAGTACTTCGTGGACAGCGAGCAGAAGGTGCTCGAGCAGGCGCGAGCTGAAGCCAGCAAGAAGGCGGCGGCGAAGGTGGAGGAGTAGCGGGTGATGACGGAGCCTCGGGCCCAGCGCACCACGACGCGGCGCAAGCCGATCCGTACCTGTGTGGGGTGCGGGAAGGCGGTCGAGGGGGACACCCTCCTGCGCCTGGTCGTGGGTCCCGACGGCGAGGTCTTCTTCGACCTCGCGGGGCACGCGTTTGGTCACGGGGCTCACGTGCACCCCGCGGCTTCGTGCTTCTCCAAGGCGTCGAAGGGGCTGTCGCGGGTTTTCCGCAAACAGGTGACGGCAGACGCTGCGACGCTGTGTCGGGCGCTGCGCGACGCGGCGGACCGGAGAGTCGAAGGGTTGTTGAGCTCGGCTGCGCGGGCGGGCGGAGTCGAGATCGGATTCGATGCAGTGGAAGCCGCCCTGCGCAAAGGGGAGCTGCCGGTGGTGGTCGTTGCCACTGACGCCGGCTCGTGCGCGTCGTCCGGCACGATTCGTCAGGCCATCGCGGAGGGGCGCGCGGTGGCATGGGGGACGCGGGCGATGCTTGGGGCGTTGGTGCGGCGCCCCGATGTTGCGGTTCTGGGTATTCGCGGGGCGAAGATTGCGGCGGCCGTTGCCACAACGTGCCGCGCGGCAGACAGTGCTCGGTCAGTTTCGGAGGTGCGATGAGCAAGGTTCGGGTCTACGAGGTCGCGCGGCAGCTTGGGATGGACCAGAAGAGTCTGGTTGCCTTGTTCCAGTCGCTGGGGTTCGCCGACGTTCGCAACCACATGAGCGCCGTCGAAGCCGACGCCGTCGATCGTGTCAAGCGGCATCTGGAAAAGCAGAAGACGCCATCGGTCGTCGAGGAGCGGATTCGTCCGACGGTCGTCAAGCGCAAGGCGACTGCGAAGCCCGAGCCGACGCCGTCTCCGGTGCCGCCGGCGCCAGCCCCTTCGCCCGTCATCCGGAGAAGGCCCGCGAAGCCGGTGACCGAGCCCGAGCCGGTGGTCGAGCAGCATGCTGCGCCGCGAGAAGAGCGCGCCCCGGCGCCAGAACCCCAGGTCGCGGCACCGCCTCCGGTTGAGCCACCGGCTGCGCCGCAGGTGGTGGAGTCCGCGGAGCCCGCTTGCGAGCCTGAGCCGGTCGTCGCAGCCCCGGTGCAGACGCCGCCGCCCGAGCCCATGCCTGAGCCGAGCCCGTCGCCGGTGGTCCAGGAGCACGAGGAGGTGCAACCCGCGGCCGTGGTCGCGCCGGAGCCCGCGGTGGCTGCGCCCGAACCCGCTCCGGTCGCCCAGCAGATGCCGGATACCGAGGAAGCCGTCGCCCAGGAGAGATATGATCGACTGCCGCAGCAGCTTCAGTCACTGTTCGCGACTGTCGATGCCGAGGTGGCGCAGGTCGAGTCGCCAGGGCACTTCGACGCGCGAAAG
>CAYMUE010000341.1:0-3834 GCA_964393505.1 uncultured Polyangiaceae bacterium
CGACGAGCCCGGAAGCCGCGCGACCATCTCGGTGGTCGCCGTATAATTAAAACAGTAGCCGTCGTGCTCCGCGTCGGCCTGCGCCAGCTCCTCGGCCAGGGGACGACCGGTGACGACCGCGGGCGGCAGCGCGTCGATGGCGGCCAACTGCTCCTGGAGCTGGGGTTGGTAGTACTTGCCGGCCTTGGACTTCACGAGATCTGCGTGACGTTTTTCGACGAGATCGCGAAGCCACAGGCCGAGGGTGGTGAGGTTCGGGATACGTTTCATGGGCGGATTTTCCGTTTCGAGCCAGCAATGTGTCAAGGTCGAAAGCGACAAGTCGGGGCACCCTGCACGAAATGACGGTGACGACGGATCAGCGTTGCGCGATTCCGTCCACATTCCTCCTCGGTGGGGCTTCGGGGTCACCCCGAGTGGCCTGGAACCCTCGCCGCTGGGGCGTCGGGGTCACCCCGAGTGGCTTCGAACCCTCGCCGGTGGGGCTTCGGGGTCACCCCGGGTGGCCTCGAACCCTCGCCGGTGGGGCTTTCGGGGTCACCCCGAGTGGCTTCGAACCCTCCCCGATGAGGCGACGGGGTCACCCCGAGTGGCTTCGAACCCTCCCCCATGCGGCGTCGGGGTCGCTCGGAGTGGTTTCGAACGCTGCCCGAGGCGGCGTCGGGCTCGCTCGGAGGGGTCGCACGGCCCGCGCGGGGACGCGCCCGGGGTTGCACTTGCATCCCGCCCTCATCCGGTGCGAACTGCGGCGGTGAGCGCTCTCCAGAATCTCCTCGCTGGCTACCGCACCGCCTCCGCCTCCCACCGCGAGCAGGGCACCTACTTCGAAGACCTGACCCTCGCGTACCTCAAGAACGAGCCCGCGTACCGCGAGCTGTACCGCGAGGTCGTCCCCTACGCCGAGTGGGCCCGCCAGCGGGGCCTCGACCCGCGCGACGCCGGCATCGATCTGGTCGCCGAGACCGTCACCCACGAGTACCACGCCATCCAGTGCAAGCAGTACGCGCCCGACTACCGCGTGCAGAAGTCGGACATCGACAGCTTCTTCACCGCCTCCGGCAAGAAACCCTTCGCCCACCGACTCCTCTTCGCCACCACCAACCTCTGGACCGACCACGCCGAAGAGGCCCTGCGCGATCAGCAGATCCCCGTCACCAAGATCGACCTCGCGGCCCTCGAGAGCAGCGTCATCGACTGGTCCCGCTTCGGCCCCGGCAAGCGCCCGGTCATCAAGGACAAGAAGACCCTCCGGCCGCACCAGAAGAACGCCCTGCACGCGGTGACCGCCGGCCTCGACCAGCACCCGCGCGGCAAGCTCATCATGGCCTGCGGCACCGGAAAGACCTTCACCAGCCTCAGGATCGCCGAGAGGCTCGCCGGCCAGGGCAAGCGCGTCCTGTTCCTCGTCCCCAGCCTCGCCCTGCTCTCGCAGACCCTCACCGAGTGGACCCAGGAGAGCTCCATCCCCCTGCAGAGCTTCGCCGTCTGCTCCGACAGCGACGTCGGCAAGCGCCGCAGCAAGGACACCGACCGGGTGCAGACCTTCGTGCACGAGCTGCAGTACCCCGCGACCACCGACGGCAAGCGCCTCGCCAGCGAGATGAAGAAGCGCCACGACGCCGCGCACATGAGCGTCGTGTTCGGCACCTACCACTCGATCGACGTGATCCACCAGGCGCAGAAGCAGCACAGCCTGCCCGCGTTCGATCTGATCGTGTGCGACGAGGCGCACCGCACGACGGGGGTGACCTTCGACGGCGACGACGAGAGCCACTTCGTGCGCGTGCACGACGCCGACTACGTGCGTGCCCGCAAGCGCCTGTACATGACGGCGACGCCCCGCATCTACGGCGACCTCGCCAAGGCCACGGCCGAGCGGGACAACGTCGCGCTCTGCTCGATGGACGACGAGAGCCTCTACGGCCCCCTGCTGTACTACCTCACGTTCTCCGAGGCGGTGAAGCGCGGCCTGCTCGTCGACTACAAGGTCGTCGTGCTCTCGGTCGAGGAGTCCCACGTCAGCCGCCGGATCCAGCAGCTGCTCAAGGACCAGGACAACCAGCTGCGCGTGGACGACGCCGCGAAGATCGTCGGCTGCTGGAAGGCCCTCGCCAAGCAGGGCCTGGCCGAGCAGCTCACCGAGGATGCCGCGCCCATGAAGCGCGCGGTCGCCTTCTGCCAGGTCATCGAGCAGCAGCACGGAGGCAAGGTCCACAAGGTCAGCTCCAAGCACATCGCGGGCATGTTCCAGGCCGTCGTCGAGGCCTACCAGCTCAGCGAGTCCCCTGCCGAGGGCGAGCCCGCCGCGCGCCTGCGCTGCGAGGCCGAGCACGTCGACGGCAGCATGAACGCCACCCAGAAGGAGGAGAAGATCGCCTGGCTCAAGGCCGCGACGCCCGACAACACCTGCCGCATCCTGAGCAACGTCCGGTGTCTGTCCGAGGGCGTGGACGTCCCCGCCCTCGATGCGGTGCTGTTCCTCACGCCGCGCAACTCGCAGATCGACGTCGTCCAGTCCGTCGGCCGCGTGATGCGCAACGCGCCGGGCAAGAAGCGCGGCTACATCGTGCTGCCCGTGGTCATCCCCGCCGGCGTGGAGCCGCACGTCGCGCTCGGCGACAACGAGACCTACCGCGTGGTGTGGCAGGTGCTGCAGGCGCTGCGGTCGCACGACGATCGGTTCGACGCGATGATCAACAAGCTCGAGCTGATCGGCAAGGACCCGAGCAAGATGGAGATCATCGCGATCACCGACAAGATCGCGAAGCGGACGGGGCCGAAGAAGGAGGGCGGGACCCGGCGCGGCGCCGGGGCTGGCCAGGTCATCGGCGCGCCCCAGCCGGGCAGGAAGCCCGCCCCCGAGCAGCGGGAGCTCGAGTTCGAGATCGGCGAGATCGAGCGCGCCATCTACGCGAAGCTCGTGCAGAAGGTCGGCAACCGCCACCACTGGGAGGACTGGGCCAAGGACATCGCGAAGATCGCGCGCACGCACATCGATCGCATCACGGGCATCCTCGAGAGCAAGGCCAACGCCAGGGAGCGCGAGGCGTTCGATCGGTTTGCCGAGGAGCTGCGCGACGACCTGAACGACAGCATCACGCGCGACGAGATCGTCGAGATGCTGGCGCAGCACCTGGTGACGCGTCCGGTGTTCGAGGCGCTGTTCGCCGGCCACAGCTTCGTGACCGAGAACTCGATGTCTCGGTCGATGCAGGGGGTGCTGGACGCTCTCCACGAGCATCACCTGGAGAAGGAGTCGAGCACGCTCGAGGCGTTCTACGAGTCGGTGAAGCTGCGGGCCGAGGGGATCGAGAGCGCGGAGGGCAAGCAGAAGATCGTGCTGGAGCTGTACGACAAGTTCTTCCGCAACGCCTTCCCCAAGATGTCGGAGCGGCTCGGGATCGTCTACACGCCGGTGGAGATCGTGGACTTCATTCTGAAGAGTGCGGACCACCTGCTGCGCACCGAGTTCGGGCAGACGCTGGGGAGCGAGGGGGTGCACATCCTGGATCCGTTCACGGGGACCGGGACGTTCATCACGCGGCTGCTGCAGAGCGGGCTGATCTCGAAGGAGGAGCTGCCGCGCAAGTACGCGAAGGAGATCCACGCGAACGAGATCGTGCTGCTGGCGTACTACATCGCGGCGATCAACATCGAGGCGACGTATCACGGGATCGTGGGTGGGGAGTACCAGCCGTTCGAGGGGATCTGCCTGACCGACACGTTCCAGCTCTATGAGCATGACGACCTGATCTCGCGGGTGCTGGTGGACAACAGCACGCGGAGGAAGCGGCAGAAGAAGCTTGATATCAGGGTGATCGTCGGGAATCCGCC
>CAYMUE010000342.1:0-3832 GCA_964393505.1 uncultured Polyangiaceae bacterium
GGCGATGATGTTGCCGATGGTGGTGTCGCCGTTGGCGGAGATGGTGGCGACCTGGGCGATCTGGTTCCGGTCCTTGGTGGACTTGGACATCTTGTGGAGCTCGCCGACGATGGTTTCGACGGCGGAGTCGATTCCGCGCTTGAGGTCCATGGGGTTCATGCCGGCTTCGACGAGCTTGAGGCCTTCGCGGTAGATGGCCTGGGCGAGGACGGTGGCGGTGGTGGTGCCGTCGCCGGCCTTGTCGCTGGTCTTGGAGGCGACCTCGCGGACCATCTGGGCGCCCATGTTTTCGAACTTGCCGGCGAGCTCGATTTCCTTGGCGACGGTGACGCCGTCCTTGGTGATGACGGGTGCGCCCCAGGACTTCTCGAGGACGACGTTGCGGCCCTTGGGTCCGAGGGTGACTTTGACGGCATCCGCCAGGGCATCGACGCCGCGCAGCATGGCGGAGCGGGCGGTCCTACGGTACTTGATTTCCTTCGCAGCCATGGTGTGTCTCCTACTCAGCGGGCGACGATCGCCAGGATGTCTTCTTCGCGGACGATGACGTGTTCTTCCCCTTCGAGCTTGACCTCGGTGCCGCTCCACTTGCCGATGATGACGCGGTCGCCGGGCTTGACCTCGAGGGGGCGGACCTTGCCGTCCTTGGTGGGTTTGCCGTTGCCGACGGCAACGACCTGGGCTTCGATGGGCTTTTCCTTGGCGGAGTCGGGGATGTAGAGTCCGCCCTTGGTCTTTTCGGCTTCCTCGATGCGCTTGAGAACGACGCGGTCAGCTAGCGGCCTGATTTTCATGGGATTTGCCTCCGTGATCGGCATGCCTCTGGGGCGCGCCCCCCGGGCGCGCGGTTAGCACTCGGCATGCTCGACTGCCAAACGGCGGCCGCAAGATAATGCCCCTGCGGAAGCGGTCAAGCCCGATGGCGAGAAAGGTCCGGGAGAAAAAATGGGTGGGCCCCTCAACAAGTTGCTTGACATCGGGCCGTATCCGAATATCCTCCCGTGCGCTCTCGGACGGAACCCGCGCTTCGCGAAGCCCTTCCGATGCTCTTTCTGAACTCTTCGTTCTTCGCTTCATCCGTATTGAGCGATCGTCCAATGGCAGGACAACGGATTCTGGCTCCGTTTATCTAGGTTCGAATCCTGGTCGCTCAGCCGCGTCGCCGCACGACGCTGCCTTGCTTCGAGTACGTGCTTTCCGGGCGTCTTCCAGAGGCGCCAGACGTCAGGCCCCATCGTCTAGTGGTTAGGACATCGGCCTCTCACGCCGGTAACAGGGGTTCAACTCCCCTTGGGGTCGCAGGTTTCTTCGATACTTTCTCGCTGCCGTGTCCAATGGACCCGGCCCAGACGGCGCCTCCGTTTCCCCGGTCGGCGCTGTTTCTGTTTTGTCCTGCTTGCGGGCGTGTCCCCAGCCCTGATCGGACCGCAGCGGAGCGCACGCGTCCGCGGCTCCTTCGTCAGCCAACCGTAGGCTTCGGCTCCGCGTCGCTGGCCTGATCCGCGCGGCACTCGCGCGTCATCTCCACCATCGTGCGACGGAACCCGATGGACTCGAACAGGGCTTGCGCGCGGCTATTCTGGGTTGCGGTGTGGAGCACGACTCTGGGGGCTCCCTTGAGCTTGAGCAGGCGGATGGCTTCGAGGGCAAGGGCGCGTCCGATGCCTTCGCCGCGGTGGTGATCATCGACGAACAGATCGTGCAGCGCGCCGCTCGTATCGAGCAGCATGTTCCAGTTGCGCTCCTCGATGCGTCCGTAGGCGTAGCCGACAACTTCGGAATCGCTCTGGGCGACGAGGATCAGCGCCGCGGGGTTGTCGAGCTCCTGGCGGAACCACCAGAGGTATCCCTCCTCGACGCGCTCGGGCAGCATAAAGCGAGCGGGGTCGAAGCCGTGGTGCTGGCGCACCAGTCCGGCGGCGAGGCGTGCCACTGCAGGGAGATCTTCTTCTCGCGCGGGCCGGAGGATCATGGAGGGCATCCTACGACAGCCGAGGGTGGATCGTCGATCCTGCAGCGTTCGCGCAACCGGTGAGGAGAGGCGCAGACAACGTGTCATGGAGGTCGCGTCTGCCGCTATCATGGCGTCGACTCGCAACCCTGCCTGGCTTGGACCCACGATGAAACGATCCTCCCCTGCCCCATTCGTATCGGCGGTGTTCCTGATCCTAGCCGCATCGGTCTGCTTCGATGCGACGGCGCCGTCGGCGTTTGCAGCCCCGACAGCTCCGGGAGTCCAAGGCGCATCGCGTGCAACGCGCGCAGGGGTCTGGTTGCGGGAAGCGCTGCGTCCTGCAGCAACGGATCGCGCGATGGTCTACGTGGAGCTGGAGGCGGAGCCGGCAGTTTCGCTGCTTGCGCGTCCCTCGGAGATGGCCGACCCCGCGATGATGGATCGCGTGCGCGAGCATGTCGTGCGGCAGAAGCGTGAGCACCAGGCTCTGCATCGGGAGATCGAGCAGCTCGGGGGCGAGCCTGTGGCGGATCTGGTGCGTCTTGCCAATGCCATCCAGGCCCGGATTCCCGTGCGATCCCTCGAGCGCGTGCGCTCGCTTCCCGGAGTGAAAGGCGTCTACCGCGTGCCGAGCTACCAGCGATCGACCGCGAGCGCGTCGTCGCTGATCGGCGCGCCGACGCTGTGGGGGGCACAGGGCGCGGGGCTGACGGGCAAGGGAGTGCGGGTGGCAGTGATCGACACGGGCATCGACTATACGCACGCGGACTTCGGCGGGCCGGGAACGACCGAGGCGTATGCGTCGAACGACCGGTCGATGTCGGAGCCGGGGACGTTCCCCACGGCGAAGGTCGTTGGGGGGTGGGACTTCGTGGGAGACGCGTACACGGGGCAGAACAATCCACAACCGGATGAGGACCCGTTGGACTGCGCGACGGTGCAGGGGACGAAGATTTCGGGAGGTCACGGGACGCATGTGGCGGGCATCGTGGCGGGGATTGGGGTGCTCAAGGACGGGACGAGCTACGCGGGGGGGTACGAGGCGAGCTTCGACGCGACGCAGTTCCGGATCGGGCCGGGGATGGCACCGGAAGCGAGCCTGTACGCGCTGAAGATCTTCGGCTGCGAGGGGGAGACGTCGATGGTGGCTCCCGCGCTGGAGTGGGCAGCGGATCCGAACGACGACGGGGACATGTCCGATCGCCTGGACGTGGTGAACATGTCGTTGGGGACGTCGTACGGGATCGCGACGCCGGTGGATCGCAAGCAGGTGGAGAACCTGACGAAGCTGGGGACGCTGGTGGTAGTGGCTGCGGGCAACGACGGCGACGTGTTCTTCGCGGCAGGGGCGCCATCGACGTACACGGAGGCAGTTTCGATCGCCGCGACGACGGACTCGATGTCGTTCCTTGGGATGCAGGTGCTGACGCCGTCGTCGATCCAGGGAGATGTCCCCTGCGCGGAGGGGTTCTTCACGAAGCCGCTGGCGCAGTCGGGGGCGGTGACGGGGCAACTGGTGGCGACGGTTCCGGCGGACGCCTGCGCATCGGTGACGAACGCAGCGCAGCTTCAGGGGAAGATCGCGCTGATCAACCGCGGCAAGTGCACGTTCGCTTCGAAGATACAGAAGGCCGAGCAGGCTGGGGCGATCGCGGCGGTGATGGTGGACAACGCGGACGCAGACGTACCGTTCGCGATGGGAGGAGACGGGACCTCGTCGGGAATTCCGGGGGTGATGATCACGAAGGCAGATGGGGCGAAGATTCTGGCGAAGCTGGGGCAAGGCGTGACCGTGCTGCTCGATCCGGGGCACGCGTACTCGGTTGGCATCGGAGCGGATCACATGGCGAGCTTCAGCTCACGTGGGCCGAGGGCGAC